>CANQJD010000006.1 GCA_947624175.1 uncultured Bacilli bacterium
TAAGTTTTAAATTAAAAATGCAAGAATTTAGATTAGTAAAATAAAGTCCTTTTTGAAGGATTTTTCTTTTGTTTTTTTGAGATTTAATGTATAATTTAAAGAGAGGTATTATATGAATGATTTAGAAATTAAAGCTATGGAACTTTGTCCTTTAGATGGAAGATATAATGATATTAAGGAATTACTAGCTCCTTATTTTTCAGAATATGCTTACATTAAGTATCGAACCTTAGTTGAAGTTAAATGGTTAGTTTATTTAATTAAAAAAGAAATTGCTCCTTTAGTTAAAGAAAATGAAATAAATTCTATTTTAGATATTACAAATAATTTTAATCTCGATTCATACAAAAAAGTTAAAGAAGAAGAAAAAATTACTAATCATGATGTTAAAGCTATTGAATATTTTATTGATAAAGAATTAGAAAAAATGAGATTAGAAAATTTAATATCATTTGTTCATTTTGGATTAACATCAGAAGATATTAATAATACGGCCTATGCTTTAATGATGAAAGATTTTTTAGAAAAGATATATTATCCTAAAATAAAGGAATTTACTAATTATTTAAAGAAATTAAGTAGTAAATATAAAAATATTCCAATGTTAGCTCATACACATGGTCAACCTGCAACTCCAACTACGGTTGGGAAGGAGTTTAAGGTTTATTTATATCGAATAGAGGAAGAAATAAAGAAATTAAAAAATATTAAAATCAAAGCCAAATTTAATGGAGCAACTGGTAATTATAGTGCTATTTCCGTTTGTTATCCAAATTTAGATGTTATTAAATTATCAAAAGACTTTATAGAAGAATTAAATCTTAATTTTAATCCTTTAACAACTCAAATAGAAAGTCATGATTATTTAGTTTCAATTTTAGATAATATAAGACATATTAATAATATTATTCTAGATTTAGACCTTGATATGTGGCTATATATTAGTATGGGTTATTTTAAATTAGAAGTTATTAAAAATGAAGTAGGTAGTAGTACTATGCCTCATAAAGTAAATCCGATTAATTTTGAGAATAGTGAAGCTAATTTAGAAATTGCAAATGGCTTACTAGTTACGTTATCAAATAAATTACCAAGGTCAAGAATGCAAAGAGATTTATCTGATTCTTCTAGTTTAAGAAATTTAGGTATTTCTTTTGGTTATTCTATGCAAGGTGTGAAAGAAACTTTAAAAGGTTTAAAGAAAGTTACAGTTAATCTTGAAAAAATAAATGAAGATTTAGAAAATAACTATGAAGTTTTAGCCGAAGCTATTCAAACGATGTTAAGAAAATATGGAACAATCGATGCTTATAGTAAATTAAAAGATTTAACAAGAGGTAAAAAGATTACTAAAGAGATTATTCAAGAGTTTGTTTCTAATTTAGATATAAGTCTAGAAGATAAAAAAATATTACTTAATCTAACTCCTAAAACTTATATAGGTAAATCAAATAAGTTATAAAAAAATAACCCAAAGGCTATTTTACTTCTTCTAGTGCTTTTTCAAGACCACATAATCTATCAACAGAATCATTAAATTCATGAGCTAAACTATAGATAAAGGCCGTTAAAACTAAGGTTTTACCATTTTCATAAGCACAGATGGTTGATTGGGAAGTGTTTAAAAGTTTAGCAAAATCTCTTTGAGTTAATTTATTTTGTTTTCTTAAAAATCTAATATTACCACCAATTACAACTTTATCAATTTTTCTTGTATAATCATATTTTTCATAGTTATTGACTTTACTTACTCCTAAAATATAATCCATTGATACTTTAAAATATTTACAGAAATTAACCATATGCCAAAGAGGGATAATCTCTTCTTGTGTTTCCCATCTAGCATAAGTTGATTTGCTAACACCTAAGATTTTAGCCAAGTCTCTTTGAGTTAAATCTTTTTTTTGTCTTAATAATATTAATTTTGAAAAATCCATATTTCATCACCAATATAATTTTCTCATTATATTGCTTTTTTTGCCTTTTTTGCCCCCACAATACGATTAAAAGAAGCAATATAAGAACTAAATGGTAAAAAATGGTAATAGACTAAAATAAAAAATAACACTTTAAAATTTAAGACATATAGTATAAAGAAAATAAAATAGATTTTTTGATTAAAGAAAGGGAAAAGGTGACTAATGAATAATAAATGTCCTTGTCCTAGTAGTATTTATGTAATTGGAAATCCAAACAGTAATATGGGACCAACTGGACCAACCGGACCTCAAGGTGAAATAGGAGAGACTCCAACTTTTGAAATTGGACAAGTTGTAACTGGTGTTCCTGGTAGTCAAGCGATGGTTTTTATAAGACCAATTAATAATTTAGATAAATCTATTTAAAGAGAGGAGAAATTTATATGAATCCAAGTGGATATGTATTAGACTTTGTAATTCCAGCAGGAGCAACGGGACCTCAAGGAGCAATTGGTCCAACCGGTGCAACAGGAGCAACGGGACCAGCCCCAACTTTAACGATTGGAACTGTAACAACCGGAGCACCTGGTACTAATGCATCTGTTACGATAACTCCAACTGTTGGATAGGAGAAAAGATGAATACAAATTATGCTTTAAATTTTGTTATACCTCAAGGTCCAACGGGACCTCAAGGACCTGCCGGTGGACTTTCGGCTTATGGTGGCAGGTTTAACAATTCAGCAAGTACCCTAAATTTAGGAATTTTAACCCAAACTCAAATTCCACTTCCAACAACACTACCTAATTCTAATACTAGTTATGCAACTTCTAATAGTATTACCATTAATCAAACAGGGGTTTATGAAATAAATTATTTTTTAAATGTTTCCGTTGCTATTGGAACTACTTTAACGTTAGCAATTCGAAATAATGGTACGAATATTCCATCAACGGTTGTATCACGATTATTATCAGTTGGAACTAGTTCCGTTTATAGTGGTAGTACCATCGTTAGCCTAAATTCTGGAAGTGTCATTGATATGGCTATTTCAGCTTTAGTAGCTGTTGGAGTTAATTTAAGTAGTGGAGTAAATGCTAGTTTAACTGTTAAAAGAATAAATTAAAAAATCGCTTTCGAGCGATTTTAATTAAACACTTTGAGCATAAAAGTTATCCATATTATAACCTGTAAAATCATTTGATTTTAAAGAATTATAACTAACTTTTTGAAGTCTAATACCATCTGGATAGCCACCTGTATCATAATGACTAGCATCAGCAACAACGATATTACCATCATTACCATTTATATTATTTTCAATAACCATAGCAACGTGACTTGAATTATAAATGATATCACCAGGTTGTAAATTATCATAACTAGTTTTAACCCCTTGATTTCTTAGGGTTTTAGTAGAAGCATTATTAAAAGTACTATCTGATGATTCATTTAAAGCCCAACTTAGATAAGAAGCACAGTCCGCACCATGATTAATCAAAGTATTAGTATCATAAGGTTTTGAAACACTGTTAAAGAAATTAGTACTTAATTCATAATTCGATTTAATTCCTTTATCTAATCCTAATTCAATAACAGTTAAAGCCGAAATAACAGCTCTTTCTCTTGGAGTAGCTCCTACAAATCTAGCTTTGATAATATTATCAATTTCTTCAGCTGTATAACCACATTTAGCTAAAGTACTAGTTTTTAATCCATAAGAATTATTCTTAAATCCACCTAACCATTCTGAAGTAGCTTTTGCTAATAATTCTTGATAAGTAACACTCGAATAAGCTTTTAAACCTGAAACACTAGAAATAGCAGTACTAGCTTTTTTAGTATAATCTTTATAAGAAAAATCAATGGTTGGTTTAATTAAATTAGTAACATTAGTAATTTTGGTAACTTGAGGAAGACTACTTCGAATCTCTTTTTCAAGATTTTTAACTTTTCGATTCCAGGCTTCGACTTTTGAAGTATAAGGATTACTTTCGTTTGGATTATTAATATCAGGACTCCAACTACTTTTTTGAGATTCATAACTATTTAAAGTTCTAACACTACTATTATGTTCTTCAATTAATTTTAAAGTATTAGCTAAAGCATTAGTTTTATCTATTACTCCTTTTAAATCAGTTAAAGAAGTATTTATATCGCGACTTAACTTGGTCTCAGAAGCTCCTGTATAAACTACTTTTAAAGTTGTTAAAAGAGTATTTATATTCGTAACATCAGAATTTAAATTCGTACTTTCTTTCGTTAAAGAATTTGCTAAATTTGTATAATTTGCCATAATTCACCTCTTAAACATTACTAGCATTTTCAGCTACTTTTTCTAAGAAAGTTTGTAAACTTTCCATAGCTGTATGACTATCAATCGTATTATCAATATCTTTAGTAATATTAGTAATAAAAGCTTTTGATGATAAAGATTCATAGGCATTAGGAAGAGAATTAACTAAAGTTTTAAATTCATTTAAATTAGTAATAGCTGTCTCATTATCAGAATAGATTCTTTGAGCCCAACTATTTAATAAAGATTTATTAATTTTAGTATCCATAAATGCCTCCTAACTATATGTTTCTTCTAATATTTCCATAACACTATTTTTCTTTTTTAAATAAGCTATATGAGCTTCTAATTTTACTGTAGCATTATTAAAATAAGTTAAATATTCTTCACATTTCGAAATGAATGGTGATTTAACCATATCTTGAACCCATTCATTTGAACTCTCAATTGTACTTTTTAAAGTTTTAATACTTTCGATAGCAGTATTATATTCATCAAGTTTAGCCTCTAAAGTACTAATTAAACTAGTAAGTGCCGTTGAATCATAATTATAAGAATCCATAATCGACCTACTGATTCAAAGCACTATTAGCAGTTGCATCAATTTGATTTGCAAAAGCTGTAATTTGATTATAAATTGGTTCAAAATTAGTTTTAATTATTTCAAGTTGTTCCTTTAATTCTTGAGATTTACTAGTTCCTTGATAAAGATTAGTTCCTTCATCATCAATTTCATTCATTGCTTTTGACATAACATCAAGAATTTCTTGAACTCTATTTGCATAAGTTCTTATATTCATAGCTTTTGATTTAGCTTCATTAGCATCTATTTTTAAATTACCTATTGTACTCATTATATCCTCCTATTCTCCTAAATAAGTATCATTTTTAATTTGATTCATTAATTCTTCTTCATCACTATCGATTTTATTAGCTCGTTTTGTAATTAAGTCTATACATTCATCAATGATTGTCTTATTTTCAATGAAATATTTTTTCTTATCTTGAAAAGATGATAAAAATTCATCAGCTAATCCTCCAGTGAATCCACTTCCAACAAAACCTTCTACTTCTTGAAATAATTTGGTAATATTATCATAATAAGTATCATTATTACCACTAATTTTATTCGCCCATTCCCTCATTTGTTCAGTATTATAACTTACAATATTTGACATTTTTAATTCCTCCTTTGCCAATTTTATTTTATCATTATTTTTTATTATCTTTCAATCTTTTAATAAAAAGTATACATAACTTTACATTATTTTATATAATTAAAATAGTTACCTTTATTTTTAATTTCACTAATTGAATTTAACCAATTTGGATGAATAGTTGTAAGGGGAGTTTTAAAGGTATCAGGATTAACCACAAAGTTAATCGTTGGGGTAGTAAGATTTTCTTCAATATTACCAATTATACACTTTAAAACAGTTCCATCATTATGAGTAATATCAATTAGATCTCCAACCATTCCAAAATCTTTTGAAGTACTAATAATATATCTATCTTGAAAAGTTGCTAATCCTTCTTGATTAAATGCTTGACTATTAACAATTGTTAAAGTATTTGGATTAGTAATATTTGGATTAGTAATATTCAAAGAAACAGTATTATAAGTTAAATTATTATTTACAGGAATTGTTGTTCCTTGAACATTACCTAAATAATTTTCAAGAGCACTAGAATTATTATTAGTATCAGTATTTGAAGAAGTATCACCTAAAACTACAAAAGAACTTTCACTACTATGACTACCACTATTATCACTTGATTTACTTTCAGATTCTTGATTCGTTTCATTAGTCTCACTTACGATTCCTAAATATTTTTCATTATATAAATTTTCTAGGTTAGTAGGTTTAGCTTCAGCATCATAATCATCAACATTAAATTGATTAATATAATCGGCATAATTAAAAAGATTCGTTTCAGCATTAGTAATATTCTTTAAAATACTTTCTAAATTACTTTTTAAAGTGTTAGCAATATCTCCTATATTAGCATTAAAACCATCATTTCTATAGTTCTCAATACTACTAAAAACGGAATTAATACTTGTAATATTCGTTTTTAAGGAAGATTCAATTTTACTTTTTAAATCTAAAACTGTATTATTAAAAGTATTAATGTTATTAATTTTAACAGTTGCCATATTTTACCTCCATATCTTTATATATCTATCTTATTAAAAAATAAGGAATAAGTCAATTAATTTGACATGAATTTAATAAAAATTATCTACTCTTAGACATCTCTATACCATATTCTTGTAAAGTATTATTTATATAAGTTAAAACATCAACATTTACTATAGCTTTTATTTGTTCACTTGTAACTTGTCTTTTTAAATTATCTCTAGCACTATTAGTATTAGTAAAATAATTATAAATACCATCCATTGCTATCTTAACTGCATAGGTAACTTGTTCTAAACCATATTTTTTATAAGTTTCTAAAATAGCTTTATCAAGAGTTTCTTTAGGATTATCTTGTTCTTTAACTCCATATATAGTTTCCTTGACAAACATTTCCATCGATTTACCATTTAAAATATTTTTAAGTTTAGTAGGGGACATACTTCTTGTAAATCTACCTCTTAAATCATTATCTCTTGTAATTCTTATTAAATTTCCAGTATTCATAAAAATATCTAAATTAGTAATAGTTGTTTCAAGCCCATATTTTCTACCCATTACTAAAATACATTCTTTAACTAATAAGATATCTTGTTGTTCTATATTAACTTTATTTAAATTATTAAAACTATTAATTCTTTTATCAAGTAAGTCCTTATCATTACAAAAATCAACCATTTGAAAATAATTTTCTAAAGTATCATTTTTTAAAGACTCAATTATAACCTTGGTTATCTCTTGATAGTTGTTTAATTGTTCTTCTTTTAATTCAGTATAGTTTTTATTCTTAAATCTTCTAAAAAATAAATCAATATTTTGTTTATTAATAAATACTTGATTATAAATATTATTAAGATAATTATAAAAATTCCTACTAGATACTTCTTTTCCTTCCTTTTTACTATCTGTAATATACCAATATAAATAACTTGATACGACTTGATTAAAACTCATATCTCGATCAAGAGCTAAATTAATTTTCCCGTCATGAAAACCAATTGGAAAAGAGTCTTGCAAGCTATCTTTAATTCTTGGAGTTCTATCAATAAAATTTTTAATTCTTAAATAATCTTTTTTAGAATAAACTCGAATAACAATATCGTCAAGTCTAATATCAGAACCTATTTTAGACATATGTTTTATATTATTAAGACTTAAATATTCAAATAATATTCTTGCAACTTCAAAAATATCTTTACTATTGATATGTAAATAGATTTTTATTTCATCATTTAATTCGGGATTACTTGGATAATTTACAAACTGACAAAAGTATTGCCAATGAGGACTATTAAATACTTTAATATTTGGTTTATCTTTAAAATAATCAATCCATTTTGGAAATAGACCATAAACATCAAATTGTTTTTCTTCTTTAGAAATATTATATTGGGTTAAAAAATAATAAATACTATCACTTGTTTTATAAGTATCATCTCCATAATAAAGAGCTAATTCTTTTAAAAGTTTATCAATCTTTTCATTCATTACTATCACCATTTTGTAATATTTCAGTTAAATCAAGAGTATCTTCTAAATTATCATTAACTTCAAAATATTCAGGATTTATTTCATTATCATTTAAAACATTATCTTTATTCATAATAAGCTCCTCCTTTAATATAATTATACCAAAGAGAGTTAGAAAATAAAAAGAAAAAAACTAAACGAATGTCTAGTTATGTCAAATAATTAAAAATAAAAAAATCTAGTTAAAACTAGATAAATTTTCATATATGGCAGGGGATGAGAGAATCGAACTCCCATCTAAGGTTTTGGAGACCCCTATTTTACCATTAAACTAATCCCCTAGGTCAATAATTAGTTTAACATTATTTATTTTACTTGTCAATTATTAATTTTTCATATATAATATAACGTGTTGGGAGTGATAATATGGGAAGTAGTACTACTAGTGTTAAGAAAAAGCCTAATCAAAGTGGTAAAAAGAATAATTCAAAGAAAAAATATACTCCTAAAAAAAATAATACCACTTCTAAAAAAGGCAATAATAATTCTAAAAATAATAATTATAAAAATAAGACACCAGTTAAAAAAAGTAATTATCAAAAAGTTCAAAAGAAAGTAATTGAAGATACTAAAAAAACTCAAGAAAAAGAAATTAAAAAACAAGAAACAAAAAAGAAAAAACAAGAGGTAAGACAACAAAAAGCCGAAGAAGAAATAAGAAATAGAACATTTAAAAGAAGAGTAAAATTAATAACCCTTAGTATTTTAATTAAATTAAGAAATTTCTTTGTTAAACTCTTTAAATTAATTTGGAATGGTTTAAAAAAGATAGGTAGAGGATTTAAGAAGTTAGGAAAAAGAATCCAGATTTTATTTATTTCTTTTAAAGATAAAAGAAAAGCTAAAAGATTACTTCATAAAGAAAAGAAGAAAAATAAAGAAGAAAAACAGAAGTTAAAAGAAGAAAAAGAAAAACTAAAAGAAGAAAAAAGATTATTAAAAGAAACTAAAAAAGAAGAAAAGAAGAAACTTCAAATAATTGATGATGATGAAATTATAATTAAAAGTTTAACTGGTAAAAGACTTCCTACTAAAAAAACTAAAGGGGATAGAAAACGAAGAAAAACAATTTATTTAAAAGAAGCATTATTATTCATGATAATATTTACTATTCTTGATGTTGTTATGTTCTATGAAACTAAAACTTTTGATATTTTAACAATATTTGATAATAATTTATGGAATTTAATAGCAACCATTGGTTTTACTTTATTAATATTATTAATAGGAACTTTTCTTATTGATTTAATTGTAAGTGAAATAATTCTTAAAATTAAAAGAAGAAAGTTAAATAAACAAAAGAAGGAAGGAAAAGAAGAGATTGTTCCTAAAAAGAAAGTTAAAGAAAAGAAAAAAGTTTCTAAAAACTCTGAAATAGAACCTAAAAAGAAAGTTAAGAATAATAAAGATAAAATAAAGGAGAAAAAGAATTTAGAAAAAGAAGTTAAAAGGATTAAAGAAGAGACTTTTAAAAAGAATAATAAAATGAATAATAATAAGAAAGTTCCTTCAAAAGCTAAGACTAAGAAACAAGGTGATTAAAATAGAAATCGTAGGTTTAAACTTAGAAAATATCAAGTTAATATCTAAGTATAAAAATGAAAGTGATTATTTTTTAAACTATCGAATTAAAGCTTATCAAGATTTTTTAAAATTAGATGATCCAAAGTTTGGACCTAAATATAAGATTGATTATGATAAGATAATTTATTATAAAAGTATACAAGATGAAACTAAAGATAATTGGGATAAGGTTGATTTGAAGATTAGGGAAGAATTTAAACCTTTGGGGGTTATTGAAAGTGAATGTAATTTAGATGGTATTGGGATTCAATATGAAAGTGAAGTAATTTATCATAATATGTTAAAGGAACTTGAAGAAAAGAAGATTATTTTCACATCAATTGATGATGCTATTAAGAAGTATCCCGAGTTAGTTAAAAAATATTTTGGTAAATTAGTTCCTAGTACGGATAATAAATTTGCAGCTTTAAATTCCTGTGTTTTTTCGGGAGGTAGTTTTATCTATATTCCTAAAAATACAACGTTAGATAGACCACTTCAAAGTTATTTTAGGATTAATAGTAAAAGAATGGGACAATTTGAAAGAACTTTAATTATTGTTGATGATAATAGTAGTGTTCATTATATAGAAGGTTGTACAGCTCCAAGTTATAGTGAATCAAGTTTACATGCAGCAGTCGTTGAAATTTTTGTTGGTAAAAATAGTAAATGCCGTTATTCAACTATTCAAAATTGGGCCGTTAATGTTAATAATTTAGTTACTAAAAGAGCATTAGTTGAAGAAAACGGAGTTATGGAATGGATTGATGGGAATATTGGTAGTTTAAATACAATGAAATATCCTGCTTGTATATTAAAAGGAGATAATGCAAGTGGGACTTGTATTACGGTTAGTATGGCAGGTAAAGGACAATATCAAGATACTGGTAGTAGGATGATTCATCTTGGTAAAAATACCAAAAGTAAAATTATTTCCAAGAGTATTGCCGTAAATGGTGGTAATGCAACTTATCGTGGAAAAATTGATATTAAAGAAATGGCTATTGGAAGTGAAGCTAGTTTAAAATGTGATACTTTAATATTAGATAAAATAAGTAAAAGTGATACTTACCCGGTTAATATAAATCGAAATAAAGAAAGCAACTTATATCATGAAGCAACCGTTTCTAAAATAAGTGAAGAAAATCTTTTCTATTTAATGAGTAGAGGAATTCCATATGAAAAAGCTATGGAATTAATTATCTTAGGTTTCATCGATCAATTTAAAGAAGAATTACCAGTTGAGTATGCAGTTGAGTTAAATCGCTTAATAAAACAAATTTTATAGTGTCAAATTGTGTAAAATAAATTTTTTTAAAAAATTCAAAAAATCGTTAAATTGCGATTTTTTTTCATCTCAATTTTAAAAATCTCCCTAGAGCAAAAATAACTTTTGTTTTAAAAAGTCTTTTAATTTTCAATTTTATTTTGCAATTTTCAATTTTGACAAATCTAGATTATTTATTTTATAGTGGATTTGAAAGGAGGTTTTGTATGATTAACATGGTTATGTTAGTTGGTAGATTAGTAAAAGACCCAGAGGTTGTTGAATGCGAAAGTGGAAAAAAAGTCTCTCGGGTAACTTTGGCTGTTAATCGAAAATTCAAAAGTAATGATGGTACTTATCATACGGATTTTATTGATTGTGTTTTATGGAATAATTTCGCGATGAATGTCAATGAATATTGTTCTAAAGGCGATTTAATCGGTGTTCGTGGTAGACTTCAAGTTGAAAACTATGAAAAAGAAGATGGCAGTAAACGTAAAATCACGGACGTTATAGCTGAAAGTATTACTTTTTTATCAACAATGAAGAATAAAGACCAAGTAACAGAACTTAAAGCAGAAGGTTAAAAAAAAGTGTAAAAGAGGGGCAAAAAGTATTTACTTATTTTATAAGATAAGCTACAATAATGGTGGAGTGATGATATGACTTTTGGCGAAAAGTTAAAATTGTTGAGATTTGAAAAGGGATTAACCCAAGATGATTTAGGATTCATTTTAGGAGTTACGAAATCTTGTATTTCTTGTTATGAGAATGGTTCAAGACAACCATCTGTTGATATTTTAATTTCCCTATCAATTTATTTCCGAGTAAGCATTGATTTTCTTGTTGGAATTGAACCTTATGATTTAAACGAACATAGAGAAGTTAGAATAACTAAAAAAGATGTTGAATTAATTGCTGAATTTAAAAAGAAACCCTTATTATATAGGATAATTATAAGAGCAATCCCTAGAGCAGTCTCAAGAATTGAAGAAATTTTTATGTAATATATTAAGGAGTCTTTGGACTCCTTAATGTACATCTTTATTGATTTTTCATAAAATAAAAAAATAGAAAAGTTTGTGAAAAAAAATAGAAAAAGTTATTGACAAATTTCCAAAAAATGATAGAATACTTTTTAAAGATGTAGGAGAGTGCGAAATGAAAAAGATACAATCAATAGAATTATTTAATAAATTCAGTGTTTGTAAAATTGCGATACAAAATATTGATATCACTCATTATTCATGTCTTTTCTATTTCAATAATGTTGATTTTATTAAAACAGTAGAAACTCAATAGTGCTTTGTTTCTGCTGTTTTTATTTATACAATTTATTTGATATATCTTAATTTATTATAAATAATTATTATGAGGAGGAGGTAAAAAATGAGAAAATTATTAAAAAAATTTAATAAGAAATATGACATGCTATGTACTGCATAATTAATCATTGTTTTGCTTGAAGGCCATAGCTTAATGCTATGGCTTTTAAAGGAGGTTTTGTTAATGGAAAATATAAAAAGTAAAATTATACCTAATTATTTGAAAAAAAATATTGATGAAATAATGGAACAACAATTATTTAATGCCAATAGATACTATGCTGAATCTAATCCCAACATAAGTAATTTGATGAATAGTGAATTGTATAATGAACCAGAAGTATTTTTAAATCGCCTCATTAATAGATGGAATTGGCATAATTCTTATTATGAAACTATATTAGAACCAGCATATACTACTTTAATAAAACAAACTGATTTAGAATTATCGCCTCAAGAAATTGATGATTTAATTAAAGTTTATTTAACTTCTTGTTTAGTAGATGAAGCAACTCTTATAATGAGTGGTTCAATTAAGAAATACTTGGATTATAATTGTAAAAATATATATGTATATGATGAGAATCTATCTTCTGAATATGCAAATAATATGTTAATAACTCCACCAATAGAAACTTTTTTTGCTCAATATCAAATTGATCATTTATATTATATATTTTTGCTTAAATCAAATGATAAGAGATTAGAAAGTTTTAAAAATTACTTAATAAGTAAATATCATGCTAATGATATTGAAATATTTAATGCTAGATTCAATAAAAAATTTATATCTAAATTAAATATGCCTATAAAAGATATATTAAGTGAAATTAAAAAATACATAATTCCTGATACATATAAAACTAATCATTTTTATTTTACATTAGAGCATCCTGATAGAAAAGCTATAAGAGATATTATTATATATGATAATCTTACTGAAAAATTAATAGCAAGTAATTTAATTGGAATATCAGGTTTCTTATTAAGAAAAAAAATATTAGAATATTTGAACACAAGTAAAATTTTATTAAATGATGGTTTTATTTATGAATTTAATAAAGAAACTATAGCAGAATCTCTTGAATTATTAAAAGAAAAAAGGAGGAAATATATGGATAAAGATGTTCACCCATACAAGCAAAAAGGAGATACTTGTGCAATTGCTTGCATGATGATGGTACTTGAGTACTATAAAATAATTGATAAAGCAAATTGGTATGATGAGAAAAGATATTATAGATTATATGGTTCAAAATACATGATAGGAACCCCTTTTTCAGCTTTAGCTTTTCATTTTTCAAAAAAAGGATTAAATACAACCATCTATCATTCTGATAAAAATTTATTTAACAATGACAAAAAAATATTAAGTAAGGAAATTTTTGATCTTTCTATGAAAGAATACAACGAATTTTTAGACAGAGCCAAACTCATAGGTACTAAAGTTATAAATGGTATTGATATCAATTCAAAGTTATTAAAAGAAAAACTTGAAGAAGGAAACTTAATTATTTTAGCAGGAGAAAATAATTCCATTTATCATGCAATTTTAATAACGGGATATAAAGATGATTGTTTTATAGTATGTGATCCTTTATATAAAACTAAACAAGTAAGGTCTCCTAAAGAAATAGATACTTTTCTACAAACTAGTATTGGATCTTGGTTTATAACAGTAAATGATAAAACAAAAGAAAAAGATAAATTAATGAATAATTTAGATAAATTTTCTAATGAAGCTCAAGATTTCATGATGCCATCTAAAACAAGGAAATTACATTATGAAAACAAATAGTTATTTATTTTATAAAGAATATCTAAAAACAAGAAATTTAAAAAATAAAACTATTCTTATGGCTAAAACAAAAAACTCTTATTTGATTGGTCCACTTATTAATATAGATTTTAATGAAGAAAGTTTTTACAAAAGAATAGTATCAAATAGTATCTATAAAAAGAATATTTATAAAAATATATCCTCTAAAAAATGTCTAGAATTACTTACTAAATATCAAAATAATTTAGTAAGTAATGAGGTTATAGAGATTATGAAAGATGGGAATACTTTAATTCATAAAATAATTAAAGTTCCAGGTGCTGAAAATGAATAAAAATAGATTAATATTAAGTAAAGATGAAATACTTAAAATTTTAGGAAAAAAATATTATGGATTATCAAATATTTTTAGTGATAAATTTGGTATTATAAATGCTATGCTTGAAAGACATGAATTAGACAAATATAATCTTCATATGTATCAATGCTTAAGTGCCAATACAAAAGATTTATTTAATTTAAGTAGAGAAGTTTCAAGTGGTGGATTAGGAGTAAATGAAAATAAGCAAATAGCTATGATAAGTTGTTTAGCAGAAGCTTTAGAAAGATATTGTATGTCTTATATTCCTAAAGAAGAAATAATTGTGGGCAAAAAGCAAGAATTAAATTCCGAAAATACATTTGATGATTTCTCCACTTATTCAGAAAAACAATACCAGGAAAACAATTGCTTTTTGAATCCTAATGCCGATAAAATAGAATGGGTTAAAATATATAATATAAACAATAAAAACTTCAAGTATTGGCCTGCTAGTTTGATATATTTACCATTTGATTTGAACAAAGTTGTTGCTGAAACAACTTCTACTGGTATGGCAGCAGGCTTTACAATTAAAGAATGTATTCAAAGTGGATTAATGGAATTAATTGAAAGAGATGCTCTTATGATAAATTTTATGCAACGTTTAAATCCTCCAGAAATTAATATAAATACAATAAAAGGAATAAACGAGAATCTAGTAAAATTAATTCAAAACGATTATAGTATTAAAGTATACAAACTCTATTCTGATATTAAGGTACCAATTTATTTATCTATTATTTTCAAAAAAGAAAAAAATAAAATCCATTATGGTATAGGGGCTTCTGCAAATCTCAATTCCGATTATGCAATTAATAAATCTTTGAAAGAATGTTTATTTACATATTTTTATTCATTAAATATAATGAATGCTCAAAAAAGAAATGTTAATAATATAAAGACCTTATATGAACATTTTTTGTATTATCAAGGGGAAAATTTTAATAAATTGTTGTTTGATAGTGAAATTATCAAATATAAGAAAGAAATCGTTTCTTTCAATGAAGTAGTTAAAAGTCTTCAAAAAAATGATATTGATATATTCTATAAAGAATTAACAACAAATGATATAAAAGAAACAGGAATAAAAGTGGTAAAAGTAGTTGCACCTTCATTAATTGATTTAAATAAGAGTCATATTTATCCAAGACTAGGAGCAAAAAGATTTTTCGAAGTTCCAAAAAAATTAAATCTAAAGTATAGTGAAAATTTAACTGACTTACCACATCCATTTCCTTAAAAATATTATAATAAGAAAGAGAGAATTATATGACTAAAAATGATTTTATTGATATTGTTTTATATAATATATTAGAACAAAAGAATAAGAGTGATGAACTAAAAAATAAAGAATTAACTATCCTTAGTAAAACTTATAATATAAGTTTACAAAATCTAATTGAAAGATATAGATGGTTAAAAAAAATGAATATAAATCCAAATGATTTTCATCTTGAAGAAAATCATAAACTAATTATGGAAATTTTTGATAATTTTAATAAAATGTTAAATGAAAGTGAAATCGAATATTATTATACAAGTGGTATTTTATCTTATTTATTAGTTAATAAACCTTTAGAAAGATATCACCATGATTTAGATGTTTTTATTAATATGAATGATTTAGAAAAATTAGAAAATATTTGCCATAATTATAATTTTTCTTTTGAAAGAAAAAATGGTGATCGTAGTGATACAACAAAAAGAATTATGCTAAAAATGTATTATAACAATATTATAGATATTCCTATAACTGTTTTTATGTATGTTAAAAATGATGATTTATCAATTGTTCAAAAAGATTATTTTACAGATGAAAATAATGATAAATTTGTTGAATATATTTATAATTCACCAGAAATAGTTCAATTAAGTTTTTCTGATCTTCCACAATATCATAATAATATTAAATATTTTGCAATTACTTTAGAAGCATTATTTCTAAGTAAAAATGGTAATCGTGAAAAAGATATATATGATTGTAATATATTTAAAGATGTACTAGATAAAGAAAAACTAAGAAAATTAGAAAATAGTTTGAAACTTAATTTGCCTAATAAAATAATTCCTGCTGAAAATGATTCTTTTTATGATTTTATTTTTAAGGATCACCTAAAACAGAAAAATTTAAAATAAAGATATTAATTATATTTTTAGCTTTGAACACATATTTTTAATATTTTTTGAAGATAATAGATTATGGGATTTTTAAAATTCATGACTAAAGCATCATAGATTTGATGTTTTAAGAGTATACTATTTAACTAGTAATAATTACTATTCACATCCTATAAATGAAAAAAGATAATTTTTTAGAAAAATTAATAAAATAAATTGACAAGATTTCGAACATTTGATATTATATATATGTTCACTTGGAGTGGTACTCAAGAGGCTGAAGAGGCTCCCCTGCTAAGGGAGTAGATCGGGTTAAACTGGTGCGAGGGTTCAAATCCCTCCCGCTCCGCCATATTGTAAATTATCCTTATTTATAAGGATTTTTATTTTTTTAGGTACTATTTTTTATTTGTTTTCAATTTTCATTAATTCTTCTTTTTCTATTTGTTTAATTGATTTTGCTGGAGTAGGCAAATCTTCTGGCATAGTTCCACCTAATTTTTTTATTGTGTCTCTTACAGCCTTACCAACTTTATAATGTGTATTGGTAGCAATTTGTTCGTTAGGTTCTTTTTGCTTTTCAAGTAATGCTTCTGTTTGAGTTATTCTAAATATATTTGCACCTAATTCTACACTTCCCATATTATCAAGTATATCTTCTCTATATCTTAACCCTTTTCTTTTAGCAATATCGTTAGCATTTTCACCATTATATAATCCTTTATAGCCTGCATTTGTAAATCTATCAAAATTCTTAACACCTTTTTCTTTTGCTATTTTATATAAAATTTTGTTTCCATCTTTAGTTTGTTTTCTTCTATATAATCTTTTTTCATCTTCACTTAATTTATTGTACTCATTTTCAGTTAATTCCATTTTTCTGGTTTGAATAGCAAAGTAAGTTTGTCCTAAAGAAACTGCCTCATACTTTGGATTAGCATTTTGGACAATTAAATAACATGCATATCTGCTTAATTTATAGTCTATAATTGGCTTTGTTGAATTGCCTGCTTTTACGATTTTGGTGTTTACACCAAAATGGGAATTTATATTGTTATTACTTTGAGAGCATGCAATTTGAGCTTTTTCAATAACGGCAGAAAAATATCTCCATTCTTTGTAACCAAGAATTTGTTGAAGTTCTCGAGCTTCCCAATATTCATTACCATTATTATCAATATGTTTAATATTTTCAAATGTTTTTTCACTATATGCTTCTAACTCATTATTCATTTTTTCACATCCTTTACTTTTTAATTTTAATAATTATTTTTTTAATCATAGAATAAATAATATATATTGCTGTATTAATAATTGAATATATTAAAATTAATTCATTTTGAAACATTATAATCTCGTTCTTTTTTCTTTAGCTATTCCAACAATTTTTACAGGTAAATTCTCAACTTGTTCTTTTGTATAAAATGTTGGCTGATAGCCTTCTAAATTATTTAAGTTAAAAGGTGTTAACATGATACCATTTTCATTTATTGTAACCTTTTTAAAGGTGGCATCAAAATTATTTACCATAACTGCACAATCTTTATTGTTAGCAGATATATAATCAACAGTTTCCTCAAAAATAACATAATCATTTTCTACATATTTTGGAAACATACTGTCTCCTTTCACTTTTAATCCATAAAATTTCTTTTCACCTCTTGTCCATTCACGAGGTATATCAATATATTCTATTATATCTTGTTGAGTTTCTATTGGAATACCTGCCTTAATAGTTCCTAAAACAGGAATTAATACTGTACTTGATAAAGTATCAATAGGAGTTACATCATTAAATTCTAATAATGATACTATTTCTTTAGAATTAACAAGCTTATCAACAGAAATATTTAATTCCTTACACATTTTTTTCACATTGCTAACATTTGAATTATCAATTCCTCGTTTTAATATAGTATCTATAGTTGTGTAAGGAACATCAATTTTTAAAGCAAATTGTCTGACAGAACCATATTTTTCTATAATTTCTTTTTTTAGTTTATCTTCTAACAACTTCATTTACTCCTTTCATATAAGATTATAATATAAAAAATACGAAAAATCAAATATTGTTTTAAAAAATATAAAAATTATATTATTATGTATGAAAAATCGTATAAAAGAGAAGAAGATTATTTAAGCAGAAAAGTAGAATATTGAAAAAGTGGTGAATAACACAACAAGAAGTTGTTAATGAATTAAAAATTTACTAATATGTATACTAAGATTAGCTAAAAACTAATCTTTTTTCTTTACAATTAAATGTCAATTTTAATTTATTTTCAATAATTAATTGAATTTATAAATTAAATGTTTTATAATTTAATTAGAATAGGAGTTAGGAAAATGGTTAATAATCAAAAAAAGAAAAGTGTTAGTAGTACAATTGGTTTTATTATTTCAATATTATTAGCAGTTATAATTGTATTATTTTATAGATTTGTTTTAACAAAAGATGGTATTAAAGGTACAAATATTAATAATCTAAATGATGAATATACTTTAGATGTTTATAAATATGAAGATGGTAGTTATTGTATGGTTGAAGATGAAGATTGTAGTGAATATGCTTTTTCAATTGAAACAGAAACAACTAATCCTAAAATATTAATCTTTGATATGGACCAAACTTCTTTTATGTTATATAAAGATAAAAATTTAAAACTTTATGATATAAAAAGTCAAGAATCAAAAGATATTAATTTAGATGCAGATTATTCTGATTATCAATTAAATGCTGTTGATAATCAAGTAATTGGTATTTTCTATCAAAAAAATGAAAATAGTAACTATGGTTATTATAATTTAATAACTAATAAAAAAATGTATGATGATAGTTATACTAATATTTCAGGAACTACTGTAAGTGAATATTTAAATGCTAGCTTATATAAAGATGGTAAAGTTTCTAATTATCTTTTAAAAACAAGTGAAGAAAAAATTGAAATGGAAACTAATGAATCTGATACATGTGGTATTTATTATACAGTTAATAAAGTAAATGATAAATTTATTTATTTTGAAAACATTGACTGTGATGGTACATTAAGTAAAAATATATATCTTAATAATAAAAAGAAAATAGCAAATAATATCTTAAATATTAATACATCTTTTTATCAAGATAAATTATATATATTAGATAACAAAGTTATAAAAGAATATGATATAGATGGTAATTTATTAACAACTAGTAAAGAGTTTAATAATATTAAACAAATTATTAATGATTATGTTATATATTTAGATAATGATAATTTAAAAGTATATAATTTAAATACTAAAGAAGATAAAGTTATAACAAAATGGAATAATACTTATCTTTATGATGAAATTGAATCTAAATATTATGATAATAAAGGTATCTATATTGTTATTTATTATCCTGAACAAGATAGTAATGGTAATTATGGAATGGAATATATCTTAAATAATAATGAAATAAAAGAAAGTCCTATAACTGATAATTAATTAATTATTTACTTTTTGTATTCTTTATGATACTATATTAGTAGAAAGAAGGAATACTATGAAACCAATTGCACTT
This sequence comes from uncultured Bacilli bacterium, assembly GCA_947624175.1. Taxonomy (GTDB): domain Bacteria; phylum Bacillota_I; class Bacilli_A; order RF39; family UBA660; genus RUG591. Next base: position 19,848 of record CANQJD010000006.1, read on the forward strand.
GGAACTCATGATTTTAAAGAAATAATAGAAACAAATAGTTTATATATTGATAAAACCTTATTTATTAAAGATATAATTGATGAAGCATCAAAAGTAGTTTGGTTTCCGAGACCAAGAAGATTTGGTAAAACTTTAAATATGTCTATGCTTGATTATTATTTTAATATAGAATACAAAGATAATCCTAATATTAAAGATTTATTTAATGGTTTAAATATAAGTAAAGAAGAAGATAAATACTTGATGGAAATGAATAAGTATCCTGTTATATCATTATCATTTAGAGAGTTAAAAGCAAATTCATATCAAGAATTTATTATAAATTTTAAATTATTAATAAATAAATTATATGATAAATATAATAATTTATTAAATAGTAATAAAATAGCTGAAATGGATAAAGAGTATTTTAAAAAAATAACTAATATGGATGAAGATGTACTTCTTGCTAATTCTATTTCTATGTTAGTTAGAATGTTAAGAAAAGAATATAATAAAGAAGTAATAGTATTATTAGATGAATATGATGCTCCAATATTAAATGGTTATTTAAAAGGATATTATGATGAAATAATCACTTTTATTAAACAAATATTTGTAACAACATTCAAAGATAATAATGATTTAAAAAAAGGAATAATAACTGGAATATCAAGAATAAGTAAAGAGAATATGTTTAGTGATGCTAATAATATTGAAGTATATAATATAACTGATTCTAGGTATTCTACTTATTTTGGATTTACAGAAAGTGAAGTTAAAGAAGTATTAAAGGAATATAATTTAGATGATAATTTTTTAGATGTAAAAAAATGGTATGATGGATATTTATTTGGAAAAAATATAATATATAATCCTTGGAGTATATTAAGTTATTTAAAAAATGAAGAACATGAATTGAAAACTTATTGGGTTAAAACAGGTGGTGTAGAATTACTTAAAAATTTAATCTATAATCTAAATAATAAACTTGAAATATTAAATAGTTTTGAAAAATTACTTGAAACAGGTAGAATAGAACATATTAATTTAGATGTTAATTTAGATTTAAGTAATTTAGAAGGAGATAGAAATAGTATTTATACATTATTCATGTTATGTGGATATTTAACTCCTATTGATAATATTTTAGATTATGAAGATGTAACATTAAGAATACCTAATTTAGAAATTAGAAAGAATTTAGAAAATATAGTTAAGGATTGGTTTGAAAGTGGTCCATTAAAGAATTATGATTTTACAAGTTATTTAGTTAATCATGATATAGAATTATTTAAAAATGACTTTACAAATATAGTAGAAGAAAGTTTTAGTTATTATGATGTACCAAGTACTAATAATGGAGAAAATTTTTATCATGCTTTTACTTTAGGATTACTTCGTTCAAGTTCTAATGATTTTGAAATAACAAGTAATCGTGAATCTGGATATGGAAGATATGATTTAATGTTAAAACCTATAATAGGTAAATATGCTTATATAATAGAATTTAAAGTATCAGATAGTGATTTTGATAAAACAATTAGTGAGGCTTTTAAACAAATAGAAGATAATCATTATGATGTATCTTTAAAAGATTATGATGTAACCAAAATGGTAATTGCTTTTAAAGGTAAGAAAGTTAAAATTGAAACTAGATAAGTTACTACTCAGCCCTAACAAGCAAATGAAAAACGAAAATTGTTTGACAAATAAAAATAAAATGATATAATGGAAATACGAGATGTGTCCTACTATAGCGAAAAAAGGTATTTACATCTCGTTTTAATTTTGCTAAAATATAAATATAAAATATCGCTATGGTAGGAGAAAAAGAAATGAATAGAAATAATAATGATTTATATAGAATGTACGAAGCAGAATACAATAAAAATAAAAAATTAAAACAAGAAAATGTCAACTATATTGTAAACATTAGCACAAATTATTAAAAATTAGTTGTAATTCTAGAAGTATCATGATAAGATTAATTCATAAATAGAAAGGAGTGACCCTCATATGATAAAAATTGTTAATGTATCAAATATAACTTGTCAACATACAGTCAACCATGGGGGGGGTTACTAACTAAATTACTTTCTAAAAAATATATATTAAAAATAACACTTAAGAATTAGTAACAATAGTTACTAGATTTTTAAGTGTTTTTTGAATTGGAGGTAAAGAAATATGGAACAAGTAAAAACTAAAAAGAGAGGTATAATAATAGCCGGAATAAGTGCAATCGTATTAATTGCAGTATTAGGTATTTCATTTGCCTATTGGGCATATTCAAGAACTACTGATAATCAGATACTAGTTGCAGGAGATATTTTCATGAAATATACTGAAACTAATCAATTAGTAATCAAGAATGCTATACCAAGTAAAGAACCAGGAGCAAATGATTATTTTGAATTTAAGATAACTGGTAAGAACACCTATAATAAACCAATCTGGTATGAAATAGTCTTAAATCACGGAGTAGAAAATCCAGAAGGAAGAACTGAAAGATTATTAGATAAATTCTTAATGTTTAGATTAGTAGAAATAAAAGGAGAAGAAGAACAAATAGTAGTCGATAATGCAAGTTATGAAGATATAAAGAGTAAAAAAATCTGGGTAAATACCATACCAGCAGGAACAAAAGATAATATTGAGATAACCTATAGATTATATATGTGGATAAGTTTTGATACTAAAATAGGAAATACTACAGGTAATGATTATGATATGGAAACATGGAATAATGAAGTCTATGCAAGTGTTAGAGTATCAGTTAATGGAGACTTTGAAGAGAAGGAATTAGAAAAAGAACCTGGAAAAAATTTGATAGAGACATTAAAATCAAAGGCTGACCAAGAAGGAGAAATAGTAGCAGTTGATAAGGAAGGTAATAAATGTGAAACAATAAGTTCATGTGAAGTTCGAGATTATAGATTTTCAGGAAAACCAGTAAATAATTATGTCAAATTAAATAATAATAGTCAAGAAGAAACTTGGAGAATAATTGGAATATTTAAGGATGAAAATGGAGAAGAATATACTAGAATAGCAGGTCGTTTACCGGAAGATATTCCAGAAGAATATACAATAGATGGAACAACATATAAAATAAAAAATCTAGATGGTGGTGCTTACTACAATTATATAACGGGAGATGATACTGTTGGAAATGACTGGAGCAAAGCAGGACTTCAGTACTATTTAAATACAGAACAAGATAGTAAAGGAACTAAAGGATATTTAAATCATTTATCAGAAGAAACTAAATCAATGTTACGAGATGAAAAATATTATTTAGGAAGTGTAAATACTAACGATGGTACTATAGTTAAAGAAATTTACAATCAAGAAAGAACTGTAAATGATTGTCAAGGAGGAGTAGGTCCTATTACTAATGCTACAAGTGAAGCAATTGAAACTAATAGTGGTTGTCGAGTATGGGCTAATAATAAAGCAACATGGGAGGGTAAGGTAGGTTCATTATATTTAAGTGATTTAATTTTTGTTTATAGTGATAGTTTGAATTATTCTGTTGGAGACTTCATGTGGGGAGCAGGGTCATCTTGTAGTGATGGCTGGATTGGTTGTGGGATAACTTCGATAAGTCCTAGTAGTGTAGAGACTTTAAACCTGACTAGTATAAGTAATTTTCGTAGTTGGCCAGAGATATATTCTAAATCAATTAGTTCTAGTAGTATTTCTTATATAGTTCTAGCACTTAAGAACTCTGTAGTAATAACAAATGGTTCAGGAACGGAAGCGGATCCATACCAATTATCTGCTGAATAATAATGTTTTAGAAGTTTAAGACTAGCAAATAGTCTTTTTTTTTGATAAAATAAAGTTGGAAGGTGTATTATGAATAAAATACAAGTAATGAATGAAGATTTAGCTAATAAAATAGCAGCTGGAGAAGTTGTTGAAAGAACCATGAATGTGGTTAAAGAGTTAGTTGAAAACTCAATTGATGCTAATTCTAGTATAATTAAAATAGAACTTGTTGAAAGTGGAGTTAAAGAAATTAAAGTTGAAGATGATGGAATTGGGATGAGTCGTGATGATAGTATTTTGGCTTTTTCTCGTCATGCAACAAGTAAACTTAAAACATTAGATGATTTATTTAATATTAACTCTTTAGGATTTCGGGGAGAAGCATTACCATCAATAGCCAGTGTTTCAAATATTACTTTAAAAACAAGTGATGGGGTAGAAGGCACGATGTTAGAAATAGATGGTGGAGTTATCAAAGAAGTTAAATCATGTGATTTAAAAAAAGGAACAACCATTACGGTTAGTAATTTGTTTTATAATACTCCAGTTAGACTTAAATATTTAAAGAGTTTATATACAGAACTTGCTAATATAAGTGATTATGTTAATAAAATGGCTTTAAGCTACCCAAATGTTAAATTTATTTTAATTAATAATGATAAAGAATTACTTAACACTAGTGGGAATGGAGATTTATTAAAAACTATCAATAATATCTATGGTGTAGTTGTAGCTAGTAAAATGATGGAGATTAAGGGCGAAAATGATGATTATAAAATAAGTGGTTATATATCATATCCAGAGCTTACTAAAAGTAATCGAAGTAGTATAACTTTATTAATTAATAACCGGGTTGTTAAAAATAATGAAATAGTTAGATGTATCCTTGATAGTTATCATACCTATATTCCTAAAGATAGATGTCCTTATATCGTTTTAAAAATTGAAGTAGACCCCTTTTTAGTAGATGTAAATGTTCATCCAACCAAAATGGAAGTTAAATTTTCAAAAATGGATTCTTTACTTAGTCTAATAAATGAAGTAATAAGTAATAGATTAAGTAAGAAAACTTTAATACCGAAGGCTAATCCTGATAATATAGAAGATAATTATTATGAAGATATTAAAGTAGAGTATGAAGTAAATGAAAATTTATATGAAGATGAAGAAAAAATAAAACCAAATAATAAAGTCGAAGAAATTACATTTGATTTTAATACTTTAGAAAATACTGAAGAAGAATTTCAGGAAGATGAAAGAATTAAAGATATGTACCCAATTGGTTTAGTTCATGGAACTTATATTATCTGTGAAAATCAAAATGGAATGTTTATAATAGACCAACATGCAGCAGCTGAAAGAATTAACTATGAAAAATATTATCATGCTTTAAGTACCCATTCTAATAATACCATTGATGTTTTAATACCTTATAAAATTGAACTTCCTAGTAATGAATATATTATTTTAGAAAAACATTTTGATATTTTAGATAGACTTAATTTCAAGTATGAAGAGTTTGGTAATAATACTATTATTATTAGAAGTCATCCAACTTGGTTACCAAAATATGCTCCTCTTGAATCAATTAAAAAAATAATTGAAGTTATAGTTAATAATGAAGATTTTGATGAAGATAAATTTAATGAAAAAGTTTCGATTACTTTAGCTTGTAAAATGAGTATTAAAGCGGGAGATGTAATTACCATGCCTGATATGACTTATTTAATTGAAGAGTTAAGAAAAACGAAAAATCCTTTTACTTGTCCTCATGGAAGACCAACGATAATAGCTTATACAAAATATGATTTAGAAAAATTATTTAAAAGAGCGATGTAGGTGATGAAGATGAAAATAGTAGTAATTATAGGACCAACGGGAGTTGGAAAAACAAAATTAAGTATTAGTTTAGCCCATTATTTAGATGCTGTTATTCTAAATGCTGATAGTATGCAAGTTTATAGGGATATGAATATTGGAACAGCTAAAATTAAAGAAAGTGAAAAAGAAGGAGTAGAACATTATTTATTTGATATATGTAGTCCTAGTGAAGATTATAATATTTATAAATATCAAAAAGATGGAAGAAAATTACTTAAAAAATTTCAAGAAGAAGACAGAAATGTTATTATCGTTGGAGGAAGCGGATTATATATTAAAAGTTTATTATATGATTATAGGTTTCAAGAAGAAGAAATTACTAATGACTATGTTAATTTAAGTAATGAAGAATTATTAAAAGAAATAAATAAATATCATAAAACCGATATTCATGTTAATAATCGAAAAAGATTAATAAGAGAACTTAATAAAATAAAAAATAATAATCAAGTAAAAAGTGATGTTAATCAAAAAATGTATGATTTTAAAATAATAGGTTTAACAACTAATAGAGATAAATTATATGAAATAGTTGATAATCGTGTTGATTTAATGGTTCAAGAAGGATTAGTTGATGAAGTTAGAAGATTACATCGAAAAGGTATTAGAAGTAAAGCTATTAAAACTGGAATTGGTTATAAAGAGATTTATCGATATTTAGATGGAGAAATTAGTTTAGAGGAAGCAATTAACTTAGTTAAAAAGAATACTAGACATTTTATCAAACGACAATATACTTTTTTTAACCATCAAATGAATGTTAATTGGTTAGATGTTGATTTTGATAATTTTGATAATACAATAAATGATGCTATAAAAATAATCGAAAATAATTGACTTTTAAGTTTAAATATGATATTATATAAAGCAATTTGGAGGGGAGTTATGGGAAAAATTGAGATTGTAAGAGATTATAAATTACTAAAATCAGGTTTAAAAGATACTGGAACTGGAGAAATGGTTATACCATGTGAATATCATATAAATAGTTTTACAATGGTTACGGATGTTGATAAATTAATTGATGGTATTTATGTTTTAAAGAACAAAAATTTTAATTATGAAATGGTATTAGGTATTTATTTTAAAAAGAATAATTATTTATACTCATTACCAGATTGTCAAATAACTTTATATCATTATTCAGATTTTAATGCTTTATTTACTCATGATTATAATAATCATGAATATAAATCAGCAATTCTCTTTGATAATGAAGGTAAGTTTATAACGGAAGCAAGAATTCATCAAATAACTGAGTATGATAAAAAGATGATTGATGAATTAGGGATTTTAACTGATAGTGATAGAGTTTATTTAGTAAATGGAGAGTTTTATGAATATACTAAAGCTAAATATCCTTTAGTAAATCGTGCTCGGTTTAATACTTATCCATTTACAAGATTAAAAGATAGAGTTATGTCTAAAGTAGAAACTGATTATGGAGAAAAAGCAATTGATGCAGATAGCATAGCCGAACTTGATTATAAACAAGAATTATATGCTGATATAATGGAAGAAACATATAACAATAGTTTATATCTTCAAGAGAAGTATCCAAAAGTTAAATGTAAAAAGATGTAAAGAAGATGAAATTTCTTCTTTTTATTTATCTAAAACTATGATATAGTTAATATATAAATAGAAAGGAGTGACCCTCATGATGAATTATATTGGTGTATCAATTTTATATGTTAACAATTTGTCAACAATGGGGGGGGTATACTAAATAAGTCGCTTTCTATAAAATATATATTAAGAGAATAACACTTAAGAATTAGTAACATAGTTACTAAATTTTTAAGTGTTTTTTGAGTTGGAGGAATAAAAAATGAGTAGAGATGAAAAAATAGTAAAAGTATTAAAAAGAGTATTACCGATAATGAGTATTTTAACATTATTTGTATTTGTAATGTTAATAAATAAAAAATCATATGCTTTATTTCATAAAAGAATAGAGACAGATATTACTATCCATATTAGTACGGCCGATAAGATGCCAGGTGTATCCGATAAAGTATTGGCAAAAGCCAAAGAAAAAAGTTGTAATCCAACAATCGAAGATGAGGATGGAACCATTTATTTTTCAGGAGATAATAATTGCATAGATTTTAACTATGTTTGGTATTCAGGAAAATTATGGAGAATAACAGCAATAAATCCCGATGGAACAATGAAAATGATAACCCAAGATGCAATAACATCCATATATTGGAATGCAAATAATGAAACATATGCAAATTCCTGGATATATCAATGGTTAAATGAAGATTTTAAAGATACCTTATATAATTATCAAAATATAGTAGTGCAAAATGCCGATTGGAATGCAACTACTAATGGAAATAGTACACCAGTAAAACCACCAACAGATGTAAGTGCAACAATAGTGCAAGGAGATGTAGGGTCATTAAATGCATATGAATATTATCAAAGTTATAAAAATTTAGGTTCATATAGTAATGGCTATTTGAATATAGGCTATTATTGGTGGTTAATAACCCCGAATACAGGCTCGCACGTTCGGCACGTTGACTACCTCGGCAGCCTCGACTACTACCATGGTTCGCCCTCATCGGATGCGTTTGGGGTCCGCCCATCAATTAATCTAAAATCTAATATCGAGTTAAAAGGAGAAGGAACAAAAAGTAATCCATATACGATAGTAGGAGATAAAGCAACAGGAACACCGGGAGAAGCAATAAATACAAGATTAAGTGGAGAATATGTTAGTGTTGATGATAAAGTATATAGAATAGTAGGAATAGAAGATGATAATACAACAAAATTAACAAGTGCCGATTATGTAAGAGATGATAGTGGAGAAGTATTAATGAAAAATTTTGGAAGTAATGCAAATTGGGGAACATCAGTTAAAAATGATAGCGATGATAACTATTGGAGTTATTATTTGAATAATACATGGGTAAAAACAGTAATACCAAATTATGAAGATATATTAGAAAAAGGAACTTATTATTTGGGACTAGTAGCGGGTGTAAGTTATAAAAATTCAATATGTAGTACAAGTAATACAAATGAAACAACAAAGAACTGTGAAAAAACAAGTAGTAAATGGGAAGGATTAGTAGGATTACCAAGAATAGGAGAAATGTTTTCAGCCCAATTAGGAGAAGGAAACTCAACATCAACTCCAATATGGTTAATAACAACAAATTCAAATTCGACCTCTCCTGTGTGGGATGTCGAAACTGGAGGTGAAGTTGCTTCGTTTTTCTTTACATTTACTAAATGTGGCATCCGCCCATCCATTAATCTAAAATCTGGAGTTAAAATAGCAGGTGGAAGTGGAACAGAAGATGACCCTTATACAGTTTCAATATCATAAAAGTATAGTGAAATATCTATACTTTTTAAAGTTCACAAAAATTTCACAAAAAAAATTAGCACTCTCTGTTGACAAGTGCTATTTTTAGTGCTATGATTATCTTGTTGATTGAAAAAATACCAACAGGGAGGATAAAATGAAGAAGAAAGAATTTAAAGCAGAATCAAAGAAATTATTAAATATGATGATTAATTCTATTTATACTAATAAGGAAATATTCTTAAGAGAATTAATCTCAAACTCAAGTGATGCTCTTGATAAACTTTATTATTTATCACTTACAAATGGTGATTTAAAGATTAAAAAAGATAAACTTGAAATTAGATTAGAAACTAATAAGGATGAGAGAACCTTAAAGATAATCGATAATGGAATCGGTATGGATAAGGATGAACTAGAAAACAACTTAGGTACAATTGCTAAAAGTGGTTCAGAATTATTCAAAGAAGAAAATGATAAGAAGAAAGACATTGAAATTATTGGGCAATTTGGAGTTGGATTCTATTCTAGTTTTATGGTTGCAAAAGAAGTTCATGTTTTAAGTCGTAGTATCAATGATGATAAGGCTTATTTATGGAAATCTAATGGGGCAGATGGTTATACAATTGAAGAAAGTAATAAAGATTCAATAGGAACAGAAATTACCTTATATTTAAAAGATAATACAGAAGATGATAACTATGATGAGTTCCTTGAAGATTATACGATTGAAAGAATCATTAAAAAATATTCTGATTATATTAAATATCCAATTAAAATGGAAGTAGAAGAGGAAGAAGAAGATAAAGAAACTAAAAAGAAAAGTAAACATAAACACGAACATATTTTAAATAGTATGGTTCCAATTTGGAAAAAGAAGAAAAAAGATGTTAAAGATGAAGAGTATAATGACTTTTATACAGATAAGTTCTATGACTATGAAAAACCTATTCGAATTATTAAAAGTGAAGTTGAAGGTTTAACTAGTTATCAAGCTTTACTCTTTATTCCATCTCATGCACCTTACAACTACTATACAAAAGAATATGAAAAAGGACTAATGTTATATTCTAAAGGAGTTATGGTTATGGATAAGTGTGCAGATTTATTACCTGATTACTTTAGTTTTGTAAAAGGTATTGTTGATAGTGAAGATATAGAACTTAATATCTCTCGTGAAACGATGCAACAAGATAAACAAATTAAATTAATTGCTAAAAGTTTAGAAACGAAGATTAAAAAAGAACTTGAAGCTATGTTAGATGAAGAAAGAGAAAATTATGAGAAGTTCTATGAAGCTTTTGGAGAACAACTTAAATATGGTATTTATTCAAGTTATGGAATGAATAAAGAATTATTACAAGATTTACTTCTATTCTATTCATCAAAAGAAGATAAACAAATAACTTTATCAGAATATGTTGAAAGAATGGATGGAGATACCATTTATTATGCAAGTGGAGAATCAGTTGATAAAATTAAGATGTTGCCAAATGTCGAGGATGCTATCGAAAAAGGAAAAGAAGTATTATTCTTAACTAACTATTTAGATGAATTTGTAATTAAGACAATTGGTACTTATCAAGAAAAGAAATTCATGAATGTTGGAGATTCGAATTTTGATTTATCAAGTGAAGATGAAAAAGAAGAATTAAAGAAAGCAAATGAAGAATCTAAAGAGATGTTTACTTTAATGAAGAGTGTACTTGATTCTAACGTTAAAGATATTAGATTTACTAATCGGTTGAAGGATCATCCTGTTTGTTTAATAACAGATGGGGAAGTATCTATCGAAATGGAAAAAGTTTTAAATGCTATGCCAAATGGTGATAATGTTAAAGCAAGTAAGATACTTGAAATTAATGAATCTCATCCAATTAGTACTAAATTAAAAGAATTATATCAAAATGATGATAAAGAAACTTTAGAAAAATATACCAAAGTTTTATATGATAGTGCTAGATTAATTGAAGGCTTGTCAGTTGATAATCCAACTGAAATGAGTAATTTAATTTGTGAAATAATGAGTAAATAATGATATTTAGGTAATAATAAATAAGGAGAGTGATAATATGTTACCAAGTAGAATGTTTTATGATAGTTTGTTTGATGATTTTGACACGAAAGGAATGGATGCTGATGTTTACCTTAAAGATGGTAATTACCATGTAGAGATTGATATTCCTGGATTTAAAAAAGAGGATATTAGTATTGAATCTCATAAGGGAACAATTACCATTAAGGCTGAACATGAAGAAAAAGAAGATGAAGAGGATAAGAAATATATCCGTCATGAAAGAAAGTACAGAAAACTTGAACGTTCTTTCTATCTAGGCGATATCAATGAAGATAACATCAAGGCTGAATACAAAAATGGTACTCTTCATTTAACAGTTCCTGAAAAAGCTGAAGTTGAAAAGAAACAAATTACAATTGATTAAGAAGATTAATTTCTTCTTTTTTTTAGTTTTGTCTTGTTTTAAACTATTATTTTATATATAATTATATATGAATGGAGAGAATAAAAATGAACTTAAACATTTATGATTTTGATGGAACAATATATGATGGAGATTCTTCGGTTGATTTTTTTCTTTTTTGTTTAAAGAAAAAAATTAGTATAATAAAATATTTATTACCATTTTTTATTTATGCAATTTTATATAAACTAGGTCTAAAAACTAAAACTCAAATGAAAGAAAAGTTTTTTAAATTTCTTTCTAGTTTTAAAAATATTGAAGATTTAGTTAAAGAATTTTGGAAGATAAATAATTCTAAAATAAAAAAGTTTTATCTTGATAAGGATCATTCAAAAGATGTTATTATTTCAGCTTCTCCTTATTTTTTACTTAAACCAATTTGTGATAAATTAAAAGTAAAAGATTTAATAGCCAGTGATGTAGATATAAAAACTGGTAAATTTAATAGTAGTAATTGTCATGGAGAAGAGAAAGTTGTAAGGTTTAAAGAGAAATATCCTAAAGCAACTATTTTAAAAGCTTATTCTGATAGATTATCTGATAAACCTATTCTTGAAGCTGCTAAAAGTGGTTATCTTGTTGAAAAAGATAAAATTCAAAAATATGAGAAAAATAAAAAAAGAAGTTTATATGAAACTATTATGTCAATTATTTTTAATAGTGCAATTCAATTATTAGTAATGTTTGCAATTATTTTAATAATAACTTCAACTTGTTGGTTAATTAAAATACCTTTATCAGTAATAATATTTCCTTTAAGTTTTATAATTAGTATTATTATTCTTAATATAATAAGAAAAGAAGAAAAGATAGTTAAAATATTAGCAGTTATTTGTTCTTTATTAGTAATAGTTATATCTATTTTAATAGCTAATAATTTTTATGATTTATCTTATGATGGTAATGCTTATCATAAAGAAGCAATTATAGCAATTGATAAGGGTTGGAATCCAATATATGAAGATTATGTAGAATTTTGTGATAAGAATAACTTAACATCTATTCAAAGATTATGGGTTACTTCTTACCCTAAAGCAACTTGGATGATTGCGGATAGTATCTATAAAATTACCTCTAATATAGAAAGTGGAAAGTCTATAAATATAATGATGATTTATATAACATTTAGTATGTTTAGTTATCTAATTTATAAATTATTTTCTAAAAAAGTTTTTAATTTAATATTAAGTTTTCTAATTGCTTTTAATCCGATTGTAATAAGTCAAATATTTTCTTATTACTTAGATAGTTTTATGGGACTTATATTCTTTTTAGTTGTTATGTTTATGGCTTTATATGTTATGGATGATAAGAATAAAACTTATAAATTAATATTAGCAAGTTCCATAATCATAATTATTAATTGTAAGTTTACAGGACTTGCTTATGCTGGTTTGTTTTGTTTAGGTTATTATGTTTATTATTTATATAAGAAAATTAAAGAACATAAGTATAAAGATATTAAATCATCGATTGTTTATTTTACTATAACCGTGTTAATAGCTGTTTTATTAGTAGGTAGTAATACTTATGTTAAAAATTTAATTGATTATAAGAATCCATTTTATCCTTTAATGGGAGAAAATAAAGTTGATATTATGACTTCTATGCAACCACCTTCATTTAATGAAAAATCACCTATTAAAAAGAATTTTTATTCTATCTTTTCTAAAGCTTTAAATACTGGAAAATATGGAGAACCAGTTTTAAAACCAATTTTTACTTTTAGTGTTGATGAATTATATCAGTTTGATATTGATACAAGAATTAGTGGTTATGGAGTTTTATTTAGTGGAATATTTGTTATTTCGATGATAATTATAAGTATTTATTTTCTCTTTAATTTAAAAAAAGAAAAGATTATCTTTATCTTTATTCCTCTTGCTATTAATGTTTTATTGTTATTCTTCTTATCAGATGGTTGGTGGGCTAGATATTCTCCATGGCTTTACTTATTTATCATAATTGCTTTAGGAATCTTGATGTTATCTAAAAAGAAAATATTTAGTATTTTATTTATTGTTTATGCTCTTCTTATCTTTTGTAATAATAGTTTAAATTTTTATAAAATATATAAGCAAGATATTAAAACAAGTAATTTAGCTAAAGAAGAATTAAAGAAAGTTCAAAATAAGGAAATTGAGGTTTATTTTACTGATACTAAATTAAGTGGAATAAGAGGTAATTTAAATGATAATAATATTAAATATGAAGTTTTAGAAAATGAAATAGAAGATATGAAACCTTTATATAGTTATTATGTCTTATATAAATTAAAAGATGAGGAGAATTAAGATGTTAGAAAAAGTTACAAACTATTTAAAATTAATTAGAGTAAAACATTATTTAAAAAACTTTTTAATATTTTTACCAATTATTTTTAGTAATAATTTATTTAAAGTAGATTATTTAGTAAAAGTTATATTTGCTTTTTTAGCTTTTTGTTTTACATCAAGTATAGTTTATATTATTAATGATATTAAAGATAGAGAAAAAGATAGATTACATTTTAAAAAGAAAGATAGACCACTTGCATCAAATAAAGTTTCGCTTTTAGAAGCCTATATTTTGATTCTAGTTTTGGCTCTTCTTACATATGTATGTACATGGTACATACATATAACACTATATAGTGTTATATTACTAATAATTTATTTACTAATAAATATTTTATATAGTTTTGGACTTAAAAATATTCCTTTAGTAGATATTATTATTCTAGTTTCAGGTTTTATTATTAGAGTATTATATGGTGGTGCGGTTATTGGAATTGAAGTATCTAATTGGCTTTACTTAACAGTTATGTCTATGGCTTTTTATCTAGCTTTAGGTAAAAGAAGGAATGAAATTAATCATTCTAAAGAAACAAGAAAAGTTTTAAAATATTATAATAAAGAATTTTTAGATAAAAATATGTATATGTGTTTAGGACTTGCTATTGTTTTTTATTCCTTATGGACGGTTGATATCAATAATAGTAATTTAATTTGGACGGTTCCTTTTGTAATTATTATTTGTATGCGTTATAGTATGATTGTAGAAGGGGATAGTGATGGAGATCCGGTTGAAGTCTTAGTAAAAGATAAAATATTATTATTAATGTTATTTCTTTATGCGGTTATTTTAATGCTATTATTATATTTATAGGTGGATTATGATTAAATTATATAAAAAATATCAAGAAATTATTAATTACTTAATTGCTGGGGGACTTACGGTTTTAGTAACGGTTTTAAGTTATGCTTTTTTTACTAAAATATTACATATTTATTATATTGTTAGTAATATCTTAGCATGGATAGTAGCAGTTATATTTGCTTATGTTGTTAACAGACGATTTGTTTTTCAAAGTAAATCATCAAAAAGAGCAAGAGTTAAAGAAATTAGAAACTTCTTTATATTTCGGCTTTTATCTTTATTAATAGATACAATCCTTATGTATTTATTAGTAGATATCTTTAGAATAAATGATTTAATTTCTAAAATGATAGTTCAAATTGTAGTTATCGTTTTAAACTATATCTTTAGTAAATTTTTTATCTTTAAAGAAAAAGAATGAATGTCAAATTGACAATTTTAATTGCGAACTATTAAAATATAGGGTATACTAAATATAAAGAAGGTAGGAATTATGAAAAAGAATGCAAATATTATAGGTATTATAATATTATCTTTATTATTCACGTTAGGAGTGACATTTAAAAACTTTGATATTTTAAATTTTTTAGGATATTTTGTTTTGATATTACCTTTAATGTATTTACTATTAAAGAAAGATACTTTAAAGAGTAAAGGAAAAGAAAAAATAAGTAAGAAAGAATGGATAACTTATGGAATTTTGATTTTAATTCCTTTAATAATAGCCATAGTTGCTTATTATCCGGGATTTGTAACTTATGATACAGGAGTTCAATGGACACAGGCTCAACTAAATCAATATAATAATTGGCATCCTATATTTGAAACTTTAATTTTCTTTAAATTACCAAGTTTATTTTATAATAGTATTTTATCATGTACGATTTTTCAAACTTTATTAATCTTTTTAACTTTATTATACTTTTGTTACTTTTTAAGAAAAAACTTTTTAAATCATATAGAAACAATCGTTGTTTTATTACTGATGGTTTTAAATCCTATTTTCTTTAAATATAGTGTAATGATTTTAAAAGATACACCTTATAGTTTTAGTATTTTTATACTTACATTATGTTTAATAAATATAGTAAAAAGTAATGGAGAATGGTTTAAAAATAATTTAAATAAATTACTGTTCTTAGGTAGTAGTTTAGGAGTTTTCTTATTTAGACATAATGGTTTAATACCTTTCTTTTTTTCATTTTTAGCTTTAATTATTTTTTATCCTAAATTAAGAAAATTTTTAATTATATCAGGAGTTTCTATATTTGTATTATATTATGGAGTTTTTGGAAGAATCTTTAATTTAGCATCAGGTGGTAAATCTGAGATGATGGGAGTTATCTCTGGACAAATTAGTTATTATTATAATAATGGAGTTTCATTTTCCAAAGAAGAATTAGAATTACTAAATAAATTAGCACCTCTTGAACTTTGGAGAGAAAATTATAATCCCAGAAATTTTAATGATATTAAATTTAAAACTTCAAGTTATAATTATGAATTAGGTAAAACCGAGAATTTTAAAAAGATGCTAGGAATCTATTTTCAAAAATCATTCCAAAATCCTGGTAAGTTTATTGTTTCTTATTTAAATATGACTAGTCCTATTTGGGAGATTAAAAATGAGTTTTCAGATGTTGATTATAAAAATACTCAAGTGGAAACTAATATAAGTCCAAAAGGAGAATTTAGAGGAATTAGTTATTCGATTTATAATCGGGTTGTAAAATATAATAATAATATCAGTGATAGTCCTTTAAGATGGTTATTTGTTAATTTTGGAGATGGTTTATTCTTAATTATTGTTGGTTTATATTTAATAATTAAAAAATCAAAGTCAGATTTAAAAAAATATATTCCATTTATTCCAGCGGTTTTAAATACTTTAGTAATTATGCTTTTAATAACAGGAGAAGAATATCGGTTTATCTATCCTCAAGTCTTATGTTGTTATCCATTACTTTTATATGGTTTATATGAAGAAAGAGATAATTTTAAATCAAAGTTAGTTAAGTTTTTTAAAAATTTATTTGTAAATAAAACGGATAATTCTTTAATTCAATTCGTGAGATATTTCTTTGTTGGAGGAGTAGCCGCGGTTGTTAATATTGGAATGCTTTATGTATTTACAGATTTATTTCATATTTATTATTTAGTTTCTAATATATTCTCATTTACTTTAGGATTAATTGTTAATTATTTGTTAAGTAAAAAATTTGTTTTCCAGGATGAAAAAAATATAAATAAGAGTAAAGAATTCTTAATATATGCTATAATTGGAGTATTAGGACTTGGATTTGATACTTTATTCATGGGATTATTTACAGGAGTTATGAAAATATATTATATGTTAAGTAAAATTATTTCAACGATGTTAGTCTTTATTTGGAATTTTGTAGCTAGAAAGGTTTTCTATAAAATAATTAAGTAGGAGGATGTATGAAAAAGAAAAAAGTTGTTATTATAGGAGCAGGACCAGCCGGGCTTACAGCTGGATATCAATTATTAAAGAAAAGTGGAGATTACGAAGTTGTAATCTTAGAAGAAAGCAAAGAAATTGGAGGAATTTCTAGAACAGTTAAATATAAACATAACCGAATGGATATTGGAGGACATCGATTCTTTTCAAAAGACCCAGAGGTTATTAAGTTTTGGAAAGAAATCATGCCAATTCAAGGTAAACCTTCATTTGATGATAAAAAGTTAAAAAGAGAAAAGAAGTTAGAAGAGGGTGGACCAGACCCTGAAGTTGAAGATAGAGTAATGTTAGTTAGAAATCGAGTTTCTCGAATTTATTATTTAAAGAAATTCTTTGATTATCCAATTAGTATGAAACCTGAAACATTTAAAAATATGGGATTAAAAAGAACCTTTACAGCTGGTTGTAGTTATTTAAAATCTGTAGTTGTCAAGAAACCAGAAGATTCATTAGAAAACTTTTATATAAACCGATTTGGTAAAAAATTATATAGTATGTTTTTTGAAAAATATACTGAAAAACTTTGGGGAAGACATCCTAGTGAAATATCAGCTGATTGGGGAAGTCAAAGAGTTAAAGGTTTATCTATAACCGCGGTTCTTAAAGATATGTTTAAAAAAGTTTTCCACATTAATGGTGGTAAAGTTGAAACATCTTTAATTGAAGAATTTATTTATCCAAAGTATGGACCAGGTCAACTTTGGGAGATGGTAGCATCCGAATTTGAAAAAATGGGTGGAGTTATCTTAAAAGATAAAAAAGTTACTCAGATTAATCAAAAAGATGGTAAGATAAAATCAGTTATCGCAGGAGAAGGGGAAATTAAAGGGGATATCTTTATTTCAAGTATGCCTTTAAAAGATTTAGTAAATGATATGAATGATGTTCCTAAAAAGATTCTTGATATTGCAACCGGTCTTCCTTATCGGGATTTTGTAACGGTCGGTTTACTGGTTAAAAAATTAAATTTAAAGAATGAAACAAATATTAAAACTTTAGGTAATATAGTTCCTGATTGTTGGATTTATGTCCAAGAGCCGGATGTTAAATTAGGTCGAATTCAAATATTTAATAACTGGAGTCCTTATATGGTTAAAAGTCCATCTACAACGGTTTGGTTAGGTCTTGAATATTTCTGCAATGAGAATGATGATTTTTGGAATATGAGTGATAAAGAATGTATTGATTTTGCTAAAGATGAACTTATTAAAATGGGAATAATTTCTGAAAATGCAGTTCTTGATGCTCATAGGGAGAAAGTTAAAAAAGCTTATCCTGCTTACTTTGATACTTATTCTGAAATTGATAAATTAATTGAATACTTAAATAAATTTGATAATTTATATTGTGTAGGTCGGAATGGTCAACATCGTTATAACAATATGGATCATTCAATGGTTACTTCGTTTGAAACAGTTAATAACATTTTAAATGGTGTTAAAGATAAAAGTAATATTTGGAATGTTAATACTGAAAAAGAGTATCATGAGGAGAAATAACTTAAAGGTTATTTCTTTTAAAAATAGTATATAATACTATGATTAGAAGGAGTTTTTATGTGTGGAATTATAGGATATAATGGAAAAAAAGAGGCTATTTCCATTGTTATTAAAGGTTTAAAAAATTTGGAATATCGAGGATATGATTCTAGTGGTATTGCTTATTTTAAAAATAAAGAAATAAAAATAATAAAAGAAAAAGGAAGAATAAGTGAACTTGAAAAGTTATTAGAAAAAGATACAGCTAATCTTTGTATAGGACATACAAGATGGGCAACGCATGGGAAACCAA
The DNA here is from genome assembly GCA_947624175.1 of uncultured Bacilli bacterium. Classification (GTDB taxonomy): domain Bacteria; phylum Bacillota_I; class Bacilli_A; order RF39; family UBA660; genus RUG591. Next base: position 38,704 of record CANQJD010000006.1, read on the forward strand.
GTAGGATTAATTCTCATCCTCATAGAGTAGGAGAAGTTACAATTGTTCATAATGGAATAATTGAAAATTATGCTTCTTTAAAAGAAGAATTAATAAATTTAGGATATAAGTTTCAAAGTGAAACCGATACAGAAGTTGCTTGTGCTTTGATTGATCATTTATATTCAAAAGAAAAAGATAAATTAAAAGTATTAAACGAATTAGAAACTAAATTAAAAGGTAGTTATGCTTTACTTATCTTGTTTTCTGATGAAGATACTATTTATGCTATAAGAAAAGGTAGTCCTTTAATTGTAGCTTCAAGTTTAGAAGGTAATTTTGTAGCTTCCGATATTCCAGCCATTTTAGATTACACCAAAAATTACTATTTACTTGATGAAGGAGAAATAGCCGTAATTAAAAAAGATAGTGTTAAGTTTTATAAAGAAGATAAAGAAATAAAAAAGAAATTATTAACTTTTGAATTTGATATATCAAGTGCTAAAAAAGAAGGTTATAAACATTTTATGTTAAAAGAAATTCATGAACAGCCTAAAGTTATTAAGAATTTTTTAGAACATTATTTAAATAATTTAGATTTATTACCAGACTTAGATGGTTATAAAAAAATTCATATTGTTGCCTGTGGAAGTGCTTATCATGCTGGGTTAATTGGAAGTTTTTTATTTGAAGAATATGGAAATATTGAAGTTAATTGTTATGTTGCAAGTGAATATAGATATAAAAAGAATTTTTTAGATAAGAAGACTTTAGTTATTTTAATTTCTCAATCAGGAGAAACAGCTGATACGATTGCATCTCTTAGATTAGCTAGAGAGATGGGAGCTAAAACTTTAGGAATTGTTAATACGGTTGGGTCAACTATAGCAAGAGAATCTGATAAAGTAATTTATATTAATGCGGGATGTGAAATTGCAGTTGCAACGACGAAAGCCTATACTTTACAAGTTTTAACTTTAAGTTTATGTGCCTTTAAATTAGGAATTAAAAAAGGTCTTATTGATTCCAAAGAACAAGCAGAGTTAGAAAATGCTTATTTAAAATTACCAAGAGAAATTGATGATTTATTAAAAATAGATTATAAAAAATATGCTAAAAAAATTTATAATCATCAAAATGCTTTCTTTATAGGAAGATTAATTGATTATTATATAACACTTGAAGGGTCTTTAAAATTAAAAGAAATTTCATATATTCATTCAGAGACTTATGCTGCTGGAGAACTTAAACATGGTACGATTTCTTTAATTTCAGAGGGGACTCCGGTTATTGCGGTTATAACTGATAAAAGAATTGCTGAAAAAACAATTAGTAATATTAAAGAAGTAAGAGCAAGAGGTGCTTATACTTTAGTTTTAAAACAAAAGAATATTGAAATAAGTCCTGATAATTATGATGATTTAATTAGTATTGAAACTTTAAGTGATTTAGTATCAGCCATTCTTTCTATTATACCTTTACAAATGTTAGCATATGAAACAGCTGATTTACTTGGTTATGATATTGACAAACCTAGAAATTTAGCTAAAAGTGTTACAGTTGAATAAAATTTCCCATTTGGGAAGTTTTTTCATATGATTTATCGTTTTTTCTTTACTAAATTCTTAATTTTTGATATAATGTGCATGGAAGTGATGGAGTATGGAACTTAAAGATGTAAAGGGAATTGGAGCTAAAAGTTTAGCCTTACTTAATAAATTAAATGTTATGTCAGTTGAGGATTTAATCACTTATTATCCTGTTCGTTACGACATCTTAAAAAGAACAGATTTAAATAATCTAGACTCTGATATGCGAATAATAATTGATGGAAAAGTTGAATCTATTCCACTAGTTATTAGAATTAAAGCTGGTCTTAATAAAATGAATTTCAGGTTAGTTACTAAAGATAGAATCTTTGGAGTATCTATTTTTAATAGAGCTTTTTTAAAACAACATTTAGCAATTGGAACGAGTGTTATAGTAATAGGTAAATATGATAAAGTTAAAAATATTATAACAGCTAGTGATATAAAATTAGGAACATTAGGTAATACTGAAAAAATTGAACCAGTTTATCATTTAACAAATGGCTTAACTAATAAAAATATCTCAACATTTATAAATATGGCCTTACTTGGAATAGGAAAGAATGTTCCAGATTATATTCCAGATTATTTAATAGAAAAGTATAATTTTGTAAATAAAAAATTAGCTTTAAATATTATTCATAATCCAAGTGATTTAGAAAAATTAAAAGAAGTAACAACAAGACTTAAGTATGAAGAATTATTTGAATTTATGTTTAAAATAAATTATTTAAAGAAAGAAAATTTAAAATTAGATGGTTTAAAAAGAAATATTTTAAAGAAAGATATTACAGAGATTTGTAAAATATTACCATTTACTTTAACGAATGATCAAAAAGCGGTTATCGAAGAAATAAGACTTGACCTTAATAGTGAAAAACGAATGAATAGGTTATTACAAGGTGATGTTGGAAGTGGAAAAACAATAGTTAGTATCATTGCTATGTATATGAATCATTTAAGTGGTTATCAAAGTGCTTTAATGGTACCAACGGAGATTTTAGCTATTCAACATTATAATAATATTAAGAATTTATTAGGTGATAGAGTTAAGGTTGAGTTATTAACCGGTTCTACTTCTAAGAAAGATAAAACAAGAATATATGAAGAACTTGCAAATGGTGAGATATCAATTGTTATTGGAACACATGCTTTAATTCAAAGTGATGTCGTTTATCATAATTTGGGATTAGTTGTAACTGATGAACAACATCGATTTGGAGTTAATCAAAGAGAAAACTTAAAGAATAAGGGAGTAAGTCCTGATGTTTTATATATGAGTGCAACACCGATTCCAAGAACATATGCTTTAACAATTTATGGCGATATGGAAGTATCAACAATTAAAGAAATGCCTAAGGGAAGAGAAGAAGTTACTACGATTTTAAAGAATACTTCGGAGATTACAGATGTTTTAAATTTAATGTATGAAGAATTAAAACAAGGACATCAAATTTATGTAATTGCTCCTTTAATTGAAGAAAATGATAGTAGTAATTTAACTAGTGTTAATGAGTTAAAAGATAAGATGAATTTAGCTTTTGGTAAGAAATATAAAATTGATTTAGTTCATGGCAAGATGAATAGTCAATTAAAAGATGAAATCATGAATAAGTTTAAAAATCATGAAGTTGATATTTTAATTAGTACTACGGTTATAGAAGTTGGAATTGATGTTCCTAATGCTAGTATGATGGTTATCTTTGATGCTAATCGATTTGGTTTATCAGCTCTTCATCAATTAAGAGGTAGAGTAGGTCGAGGTAAGATAAAATCAACTTGTATTTTGATATCTAATGAAGATACTAAAAGGTTAGAAATACTTAAAAAAACAAGTGATGGTTTTAAACTAAGTGAAGAAGATTTTAAACTTCGTGGTTCTGGAGATTTATTTGGAACTAAACAAAGTGGCGATATGAGTTTTAAGATTGCTAATATTAGAGAAGATTATAAGATTTTGTTACAAGCTAATAAAGATGCAAAAGAGTTTTTAGAGAAAGCTTCTCTTAATAATTTAAAATTAAGAGATACCTTAATAAGTAAAGTTAAACAACAATAGTGTCAAGTAAGAAAAAAAATCGTAAAATTTTCAAGTTTATATTGACTAAATTTAAAATTTGTAATAAGATTTAGTTGTATGGTTAAACCATACATACACTTACGTTTTTTTGTGAGTGTATATTCAACCAAAACCCCCTGAAGAGTCAGCGAAAGCTGGCTCATTTTTGTTTTTTACTTGAAATTACGGGGCTTTGTAATTTTTGATTTTTATAAAATAATGCTTTCAACTACCAACCAACTACCAAAATCTA
>CANQJD010000007.1 GCA_947624175.1 uncultured Bacilli bacterium
ATATTTAGCCTTTTCTTTAGGTGTTAGTAAAGGTGTTCTTGTATTATGAAAAATAACTTTACCAATTACTTCTTTAACATCAATATCTAATACTTTTGACATTACCCATTCTAATGTTTTCATTTGTCGTTCATTAAATAGGTAAGCATATAATCTATCAAAACGGACCTCAAAAATCTCGGTATTTAAAGAATTTAAATAGGCATTTATTTCAGCATCATAAAGACTTAAATCTTTTTCATCCAACATTATGTATCTCCTTTCGTCATATTTCAAAAGAAAAAAATCTCTTGATGAGGTCACTATAACATAGAAGATGAAAGAAGTCAACTATGATACATTTGTGAGCAATTTTGCTGCAATTCATCATTTTTAAGAATATTTTTAAACAATTCAAAAAATTGAAATAATTTAACTATCAAATTACTAAATTGAGCAATTTTTCAGAACAAAATTTGTATCATAATAATTACTTTTATAAATTTAAGATATATTTGATACTTAAAATATTTTTAAAATTTTACATAATTTTACATATATTTTTTTCTAATATAACTAAATATAGGTAAATTATCTTTTAAAACATATAATATAAGGGGGTAAATATGGCAGTTATTAAATATACTGATAAAGAATTAGATTTATTAGCTAGACTAATGCGAGCCGAAGCATTAGGGGAGGGGAATCTTGGTATGTTAATGGTTGGTAATGTTGTTGTTAATCGGGCTATTGCTAATTGTTTAACTTTTAAAAATACAAGGTCTATCTATGATGTAATCTATCAATCTCCTGGAGGTTTTGCTGGGGTTAATAGTTCGCTTTTTTATTCGGCTGCAACTAATAATGAAAAGAAACTTGCTAAAAGAGTATTAGATGGCGAATATTATTATCCAGCCACAAATGCTTTATGGTTTTATGCACCAGCTAGTGGTGCTAGTTGTGTTCCTTATTGGTATGAACAACGATTAAGTGGTAGTTATAAAAATCATTGTTTCTACGAACCATATCCAGGTATTTGTAAAGAATTACATTAACCTATGAAGTCTAATGGCTTCTTTTTTTGTCTTTAAAAAGGAAGTTTTTGACCTTCCTAATTAAGAATATATTTTATATTACATTTGAGTAATATGAGCATTATCATCATATATATCTAGTAATTTTCTTTATATTCCAACAGTAGTATTACCTGTACCAACAGTTCCATAACCAGCAATACCACCACGACTACTATTACCAGTTATGCTAGAAGATTGATTTTTATTATTTGTAACTATACCACCAGATGAATTATTACCAACAATTCCCCCAACATTTGCAATTCCTACAACTCTAGCCTCAGAAAAATTTGTATTATTATCTATAATTCCACCTTTTTTATTATAACCTGCTATTCCTCCAATATGTTTTCCCCAATAAGAACTTAAAGTACCACCTGGATTATAATGATGAATATAACCATGATTTTCACAATATTGAATAGTTCCTCCACCTTCAGATGAACTTCCTCCACCATCAAGTTGCATACCAGAAAATCCTACTATTCCTCCAACATAACTTTCACCAGAAACTTCCCCATAATTCTTACATTTTGTAATTGTTGAATGAGACATCCAGGCTGTTATTCCTCCAGCCGGTCCAGAAAATTTAGTTGCATCTCCTGTAAAATCAGTAGAAACTCTTGCATTATTTGTACAATTACTTATTGTAGCATTAGCCGTTACATATCCTGCTATTCCTCCAGTATATGTATCTTCATCCATTGCTACCTCATCCAATGATACAACTTTTCCACTAACTGTTAAATTATCTAATGTTCCTCCTATTACTTTTCCGACAACAATCCCTGCAGTTTGATTATGATTTGTTACATCTGCTTCAGCAAGAGTTAAATTTTTAACAGTTGCTCCATTAGTAGTACCAAAGAAACCTATATTAATTTGCAATGATTTTTGAATAGTCAAATGAGATATAGTATGGTCTCCACCATTAAACACCCCTTGAAATGGATGGTCTAGTTCCCCAATCGGTAAAAATCCTGTATCAGAAGTTAATTCCTGATATACATTACCTTTTGTCTCATTTCCATTAATATCTCCATAAGCCATATTATCTGGATTTTCATAACTGCTTTTTTCACTAAAATCTAAATTTCTTGTTAATTTAAATCTTTCACCTTGAATATTTGCAACAGTAAGATTTTTTGGATTTGTTTTTCCCCTTATTGCTAAAGACATATCAACTAAATCTTCAACATATTGAATAGCACCATCTTGAGTTACCGTAAAATCAATATCAACTGTTTTAGTAATAGGACTAGTTGAAGTTACTCTTAATTTAAACTTTTTAGAAGGGTCTTCTAATTTAGATATATTTAAAGATAAATTTACACTTTGGTCGAGTTTACTACCACCTTTTATTGTTCCAGTTGTTGTTCCTGATAAAGCAAATTTAGAACTATCAATAACTTCAACTTTATAATTTCCATCAATATGATTAAAATTAGTACCATCATTATTCTTTATTATTATATTAAAAGTTGTATTAGTAGTTAAAATGGTATTATAATCGGTAGTAGATGTCGTTCTTGGAAAGTTAACTGTCTTAACATTTGCCTCAACATAAAATTTAAAGTTTGTTATCACTACATCATTTTTAATATTATTTAAGGTAAAGTTTTTCTCACTAACAGTAAAACTAGTATTACTTACTCCACCTACCGTTACATATAAATCATCTTTTTTTATTGTTTCATTAAATGTTACATTTAAATTATCTCCATCCATTATTTCAGTTGGATATCCGGCTGTACTTGAAAATCCTTTATATGTTGCTGTATGATAACTTCTAAAATCAAAATCTATTTTAAAATTAAAATTAGTATTATCAGCATTATATTGTCCACTTTTATACTTTATTGTTATTTCAAATTCTTTTTTTATTCCTAATCTACATTGTCCACTAACATCACATATTTTTTCTTTTAATTTATAATCTTTTAATTCATATTCTAAATTATCAGGTAATCCTGTTAATGAAAATATTCCCATCTCTGGTCCTTCAAAATTAGTTACTTCTACTTTATAAGTTACACTTGAATCAGAACTAGGTAATGTTATATTCCCATTTATATTTTTTACATTATAATCTTCACTATTAGATAAACCACCATTATTTGTTCCATTTGGTACAATACCTGTTACTCTTATATCGGCTGGTACTCTAACTTCAGCTGCCATATTTATAGCTAATTTTTGCCCAAATACTGAAAAACCTATTGCTAGCATAAATACTCCTAAAACAATAGATGTTATAATAATAGATAACTTATATTTATTAAAATCTACTTTTTTAAACTTTTTCATATAACTCCTCTATTTAAAAAATAAGTGAAATTTACTTCACATATTTTAATTTAATACATTTCGACTTACAGTTTTATCTTCTAAATCAACAGCTTTTAAATAATATACATATACATCATCATTATCTTTTATATAAAAGTAACACTTTTGATGACTTGCTATATTATAATACATAATTGGTAACTTTAAATTATCTCTTACATCTAATAATTCTTGGAATTTATCTATACTAATAATATGACTCTTATCCATATCAATACCAGTTGTTGTCTCAACAATTAATCTATCATATTCTCTTAATATCTTCTCTAAAATAGTATCATAAGGACTTTTCCTTCTATTTAACATCAATAATAATTTAATTATCTTTAATAAGAAGATCGCTGATATTATAAACAAAATACATTCTACTATAAAGATTTTACTATCAAAAATTAACTTCTTATCAGTCATAATATTTTTAATTAATTTAGTATCTTTAGAATCAAAATTAATTTCAATAGCCTTTTCTGATAATGGTATTGTTATTTCAGAAGTAGCACTATCTTTTATATTAATATCTTTATCATTACCACCAGTTTTATCTACTTGTAAATAAACTTTTAAATAACTATTTGTATCAACCCCATATTGATTTCTAAAATTATTAGCTAATCTATTATAATAATCATAATCTATTTCTAAATCTTTATCTAAATTATAAACATTTTTATCATCTATTTTAGCAGTCTCTGTATCTAATAAAGTATAAGTTTTCTTAAAGAAATTAGTTGCTCCATTTACACTTGATATTACTAAATCTCCAAGTACTTTATAATTAAAATCTAAATCAACATTAGTATCAATATCAAAATCATAATTAAATGATAATTGTATTTTATCAATTAAACTTGCAACATATATCATTCCTTTATCTAGATAAGGAGTATCATAGAATTCATTTTCTTTTAAATAAACTTTATAATCAATAGTATTATTTTCTCTAAATTTAACAACTTTTGTATCTTCATATTCAAAAGATTTAGAAGCTAGGAATAAACAAAGTGAGAATGCTATAACAAAGATTACAATATTTCTAACTAACCTTACATTATAACTAACATATTTTTTAAAATGTTTCTTCGTTGTAGGTTGTTTGGTTTCAGGTTCTTTTGAAACCTTTTTAGTTTGCTTTTTGACTTTTTCTTTTTCAGTTTCTTTTGCAATCTTTGTCATTATATCCTCCTTTCATTATAATTCATTTAACCATACAGTAGGTAGTCCCACGAATGGAACTTTTACACGAACAACACCAATCATCATGTCTTCAGTTATTTTGTAATCATCTATGTCCTCGTTCGCGTCTCCCTTACTATAAAAGTAATATTCTTCTCCAGATTTCATTTTTTTAACTAATCTATGTACAACAATTATGCCATCATATTCATAAGCTATAACTTGACCTTCCTGAACATTTTCAAATTTTCCATCAGTCTTTTCAATTATAACTACATCACCTTTATAAATATTTGGTGTCATACTTCCACTTGCAATAGCAACAGCATAAAAATGGAAATATCCAGATGTTATATATACTAGAAATACTACAATAAGTAATGGTAATATCAAGGATACTGTTTTATGTTTATAATAGTCTCTTTCAATTTCTTTATCTTTTTCTTTTTCAAACCTTTTCCATATTTTATAACAGAATAGGGCAGGTACTATCAAAAAGATAACAGATGCAACATATTCATCAGGATTTGGAATAATTGGAAGTAAATATTTGTATAAATTAGTTACTAGTTGATAGATAATCGTTGGTTTATAGCCAACTTTCCTACTTACATAACTAAGTGATATGTTAAGACTTATGGCCGGTAATAAATCAATTGCTAAAAATAGAAATATTTGATAGTTTGATTTAAAATCAGCATAGTATAAAGTTGTTGTTAAGTCTAACATAATAAATAGAATAACAGTAGTTGTAGTAAGCAATTTACTTCCTTCTGCTTTATTTAACATCATGTACCTTAAATATTCTTTTAGAACTATCGTTATAATTAAAGGTAATATAAATAATGTAATACCTCTTAAAGTATAATAGTTGCTAACTCTTGCAAAACTTACAATTATTCCAAGTAAATAGAATAATATAAAGTAAATTAACAAGAAGATTATTTCTTCAAAAATAGCATCTTTTGTATAACGGTGTCTATCTTTTTCGAAACCAAAGAATATTTTAAAGACAACAAGTACTATTATTAAGTATAAAGCTAACTTGTAATCGGTTAGTATACTTGATACAAAACTATTTAAGAGCAAAGTTATAAAAAGTATTATTTCAAATATAAGTAGTCTTTTATACCCTCTTTTCATTCTCTCCTCCCTAAATAGTCTTGTGCAAATATACTAGATATATTTGCTATATTTTAATCTTGTGATTTGTATAATAATTTAATATCACCAATCTCAACTGTAAAGTCACCATCAGCCACTCCTGAACCAGCAGTATATTCAATTTTAACTTCAACTTTTTCACCTGTCGCTTTTTTTAGTTCATGTTCGGTAATTGAAGGTTTTGATTCAGTAGTTGATTCAGTAGAATTTACAGTTACAGTTACTTTCATTCCTGTACAAGCAGCTGCAACTAAACCAGCATCTGTATCAGAGCCAGGCTTACAATTAATTGATGTACCAACTCCTGATGCATTTTGGTATGTAATAGATTTTAAGTAAGCATCATATTCTCCTTCATTTCTAACATAGAAAGTATAGGTTACATCTTGTCCTGGTTTAGTAAATTTTGCTTTTAAACCTGAAATTTCTGTATCACTAATAGTTGCTTGGTCAGCTGTTGCTCCAGCTTCTCCACCTGGTACTCCAGTAATTTCTTCAGTAGCTAATGATTCTTCACTTGATGAAAATTTTACATTAAAAGCTGTTTGGTCTGGTTTTACTTCTGCACTTGAATGAATAGTAAGAGTTTGTGAAAAGGCAGCAAAACCTAATGATAAACCAATAACTGCAACAGTAAGTGCTATAATCGCCAAAATCTTAGAGTTTCTATCTCTTTCCATCGATTTCACCTCCTTTTTCTTTATTTTCAAGTGCAGGGGTAGTTTCAAATAGGTTTACTATTATCCTTACACTATCTAACAACAATTATAGCATATTTTGTCAAGTATAATCAATACTTTTAAGAAAAAAAGGTCGTTTTTTTTTTTTTTTTGAAATTCCGCCTTTTTTTGTATCTTAATTATTGCTTTTGTAATTTACTTTAAAAATTAAGTATAAAAAAGAAATGAACAATAATTAAATTTTTGTCCATTTCTAATAATTTTTATTTCTTCTTACTTAAATTATCAAATGTTTTTAGAACTTCAACTGGTAAAGCAAAAATAACAGTATTTGATTGGTCACTACTTAAATCATTAATTGTTTCTAAAGTTCGAAGATGAACAGCAATTGGATTTTCAGCAAGTTTATTAGCAGCCGTTGCTAAATTATTACTTGCTTCAACCTCACCTTTAGCCTTCGTAATAACGGCTTGTTTTTCACGTTCAGCTTCTGCAACTCTAGCAATTACTCTTTTCATTTCTTCTGGTAAGGAAACATCTTTAAGTTCTACATTTTCAACTTTAATTCCCCAAGGGTCCGTTGCCTTATCAATTATCTCGCATATTTTATTAGAAATAACTTCTCTTTTGCTTAATAACTCATCAAGACTAACTTCTCCAACTGCATTACGCATCGTAGTTTGAGCAAGTTGACTTACAGCATAATAAAAGTTTTCAACTTCTAAAATGGCTTTACTAGCATCAAATATCTTATAGTAAATAACAGCATTAATCCGAATTGAAACGTTATCTTTAGTAATAGCATCTTGTTCTGGTACATCAACAGCTTTAGTTCTTATATCAACTTTTTTGTATGATTGAAAAATAGGTAAAACTATATGCCAACCAGGTTTAAAGACTTTACTATATTTACCAAATGTAAATTTAACACCTCGTTCGTATTCATCAACTTGTTTAATCGAAATTAAAATGATAAAGATAAGTATGCCTAAGATTACATAAACTATCTCCATAAATACTCCTTTCAATGTGTATAGTATAACATATTTTATTTTTTTTGTACATATTAAAGTATTTTTAAAAAAATTGTATAAAATTTGAATATTTTTGTTCAAATCGATTATTTTCCGTGTATATATTATATTAGGAAGAATTAAAGAGATATAAATATTTTAAATATTGATGCTCTATTTATTATTTATATTAGTTTAATTTTACCTAGAAAAGGAGAAAATTATGTTATTAGAAAAAAAGAAGAATAAAAAGAATATTAAGGTTAGTAGAATGCAAAAATTAAAGGAAGGACTAAAACCAGGAGAGATAATCAGGCTTAGTTATGATGAGGCTTTCTGTATCATGTTTGGAAATCCTGATCATCTATCAATTTTAACATCTCTTTTGTCTAAAATCTTACAAGTAGAGTATGAAGAGTTAGAGGGAAAAATAACTTTAATTCCAAGAAGCGTACCTAATGAAACGGTCGGAGAATATTTAACTGAAAGAGATGTTGTGGTTAAAATTGATACTAATGATGAGAAAAAAGTATTACTAGAAGTAAATATTAGGTCAGGATTTTATAATAGTGTAATAAATAGGAATATTCATTATTTAGAAGAAGAAGCTGTAAGTGGAATATCTCAAAATACTAGTTATGAAGATTCAAGGACAGTTATTCTAGTAAACTTTAATAATTTTAGTATTCATGATAATGGAAAAATCTTTGATGAATATTTATATCGAAATGAAGAAGGAGAAATCTTAACTGATAAAAGAAAAATTTTGAATATAAATATTGAAAAATGTTATGATGCATGGTACAATAAAGATGTATTTAAAGGAGATTTCAACTCTTATGAAATGGATTTATTGCTATTATCAGCAGCTTTATGGACTAATCGTGAGGAAGAGTTTAGAAAAGTAATAGATAATATAGAAATAGATAAAAAGATAAAGAGAGAGATTATGGAGGTATTATTGAGAATGAAAGAGAATGCCGATTTGGTAAGAAGATACCGAGATTATGAACTTGAAGAAGAAAGAACTGAAAAGGGAATTAGAAATGAAATAAGAGAAAATGCCATCAAAGAAACAAAACAAGAAATGGTACTTGCTATGTATACCAACAATGAACCATTTGATAAAATTCAAAAATATAGTGGTTTATCTCAAGAAGAGATAAAAGAAATAATTAATAATTCCAAAACTAGGTAAAGAGGTATTGGTAAGAATGAATGAAGATGCCAGTTTGGTAAGAAAATACCGAGATTATAAACTTGAAGAAGAAAGAACTGAAAAAGGAATTAGGAATGAGATTTTAACTGAAGGAAAAGAAATTGGTCTAGAAGAAGGAAAAGATATTGGAAAAAAGCAAAAAGAACAAGAAATGGTTATAAACTTTTATAATCAAAATGTTCCTATTGATATTATTTCTAAAGCAAGTAGCCTATCACAGGAAGAGATAGAAGAAATAATTAATAATTATAAAAGTAAATAATAGAAGTATTAAGAATAAAAGAATATATTATTTTTTTTCAAAAAAATACCAAGATTATAAAAAGGAAAATTAGAAACTATCATTAAAAATAAATAGAATTAATATCAATAAATAGAAATTAGTCACGAATATTTGTATAAATTATTGAATTAATAACACAATAATAGTATGAAAACAAAATATAAAATAAATAAAAATGAATTAATTTTAGATATTAAGTTTTTATATGATATGGGTTTTGATAAAAATAATCCTGAAGATATTTTCAAGTATGTAAATAGATTTTTAAAAAATCAAAAAATTAAATTCTATGGGAATCGGATTCTTCTTTATGTGGATGGTATTTTTCTAGGTATAATTCATACTACTTCTTTATATTTAAAAAAATTACATTTAAAAAATAATTATTTAGAACTAAACTTTTATAATAGTTATTTTGAAAGTTTTGAGATACTAGAATTTAATGTTAAAAAAATTAATGCCTAAATTTAATTAAGCATTAATCTTTTTATTTTAAGGATGCAACGGTTGCATCAGTACTTATTGAATTAGCAATTTCTAATAATTCTTGAGCACTCATAACATCTGATACAATATAATATTCAATATTACCACTAGTCCAATTAAGAGAATTATCCGTTACAGCTCCAATGGTATCTCCAACCATAAGTGGTTCACCATAAGTTGGGATAACTGTAAATTCTTTGGAAACAGAAACGGTTTCTTCAACTAAAGTAAAGCCTTTCTCGCCACCAAAAGTTAAAATTACTCGTTCCCCATCAGTTTTATCAACTTTTTCTTGTTCTTCAAGAACTGTACCAGTAGGTAAATATAATGGATAAATTATATCTTCTAAAGTGGCTGTTTCAGTAGTTTTATCTTTATCTTCACTTGGTGTTTGACTTTCATTAGTATCAGTAGTTGTTTCATTATTTGTATTATTATCCGTTGTATTTTCTTTATCTTTATCAGTAGTATTCTCATTATCTTTTGCTGTATTATTATTATTCGTATTTGTATTAATTATACTATTTACTTCAAAATATGACTCATCAAAAGTCGGACCATAATCAATATTCGTAATTTCAAAAGTCATTTCAACTTCATCATTAGCATTTAAAACTTCAACTTTTGTAATTTTTAAATCTTTATCAACCGTTACTCTTTGTTTAGTTAAATTAGGATTATTTGGATAATTAACACTACTTGTAAAGATATAATTAGAATCTTTTTCTTCTTTCGTTAGTTTACTATCATTATTTAAGTCATCAATAATTGATGCTAAAAGATAGATTTGAGAATTATTATAAGGCCAATCACTTTGGAATTTGAAACTCTTATTTAAACTTGGTGTTAGAACAAAAACTCCTTCATCGTTTCTTAAAATTACTTGTTCATGATTATTAGCCGTATTAACTAATGATACTCGAAACTTATCTTTAGCCATATAACTAACACTTACATTATAATTATAGGAATTATTATTATTTTTAACTGTTAAATTACCATTTACAGTATAACTATCTAGTTTATTTATTTTATCTGTTAAATCTTTAAATATTGTATCAACACTATTCTTGCCACAGCCTGTAATAAAGATAGCACTAAGTACTATTAACAAAATAAATATTTTTTTCATTTAAAAACCCCTTTTTCTTTCTTTTCAATTAATTATATTTAAGAGTTTTTTAAATATTCATGAATAATTTTAAATATTTTGTTTATGATAGTTAGTGATAGGAGGAGTTTATGCAAATATTACAAAAAATAGCCTTAGTATTTACAATAATTGGGGCAATTAACTGGGGCTTAATTGGAATTTTTGATTTTGACCTTGTAGCAGCAATATTCGGAGACATGACTTTATTAAGTAGAATTGTCTATACAATTGTTGGTATTGCCGGATTAATAAATATTGGTCTATTATTTACAGACTATAAAGAAGGAAAATAAAAAAATTCGCGATGAACGAATTTTTTTCTTGGTTTAATTTACTAATTGTTAAACAACTTTAAACACAATAATGATAATAAAGGTTGCTATAGCAATTAATAATAATTCTAAGAAGAACTTCCAAATGTTCTTTACCCAATCTTTATAAGATACCTTTAAGTAACTAATAACACCTAATAAGACAATACTTGTTGGAGCAATTAATAAGGCTAAACCTTGCATTGCTTGCATAATAAATTCAACAAGTGGATAAACACTGGTATCTTGAATGACACTCATAACATAAGGTAAAAAGTTTGAAGCTGCATAGTTAACATCAACATAGAAGACGCTTGCTATAAAGCTTGATAAAGAAAGGGTTAAAGCATTAAAGCCATTAGTTATTTCCATAAGTGGTCTTAATAAAGTTAAAACAAATGGATGATTAACTGATAGAACTAAAACTAAATAAGCAAGGAAGATTAGTAAAGCAGGTAAAGCAAATTTTTTAGCACCTTCTTTATAGCCTTCGAATATATCATTAGGTTTAATTCTATAAATAATAGCTAGAACAATCGTTGCAAGTACTAAGAACATCGTAAAATCAGTAACTGTCCAAGTACCAATTGCACCTGAAAACATCTGACTTGTTCCAATTAAATTAGCAAATATTGGATATCCCCAAGCCTTGAAGTTCATAACATTAGTATTAAATGTTTCAAATATAGAAACTCCAAATGCACCAGAGAAATCAATAGCACCTAAAATCATTAGAACTAAAACTAAATCAAAGATAACGATTGCTGGCCAAATAGCCCGTTTCTTTCCTTTACGACTTTTTAGTTCATACTTTTCAGCAATAAGTTCTTTACCTTCATCATCCTTCTTGATTTTATCTTTCTTTAAACGCCAAACAACATTAAATGTCAATAAAGCAATACCAATAATTAAAATGGCTAACCTAAACCAAAGTAAATCAGTATAACTTGTTCCTAAACTTTCAATGTAAACACCTGTTATAGGTTTAGCAAATAAAGAACCGACAAAACCAACAGCAATTGAACCTATTAAAGTCGTTGCAGCTGTAATTCTATCATGTCCCATTACAAGAATGATAGATGCTAAAAGTGGTAAAACAAAGATAAGTTCATAACTAAAGCCACAGAATGCAACAATTGTTGCTAAAACTGCTATCACAGTTGCAAAGAAAATAATTTCCTTTCCTTTAAATATTTTTGCAATTTTATCAACTACTTTTCTATAAGCACCTGTTTTTTCAAATACTCCATAGAATGCACCAACTGCTAAAACAAATAGAGTAGGATGCATGAAGTAATAAGTTAGAATAATAAGTGGATAACCTAAAATATCAAATATTCCAGCTGGATAACGATAATCTAAATTAAGGAATTCTCCAAATCCACCCATGATTCCATTATTGTAATAAGCAATAGGTAAAATCCAAGTAAGTAAGAATGTTGCTAAAATTGCAATTAATAGTACCTTCAATGTGTTATTCTTTTTCATTTTGACCTCCCAATACAATTATATAATACTTTTTCTCTGAAAATCAACTTATTTCACACTAATTTCACACAATTTCTAAAAAAATCTATTAATAAATCTAAACTTCGGTTATAATAGTAGTAGAAAAGGATATGATGTTATGAATAATAAAGTAGTTTTAATTGGATGCGGAAATGTTGGTTCTAGTTATGCTTATGCAATTATTAATCAACGAACCAAAGTAAGTGAATTAGTTATCATTGATACTAATAAAGATAAGGCTTTAGGAGATGTAATGGACTTAAATCATTCTTTGGCTTTTGCACCTTCGAAATTAAAAATTAGAGTAGGGGATTATTCAGAAGTTAGAGATGCTAAAATTGTTTGTATAACGGCTGGTATAAATCAAAAACCTGGTGAGACAAGACTTGATTTAATTTCTAAAAATCGAGAAATTATTAAAGATATTACAAATCAAGTTATGGATAATGGTTTTAATGGTATCTTTCTAATTGCAACTAACCCACTTGATGTAATGACCACTTTAGTTTATAGATTTGCAAAAGAAAAAAATCCAAGTTTTAAACCTAACCAAGTAATTGGATCAGGTACAACTTTAGATACTTCAAGACTTCGTTATTTAATAGGCGATAAATTAAAAATTAACCCAACTAATATTCATGCTTATGTAATGGGTGAACATGGTGACAGTGAGTTTGTCCCTTGGAGTAATGCAACCGTTGGTCTTAATCCGATTAGTAATTATTTAAATCAAGATGAACTAGAAAAAATCTATGTTGAAGTCAGAGATTCAGCCTATCGAATAATTGAAAGAAAAGGTTTTACAAATTTTGGAATAGGAGTTTGTTTAGTAAAAATAACAAATGCTATTTTAGGTGATGAAAATACCATTATTACTATTTCTTGTTATAATGAAGATAATGATATTTTTATCAGTCAACCAGCAATTATTAATAAAGATGGAGTAAGAGAAAAGATTAAGCTTCATTTAAATGAAAATGAAAAACAATTATTTACAAAATCAATAGATATAATTAAAAACGAACTTTAAAAAGAGCCACATCCCGTGGCTCATTATAGTTTATGATTAATAAATTTTTTATCCACCAAAACGGTGGATAATTTTATTTTTGATAATTTAATTTTAATTTTTTAGTTTCTTGATTAATAATTCCAAATATTCCTAATAATTCTAAAGTATCGTTCTTTAATTCTTGATTTTCCATATCTGGAACTTCTAAACCACTTTTTTTTAGATAAGCAATATTGGAAAGAGGAGTAATTGAATTATACTTTTCTACATATTTCCTAATTGCATAAGCAAATACTTCAATTTTATTAATTTGCTCTTTGGTAAATAAACTTAATAATACAAATAATCTTCTTGTATTGTAACCATTATAAAAACCATATATATAATCTTTTTTACTATCTAATTCATTTAACACACTTTCTAATTCTTCAGATACAACTCCATTTTCCCAAATAAAATTAAAATAATCATATATATTATATTCTTTAAATAAATAGATTAAACTTTGAACATCAGTATGTTTTGTATCTTTATCTAAACCATATGCTTTTTGAAAAACTTCTCCATATAAAGCTAAAATAATTTGTTCATCATAATTAAAATTCATAAGCCCTCCCGTAACAAACTTTATTATAATATCATTAACGATATTCAAAATCAAGGATTAATTTCTATTTTAGTAGATTTTTTTTTAATTATATAATATAATTAATTCAGTTGAGGTAGTTTATGGAAAATAGAAAAGTATTGAAAAAAAGAGCTAGAAAAAGTGTTAAATCTCATTATTTTAGAAATGTTTTATTAGTTTTTCTTGCTTCAATTATTATTGCTGGTGGATATGATTATGTAACTAATATTTTAGATTCTAAACCAATCATTAATAGTGAAAGAGGTAATATAGCTCTTAATATTCCGGAGGCTTCAAAGAATAATATTGAAGTAATTGATGAATTTTTAAATAAGCATGATACTGCTAAAGAAGATACAACTAATAAAAAATATAATCGAGGAGTACTAGCTGTTTTCTTTAACCAAATAAGTGAAAATGATTCTTTTATTTTTGGAACTTTAAATGCTATCAATCACTTTTTATTTAAAGGTAATGTAAGTGTTCTAATTACTAGTTTAATTGCTGTTACTATTTCCTTTGCTATTTATTTATTAGTTCAAAATGTTATTATTATAGGTCGAAACCGGTATTTTTTAGAGCAAAGGAAATATCGAAATACAAAAATAGATAAACTTTTATTTCCTTATAAAGTTAGAAAGACTTTGCATCTTGCTAAAATTTTATTTATAAGAATTATTTATCAGTTCCTATGGGACTTAACTATCATTGGTGGTATTATTAAACACTATGAATATATCATGATACCTTATGTATTAGCTGAAAATCCTAATTTATCAAAAAAAGAAGCATTCATGTTAACAAAAGAGATGACCTATGGGGAAAAGTTCAATATTTTTAAACTTGATTTAAGTTTCTTAGGTTGGAAGATTTTAGCTGCTTTTACTTTTAATTTAACTAGTATTTTCTATTTTGATATTTACCAAGAATGTACATATGCTGAACTTTATATGAATTTAAGAAGTAAAGTTAAAAATAAATATCCTAAACTATTAAATGATACTTATTTAGATATTGAAGAGGAAAAAGAAGAAGAATATCCAAAAGAAGGTTATAAAATTCCATTTAAAGTTCATCGTAAATGGTTAAATATTGATTATCGTAGAAATTATAGTGTTACTAATTATATTTTATTCTTCTTTAGTTTTTCAATGGTAGGTTGGATATATGAAGTTGTGTTAGGTTTAGTAAATGGTGGAGAATTTATCAATCGTGGAACAATGATAGGTCCTTGGTTACCAATTTATGGTTATGGTGGAATCTTAATCTTGCTTTTACTAAAACCTTTCAGGGAAAAACCTTGGTTAATCTTTCTATTATCATTTATTCTTTGTGGAATAGTTGAATATGGAACTGCTTGGTATTTAGAGGCCGTTAATGGTATGCGCTGGTGGGATTATAGTGGTTATTTCATGAATATTCAAGGAAGAGTATGTTTGGAAGGTTTATTAGTCTTTGGTCTTGGTGGTTGTGGATTTACTTATTTGTTTGCACCACTTCTAGATAACATATTTAATAATATTAAACCTAAAATAAAAATAATTATTTGTTCAATTTTACTTATCTGTTATGGAGCTGACTTTGTTTATTCAACAATTAATCCAAATACAGGTTATGGAATTACAACTAATTATGATTAAATTGAAGTCTTATGACTTCTTTTTTTAATTATTTTAATTTTATATAACTAAAAGTGTAGTATTTGAAAAACCAATGCTATAATGAAGGCACATCTTATAAAGAACCCATAATACTCTAATTATGAGATGTTAGAGAGGAGGAATAAATGACTTTTGATAGTTTATCTAAATTACAACAATTAGTTGACAAAGAAAGAGTTAAGGCTCTTAAAAAGTTTCAAAGAAAATATAAAACAAAAGTCCAAAGAGAAGAGTTCTTAAAAGCCATGGACAATAATGATATTAATTTTTTAATTTATTGTACTGATACAATATATGGAAAAATGTATCTTTCTAAATTTTTAAAGAAATAATAATCTCTCCTATCCATTATTCACCTTTTTATTAATTATTATATACACTAATTTTATAAAAACATGCCAACTTTTAAAAAAGCTGATATGTTTTTATTTTATTTATTCAACAATTTTCGTATTTTTTAGAACTTTCATATTAACTTAATTTCCTATATCATTTTTGCTTATAGTATTATTTATTATTTTTTTTGATTATTATTTTATACTGTAAATATTTTTTTAACATGTAAATTTTATGAATAGCACAAACATTTATTTATTGATATAAGTATGATATTTTTATTGTTATACTTTATTTCTAATGAATATTTTTTAATATTTTGAATACAATAAAGTTGACAAGATCCTTATTTTTTTAGTATATTATATATAGTCACTTGCCTGTGAAGGATTAAAGCTGGGTTCTCGAATGAGAGTAGATATATGTTTATATATTTAGAATTCCTTTGCTCCTGGGGCAAGTTTTTTTATGCAATAAATTTAAAAAAATGTCAACAAAAATGTTAACACTTTCACTAAATTGTAACTAATTCTTTTGTTAATAATTCAATAACCAAATTAATTGCATTCATTATTTCATCATAATCAATATTAGATGCATAAGATTTTTTATTTTTATAATTTTTAAAATTTAATCTTAACTTATCACTTTCTTTTATTTTACTAAAATTATATATGATTTTATCTATATCAAAAGCAGTTTTTCTTCTTTCAAAAGTGTTTTTAATTGCCTTTACTAAAACTTTTTTATCAATTTTATCATAATATCTAGTTAATAAAATATACAAATCATAAAAATCTTTCGTTCTTGTATTCATAATATTATCAGAAATGAATGTTTCAAATTTTTCAGCAATAATAGTTTCCATATTAAAAGCCATAATGTTAATATAAGAATCATCAAACATACATTTATATCTATATTCTAATTCTCTTGGAGTAATTGGATCACCTACTGTTATATCAATAGATAGTGGTACTTGTAAATGTTCTTTATATCCTAGAAGGTTTACTCTAATTCCTCCATATTTATCATTTAATCTTATTTCGCTTAATTTCTTTAAACTATAACTTATTCCATCTTCACAATCTATATTAATTATCTCATTTATAACTTTTTCTATTTTCCTTGCATCGAGTGGAATTCCTTTTATCATAGTATCCATATCTTGTGTAGTTCTACGATTATCACCAAATATTGCTGATAGTAATAATCCACCTTTTAATATAAAATTGTATTTATATGCACTTATTGATATTCTATATAAAAGTCTTTCAAAAAAATACATTTGCATAATATCTTGAGGTTCTAAGTTATTTTCATGGGCTTTAGTCTTTACTTTAATTTTTAAATCTTCAGCATCAATCATTATATTAGCATCTCCAAATATTTATTGATATCATCTAGAACATTAAATTTTTTAGCATAATCAAGAAGTAAGGGAAAATTTCTCTTATTTTTATTCTTCAAATATTCTGTTATAGCATATTTAATTATTTCTATATCCTGATTATCTTTATTTTTTAATAAATCACATATACATCTTTCTGCATTATAACATTTTACAAATTGTCCTTGAGGACTTTTCATCTCTATTATTCCTAAATCAAACACTTCTTTTTTCACGAAATGTAGTTTCACTTTTTTTATTTTCCTTAAACTTCCATTATATCCCCTATTTACTGTAATATGATATTCACTTGGAACTGACTGGCAAAGGTCTAAAAAATATAAAGCTGTTTCATAAGAAAAAACTGCATTATTTCCATAAATTAAATTGAAATATTCATCACCCCAAGTAGAAGGCAAAACATATAAACCTTTTTTTACTCTTTCTAGTTTTTTATTATTAACTAATCTTGTCAAAAAAATCTTATTTATATTTTTGCTTACTACTTCTTTTGTGGTAATAATTCCATTATTTTTTTTAGCTAAATTTAATATAATATCTTCTTTATTCATTTTCTTTTGTTCCTTTCTACATACATTATATCATATATGTATGTTAAAAGGAACATATTTTTGTTTTTTTCTAAAAATTAAAAAAATGTTAACATACTTTATTTGTTAACATTTCCTTTAATTTCAAATGATTTTTTAATTTTTTTCAAACAAATTACAAATTTGCAAATATTTTATTTTTTTAAATTACTTATAAATCCTTATTTTATAATCATTTTCCGCAACAGTTCTTGTATTTCTTACCACTGCCACATGGACAAGGGTCATTTCTTCCAACTTTTTCTTTTTTCTTTATAGGTTGTTTAGTTGTTCCTTCTTCAGTATCATTAGTAATTTGTTTTTTAACAACTTCTTTTCGTTCAATATTTTGTCTTATCTCGGCTTTTAATAGGAAGACTGTTGTATCTTTATCAATCTTATCAAGCATATTTTCATATAACTCTAAACCTTCCATTGTATAGGCTCTTAAAGGGTCTTCTCCACCATAACCACGCATTCTAACTGCTTCTCTTAAATGTGATAAGGTGTTAATATTTTCAGTCCAATATTTATCTATAACATTTAAACTAATTGCTTTTTCAAACTCATTAGCAACCTCGATAGGTAAAACACTTAACTTATCTTCATATTCTTTTTTTACTTTATCATAGATAAAATCAATCATATCATCTGGTTTTAAATCTTCAATATCTTTTAGTTTAATATCTTTCTTTAATAGATTTTGATTCGTAATATCTAAAATATCTTTTAAATCTTCTTCATTTATCTTATTATCAGTAAAATGAGTATCGACTAAATAAGTAATATAAGAATTAATTGTCTCTAAAACTGTATCATGAATTGAATCATTATCTAAAATTTCATTTCTTCTTTCATAAATATCTTCTCTTTGATTATTCATGACATCATCATATTGTAGTAAAGCTTTTCTAGTATCAAAGTTATTACCCTCAACTTTTGCTTGAGCACTTGATAAAGCTTTTGTAAAAGTTTTGCTTCTAATGGCTTGGTCTTCTTCAAATCCCATAGTTTGTAGTAATCCTTTAATTCTATCAGTTCCAAACCTAACCATTAATTCATCTTCCATTGAAACAAAGAATTGACTTTCTCCTGGGTCTCCTTGACGACCTGAACGACCTCTTAACTGGTTATCAATACGCCTTGATTCATGTCTTTCAGTACCAATTACACATAATCCACCTAAAGCTTTCGTTTCTTCAGTTAATTTAATATCGGTTCCACGACCAGCCATGTTTGTTGCTATTGTAACTGCACCTTTTTCACCAGCCCTAGCAATAATTTCAGCTTCACGAGCATGGTTTTTAGCATTTAAAACCTCATGTTTAATACCTTTTTTCGTTAACATACTACTAATTAAT
The DNA here is from genome assembly GCA_947624175.1 of uncultured Bacilli bacterium. Lineage (GTDB taxonomy): Bacteria > Bacillota_I > Bacilli_A > RF39 > UBA660 > RUG591. Next base: position 19,374 of record CANQJD010000007.1, read on the forward strand.
TCACTGGTTTCAACTGCAATCGTACCAACTAGAATAGGTTGACCTGTTTTATGTTTTTCTTCAATTACTCTAACAATTGATTTATATTTACCTTTTAAAGTTGGATAAACTAAATCAGCATAATCAATTCTTGCAACTGGTTTATTAGTTGGAACAGTAATAACATACATATTATAAATATTTCTAAATTCTTCTTCTTCAGTTTTAGCTGTACCAGTCATACCTGATAATTTTTTATACATTCTAAATAGATTTTGGAAGGTAATTGTAGCAACCGTTTTGGTTTCTTGGTTAATCTTAACGCCTTCTTTTGCTTCAACTGCTTGATGTAATCCATCACTCCATTGTCTTCCTTTCATAACCCGACCTGTAAATGGATCAACGATTAATACTTCACCATCTTGCACTACATAATCAAAGTCTTTCTTCATTGAATAATTAGCTTTTAAGGCTTGATTAATATAATGGACTAGTTCGGAATTACGCATATCATATAAGTTATCTATTTTAAAGAACTTTTCGGCTTTAGCATTACCTTCATCGGTTAAAGTAACTCCTTTAGTTTTTTCATCATAGATATAGTCATCATCATTTTTTAAACCTTTAACAAACTTATCAGCCTCTAAATAAAGGTTAGCACTTTTAAGTTCACCACCTGAAATAATAAGGGGAGTTCTAGCCTCATCTATTAAAATTGAATCAACTTCATCGATGATTGCATAGTTAAGTCCTCGACCAACTCGATTTTCTTTTCTAATAACCATATTATCTCTTAAATAATCAAACCCAAGTTCATTATTAGTTGTATATAAGATATCACAGTTATATTGTTCTTTCTTTTCACTAGGCGATAATTCTCTTTTATTAACCCCAACACTTAAACCTAAACCTTCATAAATAGGGCCCATCCATTCAGCATTTCTGACTGTTAAGTATTCATTAACCGTTACAACATGAACTCCATCACCCGTTAAAGCATTTAAGTAGGCTGGAAATGTTGTTACTAAAGTTTTACCTTCACCTGTTTTAAGTTCAGCAATATTTCCATAATGAATAGCAATTGCCCCAACTAATTGCACATAGAAGGCTTTTTCACCTAATTTTCTATATGCCATTTCGCGAACCGTTGCATAGGCTTCAACTAAAAGATCATCAAGGGTTTCTCCATTTTTTAATCTTTCTTTAAATTCATCTGTTTTCTCTCTTAACTCTTTATCAGTCTTTTTTTGATATTCTTCATCTAATGCTACTATTTTATCAGCTAAAGCATTAAATTTTTTTAATTCTTTATATTCATGGTCTAATAATTTTTTAAATATATTCATGTAATATCCTCCTTAATACATATTATTCTACCAAAAAATAAGCAAATTGAAAAGTATTTGCTTATTTAATCTTAATTATTCTCCTTCGATAACTCCATAACCGCCATCTTTACGTTTATAAACTAAAGCAATTTTTTTAAGGTCGCTATCTTTATACATAAAGAAATTATGTCCTAATAATTCCATTTGTAAAATCGCTTCTTCAAGATTCATAGGCTTAATTTCAATCTTTTTATGTTTAATCTCTTTATCTTCATCATCTGATAAATCAATTATATCATCAATATTAAACTCTTTTAATCCTTCTTTTTCTTTCTTCTTTAACTTAGTTTTATTCTTTCTAATTTGTCTTTCTAGTTTATCAACAACAAGGTCAACGGCTGAATAAAAATCACTACTTTCTTCTTCAGCTCTTAAGATTAAAGTTTTAAGAGGTATTGTAACTTCAACTTTTTGAGAATAACTTCGAACTTTAACATTAACAGTTGCTTTTAAGTTATTATCAAGTGTATATTTATCAAGTTTTGATAACTTCTCCTTTACATAATCTTTCATTGAATCGGTAATCTCTAATTTATTACCACGTACTAATACTTCCACAATATCATCTCCTTTATATAACTATAATAACATATTTAAAGAAAAAAAACTATCGTTTTTATGCGATAATTTCTGATTTTACAACGGTAACATTTAATGCTTGATATCCTTTTGATGTTTCAAGTAAGTTAAATTCAACATATTGGCCTTCTTGTAATGTTTTATAACCTTCTTGGTTTATTGCTGAATAATGTACAAATATATCTTCTTTGTCAGTAAATTCAATAAAGCCATAGCCTTTTTCGTTATTAAACCATTTAACTCTACCTCTAACCACAATCACACTTCCTTTCTTTCTTTTTTGTAAGCTTACCTTTGATACTTCATGCACGATATCTATAATATCAAATATTTTAAGTTTAAACGACTTTTCTTCTAAATTGTTCATTTTGACTTGTTTTCAGCAAAAATATTATAATTTTTTCAATTTGTTCTCCAAAACAACAAAAAATATAACCTTTTAAAGCAATTTTCTATTTTTATAAAAATTATATTGTAAAATATCCCTATAGAAAATTAATTATGAATGCAAATTTTGTCATATTTTGGCAAGTTTAATAAAAAGAAGTAATTGTTTTCTATTAATGAACTTTAATATTTCGCCAAAGTATTAAAGTATCATTACTCCAAGACTGTTAACTTTTGTTAGCAGTCTTTTAATAGAAAAAAGATATCCGAAGATACCTTTTATAATGCTTTTGAATTTTGAGTTAAGCCATCTAATTGACTTTTTAAATCCTCTATTTCAGGATTGAAACGATTTAAAACCGCAGCTATCTCATTTCTTAAGTTTATTAATTTATTCTTGAATAAAATCATAGTTTGAAAGTCCGTTTTACTAAACTCAAAACCTTGATTTTTTGATTTTAAATCTTCTATTTGTTTTTCAACATAAGCAATTTCTGTTTCAATCGGATTTAAAACACCATTTCGATAGTTTATTAAATTATAGATTTGGTTTTGTAATAATATTCTTGTTTGAAAATCTGCACCACCTGGTGTTCTAGTTGAAGCAGTAACTCTTATTCCAGTATTAGCATTATTCATATACATTCCCCCTTAAACGTCTAATATTGTATCATAAATCACTAATTTTGTCAAGTAAAACTATTTTGTATCAATTTTTTTCATTTTTTTCTACTTTACTTAACAAAACAATATTATTAAAATTAGATATCTAAACTAAAATCATCAGGGTAAAAACTTCCATATTTTAACTTTTTAGTTCTTGGTTCTTCAAAAACTATATTATTTAACTTTCGACAATAAGCAAAAGCATAATCTTCAATAACTTCTAAAGAAACAGGAAGAATAACTTTTGTTAAACTACGACAACTTGAAAACGCAGAATATCTTATTTCTCTTAATTTATTATTAAAGTTAATTTCTTTTAAATTATCACAATGAGAAAAGGCATTGTGATTAATTATTTCTAGTTCTTGAGGACAATTTAATTCTTGTAAATTATTAAAAAATACAAATACATTTGCTCCAATTTCTTTTAAAGAATTTGGGAATTTAATATGTTTAATTGATTTTATATTGGAAGAGTTCATATGATTGGCAATAATTTTAGTAATTCCAGGAGCAAAAGTTAAAGTATCATTTTTAATAGTTATTAACTTGTCTGCAGATATATATTTCCTACAAGAATATATTATATCTATGGCAAAATCTTCATATAAATCTCCTATATCATATTCATTTTCATAAAACATACTTGATTTGTGTATAAATCGTCTTAGAAAATTATGTTTATACAAAATAGATTCTTTAGTTTGATTATTAATAATTAACTTTTGATTATCACCTAAATTATCATCATATTCTATGTCAAATAATTTTGTATTATAATTTTTAATATAATCTTTAAAAAATTCTCTATAATAATAAGAATAATTTACCAACAATATTGTTTTTAGATAACTAGGATAAGTTTCTAATAACACATTTTCTAATGAATTATTACCTAAAAGTAATTCAATTTTATATTTTATAAAATTAACTATATCTGAGTTTAATTTAATAAATTTCTCATATTCTCTTTTAATTATATCTGAATAGTATTTTTTTTCTTCATAAGTTATATATTCATTTTTAGTTCTATGATTTTCAATAAATTTCTTACTTAAAAGTAAAAACTTTATTTCATACAAGTTATTTCTTAATTCTCTACTAATATCTTCTTGATATACTTCCTGAACTACTAATAATTCATTTATTTTTTTAACAATTTTATCAACATTATCTAAAGTATTAGGAATATTTAAAATATTATTATATTGTTCTTGAAAAAATTTAATAAGCTTATCTTTATATTTTTCTTTTATTAAGTCAATTTGTACTTCAATATCTGCAAATTTAAAAGGTAATATATCATGATAAATTAAGTGATTATCACAAAGTATTTTATTTAAATCGTAAATTCCAATTAATTTATTTTCAAATATTAATTCATTTATATTTTTATAAAGCTCTAATTTATCATAATATTTTTTATCTCTTACAGAATAATAATCTTTTTGCTCTTTTATATACACTTTTAAAGAATCTATTAATCTTTTAGATGTTTCAACTGAATTTCTACTTACTTCTAAATTAGAATTTAAAGCAATAATTGCAACTTTTAAAGTATTTTCTAAATTACCAAGACCTCTCTCTTCCATTTCTTGTTTTAATTTCTTATTTCTTCCTAAGAAACCTAAATATTCTATATTATGTTTTAAATTATGTTTTTGATATTCTTCTTTATATTTTAATACTCCTAGTAATTTTAATTCTAATTCTTTTCTTCGTTCAGTTAATATCTTATTTAAAGAAGTAATTTTAGCATATTTTATTTCATAATCAACAAGTTCATATTGATTAATTTTTATATCTTTTCCTAAATCTCTTTTTATAGTCAAACTTTCTGAAACTTGTTTTAATTCATATAAAAATTTTATTAATAAATTAGTTATATCTTTATTTTTTTCTCTTAATTCATTTGTATAATTAATTAGAGTATCAAAGTTATTAATATTTATTTCTTCTTTGTAATTATCTACTTTTATTTTATCTTCTTGCATTAATTCTTGATAATTAGGTAAATAAATAGTTTTATCGGCAAAAGTTACTACACCATGTTCTTCTGAAATTATTTTTTTAGCTTTCAATTTATTAATCAATTTATCCAATATATTCATAAAGGTCCCTCATCAATTGGGTCATATTATAACAACAAAAGGGTATATTGTCAAACTTAAAATCATTATTTTTTCTCTTGTTTACTCGCTTTAACTAATAATTTTACTATAAAATAATTATCAAGTAATTCATAACTATAATCAAATTTATTTCTATTTTTCATACCTTTATGTATTTCATACAAACCAAGTCCATGACCAGCACCTTTCGTTGTATAACCATGTTCTTCAATCTTTTTTAAATCAACTTTTCCTTTATAAGTATTACTAACTAAAAATATAAGGTTCTCGTCTTCTAAATAAACCATAAAATGTAATTCTTTATTGCTTGATTCTAAACTAGCATAAGTAGCATTATCAAAATACTCTCCTAATACTTCCGTTAGAAAACCTATTTCATTAACTTTAAAATCAGAATAATCAACTTTCTTAACTTCATTTGATACTTCAACTGTAATTTTTAACTTTAAATCTTCAGCTTTTGATAACTTATAATAAACAAAATATCTAATACTATCTTCCCTAATTCGATTCAAGTCCATTATCCAGTTATATTTTTTCTTTTTATAATCACCCAATAAATCATCAATATATTTAATTGCTATATCAACATCAGATTTCAAATAACCTTTAATTGTAATAAGATTATTCTTATACTTATGAATAGTAGAACTATACTTTTCGATTAAATCAGATGATGTTTCAATATATTCTTCTAATAAACTATATTTCTTAAAAAATTCATACTTTTTAAATATTTGATAAACTAAAATAAAACTAACACCTAAAATAAAAATTGGAATTATAAAGCTAAAAAGCATATCATGAATTTCTAAATCATTTGCTTTTAAATAATAGATTGAAAATAAGAAGGCAATTAAATCAAGCAATACAACTATAATTATTTTTAAATCTATTTTATTTTTAACTTTATAATGTAATCTATTAACTAATTTCCTAATGAATAATGCCAAAATTAAAGATAAAATTGAAACTATAACTATTTCATAATGATTATCTTTAAAATTAATAATTAAACTATCTTGTTTAAGAAAGATAAAAACATTTATAAGATAGGTAAAAATAAAATAAATTAAACCAATACATAAGTACATAAAAATTGTATCATTGAAAGATTTATTAAATACTAATTTAATAAGAAGAAAAATAACTATAAAATAGATTAAGGATAAATTATTATCAAAATCTAAATAGATTAAACCAAGATACGATATTATAAATAAAGGAATAATAAACAGTAATCTTTTTAGTTTAATATCTTTAAATTTTATATTTAAAAACATCTTACTAATTAAAAAGGTTGTTGTAAAAAAGACTAAGTTAATTAAAAATAACTGAACGAGAGTCCAGTATTTAAACATAAAGATCACCTACCATACACCTTTCTTCAAGAGCCTTTCGTTTATCTCTTGACCAACAACTAGTTGATTTATTTTCAAAGTAAATGATAGGAATACTGGAATTTAATTTAGTAATTCGAAAGATATTAACAATACAACTTCGATGTGTTTTAAAAAATCTTATATCATCAGATAATATTTTTTCTAATTTGGCAATATTACTTTTATAAATGATGGTATCTGATGCTGTTTCGATTTCTAAATAATCTTCCGTTTTATTCTTTTCAATAAAAAGTATGTCATTGTATGGTATTCTTATAATTTCTCCATCTTGTTTAAAAGATAGAAATTTATTAGCATTAAAAATTTCATATATTTCTTGAAAGCAAGTCATAAGTCGATATTCTAAATCATCAAATTTAGAAATAAAATCTAACATTAAAAGTTTATTATGAAAAGCATTTTGAATTAAGTCCTGGTGAGCAGTTACTATTATTATCTGGTCATTCATTGTTTTTCGTAATTTTCTAACTTCTCTTGCAAAATCAAGACCTGATTTGCCTTTCACTTCAATATCAAAAATAAATATATTTTGACCATTTAAGTTTTTAATTATATTAAGAATATTTGGTGAATATTTCTTAAATATATAAGTTTTATATCGATCATTATTGTTACCCATAAATTTATGGATACTATTCTCATAAATATTAGCAAAGTACTCCTCATCTTCGTAAATTATAAAATTAATCATTTATTATTTTTCCTCTATGGATTAAATCCTAACTTTCTTTTATATTTTTACTGCTTTGATTGGTTTACTGCTTTATTTATCCTTATTTTTCTTTTTTCTTTTTATCTTTGATTTTTTTGAAACTAATTTGTTTTTCAGTTATGATATTGGTCTTATTGATAAACCAGAATACAAGTGCTAGTAAAACTAAATAAACGCCAATTCTAATATACCTATTGATGTGTTCATTCATTGTATAGAAAATAGAAGCCATAGCAAATAAGATATTCACTCCATAGATAATTAAAACCGTTGTTCGATGGGAAAACTTCATACCTAATAATTGATGATGTAAGTGTTGTTTATCAGCATCAGTTATTCGTTTATGATGTCCAATTCTTCGAATAATTGCAAATAAGGTATCGAGGATTGGAATTGCAAGAATAAGAAGGGGAACAAATACTGATGTTAACACAGTTCCTTTAAATCCTAAAAGGGAAATAATTGAAATTATAAAGCCTAAGAATAAAGCCCCAGAATCTCCTGCAAATATTTTAGCTGGATAAAAATTATGAATAAGAAAACCTAATGTACTTCCGAGCATTATTAGGGTTAAAGTAAATTCTAAATTCATTGTTCTGCCTTGAAGGAAACAAATAATTAGAATGGTCATAAAGAAAATTGAAGCAATTCCACCAGCTAAACCATCTAATCCATCAATTAAATTTATAATATTCATACAGGCAACTATAAATAAAATCGTAATTGGATAGGCAAGATAACCAAAGTTAATATAAATTCCAAAAACTGTTATATCACTTAAAAGGATTTCACCATAAAAAGCAATTACCAAGGCTGAGATTAACTGACCAACTAATTTTGCTTTAGCCGTTAAAGGATTTATATCATCAATTATACCAGTTAAAAGTATTATAAAACTTCCTATTAAAATTGAATTCATCTTAACTGTATTTTGAGCAAATAACATATATCCAACTAGAAAAGCAAAGAAAATTCCTAATCCTCCTAATCTAGGCATTGGTTTTGTATGAACCTTTCTTTCATTTGGAATATCAATTGCATTTACATGAAATGCTATTTTTTTTACAAAAATTATAGATACTGCTGAAATTATTAAAGTAACTATAACAACCTTTAAAGAATATAAAAATGTATTACTAATCATCATAACCTCCAGAATAAATTGTATAAAATTCTTATCAGCATTTTGCTATGAATTTTCTCTACATAAAAAATTATAACATTTACCTAAAAAAAAAACTAGTCTTTTCGTGGACTTTTCAAGTCATATTTAAAATTAAAAACTAATTTCATTTATAAATAAGGAATATTTGTTACAAATTTATCTATTAAAAAATTTTTTTAATTTAACGAGAGAAAGAATAACGCAAAGTTTTTTATATTTGAATTTGGTAGTAAATATAATTTCTAAATTGATATTCTTCCCCTCTATATATAATATACACGGAAATTTTTCGATTTGGACTTTTTTAAGTGATTTTTTTGATATATTTTACAAAAAAAAGTGAATTTTTCATCACTTTAATCTATTAAATATAAATTATCAAGCATAATTCCCGTTCCTTCAGCAACACTAGTTAAAGGACTTTCAGCAAGATAAATTGGTATTTGTAATTCATGTTCTAATAATTCCTTTAATCCTCCAATTAAAGAACCACCACCTGTTAAAATAGCACCATTTTCAATGATATCCGCAGATAATTCAGGAGGAGTATCTTCTAATACGGCTTTAGTTGCATCAACTATTTTGGAAATATCTTCATATAAAGCTTCTTCGATTTCAGCACTATTGATAGTAACAATACTAGGAAGTCCTGTTTCTAAATCCCTTCCCCGAACTTCCATCATAACATCATCGGAACTATCATAAACTGAACCAATTTGATGTTTTATAATTTGAGAGGTTTTATCTCCAATTAATAATCGATATTTACTTTTTATATATTCTTTTATATCATTATCAAACACATTACCTGCAACTTTTAAGGACCTACTTACAACAATTCCACCAAGTGATAAAACAGCAATATCAGTTGTCCCTCCACCAATATCAATAACCATATTTCCATTTGGTTTACTAATATCAAGACCTACTCCAATAGCTGCAGCCTTTGGCTCTTCTTCAAGATACACTTTCTTAGCTCCTAATTTTTCAGCAGCCTCACGAATAGCATTTTTTTCAACTGGAGTTGTATCTGCAGGACAACAGATAATTATTCTTGGCTTTTTAAACATTCCTCTAGCTTTTACTTTATTAACAAAATAATCAAGCATCATTTCCGTTATCTCAAAATCAGCAATAACTCCATCTTTCATAGGTTTAATGGCTCTAACTTTAAAAGGAGTTTTACCAAGCATTTGATTAGCAGCATCTCCAAAAGCAAGAGGTCTTTTTGTTTCCGTATCAATTGCAACAACACTTGGTTCATTCAAAACAATTCCTTGACCTTTTATATATATAAGAATATTTGCTGTTCCTAAATCTATTCCTATGTCTTTCATAATTCACCTCAACTATATTATTCCCATAATCTACTAAATTATTTATAATATAAAAAAAGATGACTATTATAAATCACCTAATTTTTGACCAATTACTTTAAGAGGGTCAACATTAATACCATTTTTATATATTTCTAAATGTAAATGATTACCTAAACTTTCATTGATTTTGTTAGTTCCACTTGTTCCAATTTTCATACCTTGAGTAACTGCTTCTCCTTTTTGAACACTTATTTCACTTAACCCAGCATATGATGACACAAATTCATTTTCATGTCTTATCTCAACAATTTTTCCTAGCAATTCGTCTTCTTTAATATCAATTACGGTTCCATCTAGAATAGCTACAACTTCAAAATTCTCTTCAGACGTATAATCAACACCTGTATTTGGCATATAAGTATTATTATAATATACTAAAGATTCTCTTTGTCTATCAACATCATCTTCAGAGTTATAGAAATATCTTGCTATTTTAACATCTTCTGCAACATAAGGATTATTAACTGTTACATCAACATTAACAACAGGAACCGTATTACCTAAAACTATTGAAGATACATAAGTTACATCTTTTAAAGAATCAGAACTATCAGCCTCAATCATTCTACTTGTAAAATATAATCCAAGAACTAATGTAAATATTAAAGAAATATATAAAACAGGAAATACAAATGGTTTTAATTTCATAAAATCACCTCATTTAAAGTATTTCCTGTTAAGATTTTTTTATACATTTTTTAAAATAATTTTAAATAGATAAAGTCATAAATAAAATTAGTTACTAAGTATATAATAGATAATAGCATTAGAAAATAAGCAACTCGAGCTTTAACAACTTGTCCCTTTTTGAAAATAGCATTAATGTTTAATCCATCCATAGCCCAAGTTGTTATAATTGTAACTAAAACATATAATACAAACTTAGTCATGATAACTACCTTCAATCTCTTTTATTTTATTATTTCTTCTTATATGTCTTTCTAAATTAGTAAACTCAGTTGTTATGAATGTCTCAACTATACTAATAGCTTCTTTTAAGGAAGTATCACCAGAAATCGCAACTGCATTAGTATTATTATCAAGTCTTGTATATCTTGCTTCAAGAGCATTATTACATTTAGCACAGTAAACACCTTTAACTTTATTTAATGCTATTGATATTCCAATACCACTTCCACAGATACCAACTCCAAAATCAATACTTTTATCTTGAAGCTCTCTACCTAATAATTTAGCATAATCAGGATAATCACAAGAATCTTTAGAGTTAGTACCATAATCAACAACTTCTAATACTTTTTCATGATGTTTGAAATACTTAATAAGTTCTTCTTTTAACTCATAACCACGATGGTCAGATGCAAAACCTAATTTTATCTTTTCCAACTTTCATCACCACACATAATATACCATTTTTGTTTAAAAAAAGCAACTAGTAATAGTATGCTAATTTTGGATAATTTATAACTTATTTTTTTAATAACCAATCTAAAACATTCATTTTTCTTATTCCATTATAATCAACTTCTGGGTCTATATCCATGGTTAAAAGATATTTTGGATAATGGTCATTTATTGTTTCTAAGGCTCCCAATTCTCTTTCTAAAGTTTTGGAATCTCTTACAGAATAAGCAACTTGAATATAAGTCGTTCCTTCTTTATTCATAGCAACAAAATCTACTTCTTTATCCTCATTTTTTCCTATATAAACTTTATAACCTCTTCTTATTAATTCTAAATAAACTATATTTTCTAATATATGACCTAAATCTATATTCTTCCGTCCTAAAAGAGCATACCTCATTGCAACATCAGTAGCATAATATTTATCACTTGTTTGTAAATATTGTTTTCCTTTTATATCATATCTTGATACTTTATTAAACATATAACTTTCCGTTAAGGCTTCTAAATAATTTTCTACTGTATGAACGGATATACTTCTCCCATTAGATGTTAAGGTATCGGCTATTTTTTTAACTGATAAAGTTGAACCAATAGTTGAAAACAAAAACTCAGTGATACTTTTTAAGATACTAGAATCTGTTATTTTCTTTCTTGCTAATATATCTTTTACAATTATTGTATTATATAAACTATCTAAATATTCATCAATTTGATCACTATCATTCAAGTTTAAAGTATAAGGAAATGAACTATTGTTAATATAATTTAAATATAATTTTTCTAAATTCTCTTCTTGGTAATATTCTTTATATTCTTTAAATGATAAAGGTAACATTTTTATTTCTATATATCTTCCTGAAAGTAAGGTTGCAAGTTCTCCTGATAAAAGGTAAGCATTTGAACCAGTTATATATACATCAATATTTTTCTTTATATATAAACCATCAACAGCCTTTTGAAATTCTGAAATATTTTGAACTTCATCTAAAAACACATAATATTTACTATTATCTTTTACTTTATTTTTTACATAATCATATAATTCTTTATAATTGTTAAATTCATTTTCAGGGGACTCTAAATTTAATGATATTATATGGCTATCTTTAATTCCTTCTTCTTTTAAATAATTAATATATAATTCAAATAGAGTTGACTTTCCACATCTTCTTATACCAGTTACTACTTTAATTACATCTTTATCTTTCCATGATTTTAATTTTTCTAAATATTCTTTTCTTTCTAACATCAAATCGCCTCATATACATTATACTAAACTTTAAATAAATTTGCAATAGAATGCAAACTTTTTATATTTTTCGATAAAATTTGCAATCAATTTTATTTTTTAAATATAACTCCATTTCATTTAATTTCTCTTTTTCAATATCAACAATCTCTATAAATAAATTATTTTTTAAATAAATAACATTATCTAATAATAATTCATAAATATCTTTATTAATATTATTTTCAACCATTAATAAATCATAACAAGCCGATACTATCATATAGTACTTATGCCAATTATGATAATTTTTTTCTTTTAAATATTCTTCTTTTACAACTTTAATTTTTATTTTTAAATTATTAATATCAAACATTTTAAAACCTCCTTGCAATAAAAAAAGACTTATTCGCCTTTTTCAAATCCATATTTTTTATTGAACTTGTCAACTCGTCCTGCACGTGATGCTCTAGTTTGTTTTCCTGTATAGAATGGATGACATTTAGAACATACTTCTACATTGATTTCTGGTCTTGTAGAAACAGCTTTAAAAGTTTCACCACAAGCACAAGTTACAGTAACTTCATAATTTTTAGGATGGATATCTTTTTTCATCTTATCTCCTTTCGCCATGACAATCAGTCATAGTAATAAACATTTCTTATGTAGTATATCAAAGTTTTCTTTAAAAATCAAGCATTTTTTTGCACTAATACCTATATTTTCAAGGTTTTAGATAGTTTATTCTATGTAAATATCTTTATTTTATTATACTTCTATAATTAAAAGAGATGAAAAAATTTAATTCTTCAATCTCTCTAATGTAAAATTGATAACAAATATCAATATTTTTTATTACTAATGTTATTTACCTTTTGATGATTGTTCAAGTAAACCATTATCTTCTAATATTTTTTTTATATTTTCCATATTAGAATATTTAACAAAATACGGATAATTTTCACCATCTTGTTCCATAGCCTTAGCTATCAAAGTATTAAATGCTTGATATTGCTGTGCTAATAAACTTAATGTTTCCTTACATTCCGAATAATCTTCTCCATATTTAGATAAACTCCTAACTAAATTACTCATTGATACATCTAGTTTTTCTAATGCTTCTTTCATTTAAGTACCTCCTATATATATCATATCACATTTTCGTAAATTACAAAATATTATTTATTGCTTTTCTATCTTTATAACTTTTTAAATTTTTTTAGTATATACTTTTTCTTTTTCCTTTTCTTGTTCTTCTTCTTCAAGTTTCTTTATAATTTTAGGAATTCTATCTTGAGCCCATTCAAATTTAATTGGAAACTCAACATCTCCTTCTTTATTTGCTAACTTATCAACTATATTCCTATTTAAACTATCATAATAATATTCTTCTATAGAAGGTAAAGGATATTTTTCTTCTTTAACCATTCTATAAACATTTATTTCTTTATCTTTTTCTTTATAATTATCAACATACCATTTCTCTTTGTGAAGTTCATTTCTATTAACACTATTATTATCTATCTTCTCTGAACTAACAAGAGGTATTTCAGTTATTTCAAATTCTTGTTCTTTTTCTTTACATAAAGAAAGTAATTTTTGTTTTTCCTTTCTAGTTTTCCTTAATAGATTTTCATAATATTTTACATACTTATCTAATGTTTTATTTGAACCCAACAAAGCATTTATGCTTATATTTGTTATTACAAAATCGCCAAGAACAAGTCCTAAAAACTTTAAAAGATTAGGAATAGTAAATATACTAGATTTTATATTCATACATATAGTCAAAATAATAATTCCTATCAATAAAATTAAAAAAACTTTTTGTTTAATAGATTTATTCGTTTCTTTTTTATCATTTAAATCTATAATTCTTTGTTTGTAATCTTCTTCTTCTTCCTGTTTTTCATATATTTCATTTAAACGAGCAATATATTCTAAAAAATTTACTTTAGAATTTACTTTTAACAATCTTGAAAAATTACCATCCCTATCAAAAACGGCATGTAAATTGTCTGGTAATGATATTCCAGTTGTTATTTTGGCTTTTTTCATAATTAAACTCCTTATCAAATTAATTATATAAAAATATTTTTGTCTTTTCAACACACTTTACATATTTTGATAAGTAACTTTTAGATAGTTTTTTCTATCTTTTTTATAACTTCTAAAGCAATTTTTAAATAACCTCTACTAGTTAAATGATAGTCTTTTTCATTAGGTAGATAACTTTTATCTTTATTAATTGTATTATATATATCAACATAAGTTACTTCATATTTATCAGCTAAACTTTGGTATTTATCTTTTAAATAAGCAAATATTTCTTGCATTTCTTTATCATTATTATTATAAGGATTATAGTAACCAACTAAAACTATCTTGGTTTTAGATAAGGAAGTAATAGTTTTTAATAATTTATCCATATTCGAGGACATCTTATCAAGTTCAACTTTAACTTCTTCAAAATCTTTATTTTTATAATTGTTTAAAACTTCAACTAATTCATCCATTCCAATTGCAATTGTTACTAAATCAGCTTCTCTTAGTTCTTTCTTGATATTATAAGTTTTATCATCATACATAATTTCTTTATCATCATTAATATCATCTAAAAGTTCTAATATAGTATATTTGTTTTTAGAATAATAAGCATTGTATTTATGTAACATATCATTGTTTTCTAAATAAGATTTAATATAATCATTATAACCATAACTATGATTGCCATAGGAATTAATTCCTTCATTGATAGAATCACCTAAAGACATATAATCAATTAAGTCATTATCATTTGCTTTATAAATTATAAATACTAACAAAAATATAAAAATAACTGCTATAATTATTTTTTTCATTTGTAGTCCTCCAAAATAAAAGATTAAAGATAATTTATTATATTTCTTTAATCTCTATTTTAGCACCTACATTTGTCAATTTTTCTACTATTTCCTCGTATCCTCTCAAAAGATGTTCAATATTTTGAATTTCTGATTCCCCATCAGCAATTAAAGAGGCAACGAGTAGGGAAGCACCAGCCCGAAGGTCAGTTGCTTTAACTGTTTTTCCTTTTAATTTAGTTGGTCCACTTATTTCAATGATCTTGCCATCTTCATGAATACTAGCACCCATTTTGTTTAAATAAGGAACATTCATAAATCTATTTTCATAGATATTCTCGCTTAAATGACTTAACCCTTTGGCTTGAGTGAGTAGGGTAGTGAAAGGTTGTTGTAAGTCTGTTGCAAAACCAGGATACTCATGGGTTTCAATATCGGTTGCTTTTAATTTATTTTGACTATCTATAATTAAATAATCGGAATGGATTTCTAGATTTGCACCCATTTCTTGGAGTTTATCAGTTAAGGCTTTGATATGTTCTGGAATAATGTTATCAATTTTTAAATAATTTCCTAATAAAGCTCCGATTATTGTATAAGTTCCAGCCTCGATTCTATCTGGGATTATATCATGATTAGTTCCACTTAAACTTTCTACTCCTTCTATGGTAATAGTCGTCGTTCCAGCGCCTTCTATTTTAGCTCCCATTTTGGTTAACATATCAATAAGATCCGTTATTTCAGGTTCCCTAGCTGCATTTGTAATCACGGTTTCACCTTTAGCAAGAACACCTACTAAAATAGCATTAACAGTTGCTCCAACACTTGGCATATCAAGAGGAATATGAGCACCTTTTAACTCATCAGCTTCCATTTTAAATAAACAACCATCTTCTGTAATTTTAGCACCAAGCAATCTAAAGGCTTTTAAGGTTTGGTCAATAGGCCTTGAGCCAATTTGACAACCACCGGGAAAATACATTTCAACATGTTTAAATCTAGCCAAAAGAACTGCCATGAAATAGTAAGAAGCCCGAAGTTTATTGGATAATTCTTCTGGAATTGGTTTATTTTCTAAATTAGTTGTATCTATTAAAATTGAACCACTGGCTCTTTTAACATCAACATTCAAATATTCTAAAGTTTTTTCTAAAACATCAATATCTAAAATATCAGGAATATTGCAAATTGTTGTCGTACCTGTTGATAGTAAAGTCGCAGGAATTAAAGCAACTGCACTATTTTTAGCCCCACTTATTCGAATACTACCTGTTAATTTCTGATTTCCTGTTACTTGTAATACTTTCATTATAAATCACCACTATATTTTATTTGTTTTACTTATTTATGTTAATTTTTTCGCGGACAACATCTTTAATTGCTTGGAATCCAGCTCCAATTATTTTTCTTGGATCAATTACATCAGGATTTTCTTTAATAAAGTTTCTAACAGCTTTACTCCAACTATCTTGAATATCTGAATTTATATTAATTTTTGTAATACCTGCTTCTTTGCATTTTTTTAAAGTTTCAATTGAAAGACCACTTCCACCATGTAAAACTAATGGTTTATCAATTTCATTATATAAATTTTCGATTAGTTTGTAATCAATATTAAGTTTTCCTTTGTAAATACCATGAACAGTTCCAACACTAGCTGCAACAGCATCAATTCCGGTATCTTTTACAAAATTCTTGCAATCTTCAAGGTTAGTATTTGTACCTAATTGTAAACTATCACCACTTATTTGACCCATTGAACCAATCTCGGCTTCAACTGAAACATCATTATTTTTAGCATAACGAACAACTTCACTTACTTTCTCGACATTTTCTTGATAAGGTTTCTTGGACATATCTAACATAACGGAATTAAATCCAGCATCAATTGCTCTTATACAACTTTCAACACTTGAACCATGATCTAAATGTAAGCAGACATCAGTTTTTATTTCTAAATCGGTTATTAAACTATATACTAAAGAAGCAACAACATCATAGCCACCCATATATTTAATAGCACTTTCTGAAACACCTAAAATAACTGGTGTTTTTAACTCATTACATTCTTCTAAAATACATTTTGCCCATTCTAAATTATTAATATTAAAATGAAAAACTACTTCTTTTTTCTTTTTTGCATTACTAAGCATTTTTTTACTATTAACTAACATAAAATCACCCACTTAAAGAATACTACATTTTTCTTTAAAAGTCAAAAAGAATATGGCAATCGCTTAAAAATTTTTAAAGAT
>CANQJD010000008.1 GCA_947624175.1 uncultured Bacilli bacterium
AAAATCTCTATATTATTAGAGACATTTTCACTTAAAATTTATTTTTTTATTAGAGACATTTTCATTTAAAAATCACAATGATTAGAAAATCAGTATGTTTTTGCTTGATATTTTTTCATTTAGTGTTATAATTTATTTAGTGATAAAAATTGGAGGTAATATGAAAAAGAGAATCATAAGTGCCGTGGTTATGATTATTATCTTGGTACCTTTATTAATAATTGGGAAGTTACCATTTGCAGTACTTGCTTTAATACTTGGACTGGGAAGTGTTTATGAATTACTTAAATTAAAACCTAAGTTACCAATGTTAACAAAGATTATAACTTTTATCTTAACAGGAATATTAATAATTTATGCTTATTTTAATAAAAGTATTTTTAATATTTTAACTAGTTTTGATTTAAGAATCTTGCTTTTAGTTCCACTTATCTTATTAATTTTATTAGTATTTATCAATGACCAAAAGAAATATAACTATCAAGATGCTTTTTATCTTATTGGAGTAACGATTTTCTTAGGAATAGCATTTGGTAATCTTATTAAAATAAGAGAACTTGGTTTATATATATTCCTTTATTTATTAAGTATATCTGTGATGACTGATACTTTTGCTTTATTTACAGGAATGATGTTCGGGAAACATAAATTAGCACCTTTAATATCACCTAATAAAACAATTGAAGGAGCAATTGGAGGGAGTTTATTTGGAACAGTGGCTGGAAGTCTTATTTATATCTTTTTAATTAAAGATTATCAAAATATTTTCTTACTAATACTTTTAACCTTATTCTTGAGTATAATTGGACAACTTGGAGATTTAGTTAAATCAAGTATTAAAAGAAATGCTGGAATTAAAGATTTTAGTAATTTAATACCTGGACATGGAGGTATTTTAGATAGATTTGATAGTATTATTTTTATAAGTTTAACATATATAGTTATATCTAGTTTATTTTAGGAGGAAGATTTTATGATTATATCAATTATTTATTTTATATTTATTTTAGGAATTATTGTATTAGTACACGAATTTGGACACTTTATATTTGCTAAGATGTTTAAGATTCATGTTTATGAATTTGCAATTGGAATGGGTCCAGTTATTTGGAGTAGTAAGAAAAGACGAGAAAAGAAAATTAAAGAAAAAAAGAAAGTCAGTGAAACTATCTACTCTGTAAGGGCTGTTCCGATTGGTGGTTTTTGTTCTTTAGCAGGTGAGGGTAGTGAAGAAGATAAAGGTGTTAAGAAAGAAAATCTTTTACAAGGAAAACCAGTATGGCAAAGATTTTTAGTAATGTTCTTTGGAGCAGGTAATAACTTTATTTTAGCTATTCTAATTCTTTTTGTTGCAGCTCTTATCTATGGAAGTCCTACTTTATCAACCAATATTCCAGTTGTGCTTGAAGGGTCTCCTGTTGCTTTAGCTGGGTTAAGAGATAATGATAAAATTTTAAAAATAAATGATAAAACAACAAAAACTTTAGATGATGTTCAATTATATTTAACAATAGCCGGTGAGAAAGAAACGAAGTTTACAATTTTAAGAAATAATAAAGAATTTGAATATAAAGTAACTCCTTTAAGTGGAGAAGAGATGAAGAAAGCTGGTTATAGTTTTGGTATTCAATTTAATAATAGTTTAGAAAGAGGCTTTGGAAGGTCAATTAGTTATGCTTTTACGAAATTCTATTCCATTGCAAGACAAGTCTATATTACTTTAAAGGAATTAATTATTGGAGGTGTTAGTCTAAATCAATTATCCGGTCCGGTTGGTATCTATTCAGCTGTTAATCAAACAAGAGCAGCTGGCTTCTATAGTGTCTTAACTCTAACTGCTTTATTAAGTATCAATGTTGGTATTATGAACTTACTTCCACTACCAGCCTTTGATGGAGGACGAATTCTATTCCTAATTATTGAAAAGATTAAAGGAAGTCCGGTTAAAGCGGAAACCGAAAACTTAATTCATAATATTGGGTTCTTCTTATTACTAGCCCTACTTATCTATGTAACTTTCAATGATATATTAAGATTATTCTAAAAAGTACAAATTGTTGTACTTTTTTTTAGGTTAGGTGAGTATGATTAAGTGGTGAGAAAATGAAAAAGCAAAAGATAGAGGAAGAATTTAAGAAATATAAGTACAAGTATTTATTTTTAATAACAATTAGTATATTAGGTTTTATTTCAGGTATAATATTTTCTAATATTTTAAGTTATTCAGATTTTAAAGATGTAAGTAGTGTTGTCAAAGACTACTTTTTAAATTTAAAAGATAATGTTGAGATTAATTATTTAAGTAATTTTATTAATTATCTAAGTGTTAATTCCTTATATTTAATTTTATTATTTATCTTTGGATTATCAATAATTGGGATTGTTTTAAATCCGTTTATTCTTTATTTTAAAAGTATGGTTTTAGGGTTTTCCATTGGAGTTATTATTGCTATTTATGGTTTTGCTGGAATACCATTTGCCATATTTTATATCTTCCCACATCAAATATTAAATATGATTATTTATATTTTAATGTCTTTCTATGGAATGAATTTAGCAATTAGGTTATTTAAATCTTTATTTTTAAGAAAATCAAGTAACTACACAGAATTTATGCGGAAGTATTTAAAAGTTTTAGGATTATCATTCATTGTTTTAATAATATCAGCCCTTTATGAAACATTTTTAGCTGATTTAGTTATGAAACTTTTTACTTTTTTAATAAAATGATGTATAATAGTCATGTTTAGAAGTGGTGATGTTATGAAAAAAGTTGTTATTGGTATGTCAGGGGGCGTTGATTCAAGTGTTGCTGCCATTTTACTGCAAAAACAAGGTTATGAAGTAATTGGTTTATTCATGCGTAATTGGGATAGTTCAATTAATAATGATTATTTAGGTAATCCTAACTTAAATAATGATATATGTCCTCAAGAAACTGATTATAATGATGCCAAAGCCGTTTGTGAAAAACTTAATATTCCTTTATATCGAGTTGATTTCGTTAAAGAATATTGGGACTTTGTTTTCACTTATTTTTTAGATGAATTAAAGGCTGGTAGAACACCAAATCCTGATATTATGTGTAATAAGTATATTAAATTTGATTTATTTATTAAAGAAGCCAAGAAATTAGGGGCTGATTATATAGCAACGGGTCATTATGCAAGACTAAAAGAAGGTAATTTACTTCGAGGGGTAGATGATAATAAAGACCAAACTTACTTTTTATCTCAATTATCAAAAAAGCAACTTGAGAATGTTTTATTTCCTGTCGGGGATTTAAAGAAAGAAGAAGTAAGAAAGATTGCTTTAGAATATGATTTAGTAACGGCAAAGAAAAAAGATTCAACTGGAATATGTTTTATAGGGGAAAGAAATTTCAAAGAATTTTTAAAGAATTATTTACCTAGTCAGCCGGGTAGAGTCTTGGATATTGAAACCATGAAAGAAGTTGGAAAACATCAAGGGTTAATGTATTATACAATCGGACAAAGGAAAGGACTTAATATTGGAGGTAACTCTGATAAAATGTTTGTTGTTGGTAAAAATTTAAAAGATAATATCTTATATGTTTGTTTTAAGGAAGATAACGAGTATTTAAAAAGTGATAGTTGTGTTGTTTCCAATATGAATTTTATAAGTGATTTAAGACCTGAGAAGGCAACGGCTAAATTTCGTTATCGGCAAAAAGATATTGATGTTACGATTGAATATAAAAGTGATGATGAAATAATAGTGCATTATGACAATGTAAAAGCTGTAACTCCAGGTCAAGCTTGTGTTTTATATCTTGGTAATATTTGTCTTGGTGGTGGTATAATTAAAGAAGTTCGAAAAGAAAATAAGAAATTATGGTACCTTTTATAAATAAAATTTTAAATTGCTTGACAAAATTTAACAAATTGCAATAATTTAGTTGACAAAATACGAGAATTTGGTAAAATTAATTTAGGAGGTACAAATATGAGTAAAATTAGTGATGTTTTAACAGAGATAGGAGTTTCTAAAGTTCGGTTAGCAAAGTATTTGGGGGTATCAAGACAGATGCTATATAATTATTTGGCACTTCCCGAATTAGCAGATTGGCCAAGTGAAAAAGCAACGAGATTATTACAACTATTAGAAATTAAAAAAGAAGAAGATTTAGATACTTTAGAAATAACTGGAGAATATATAATTAAAATTGATACCAAGTTAAATGAAGGAGTTAAAGTTGCTATAACCGGCAATAACTTAATTGATTTAAAAGGATTTAACAGGAAGGAAGTAGAAATCCTTACGGATATTACAACCCTTTTAAAAGATAAACTTCGTGATGACCATACAAAAGATACTTATAATCTATACGTTTATTTATATCATTATTTACAAAGTATGGAAAACAATAAAGAACTTCGTTATTTACTATGTTTTATTTCTAAATTAATGGGATTCACTGATCCAATGGAATTTCTATTTAATCAAGATCAACAATTTAGTTTTGAAAGTATAATTTTTAGTGCTTTTACTTTATATAGTCAAGGTGGAGCATCAAAGAGTAAGATAGTTGATTCCCATAAGAGATTTGTTCAAGAAATTGAAAGAAGACATGAAGAAAAATTAAGTCGGACTCAAGAATTAAATACGGTTAAAGAACAAGCCTTAAAAGAACTTGGTTTTGCAACTATAACTGAAGATAATGCTAAAGATGTATTTGAAAAAATAGCTGAAATTCAATCACGTAGTAATTAATATAATAAAAGAATAAAAAGGATGATGAAATATGGAAATATTAGAAGCAGTAACAAAGAATAAAGATACTTGGAATGTTACATTTTATTATGTATTGGTACTAGTATTCTTAATTGGTTTCTTTTGGACTTATCTTCAAGTATTTGTAAAACCTTTAAAGAAAAAGAAAACTTTAAAAGAAAATATTATTTATCAGCATAGTGAAGATATAATTGAGAAATCTGATATTGAAAATGAATTAAAAAAGAAAAAACAAACTCAAAAAGCAAATAATAATAAGAAAACTAATAAAAAGAAAATGAATTTATATTAAAGAGACTTCAAATAGTCTTTTTAATTTGTCAATGTATTAAATAAAATTAAAAATTTATAAATAAGAAAAATTAATTACAGATAATGATTTGAGGAGTTAAAAATGAAAAATAAAAAATATGTAAAAGTTATGTATGGTATTACTTCTGGAGCAGATAATGATTTTAAATATAAAATAAATCAAGTTAATGTAAGTAATAATTGGAATCCATCTGCAAAAAATGGGAAAGATTTTGGTGGGTTCAATTATACAACAGAAGACTGTATATTAAGATGGTTGCATAGAGGAGATACAATATATGATGTAGAAATTCCAAATGATGCTGAAAATATTAAAATAGAAAGTTCAACAACCATATATAGAACTAATAAAATAATAATTAGTAATCCTAGAAAGGTTGATGATGAGTTAGCATTACATTTCTATAAAATATCAAAAATTCCAGAAAAGTCATATTATAAAGCATTAGGTGCTGTAAGTATTATGAATTATAGAAAAACTGCTTATGCAATAATTAAAGATAAAATAAATGAATCTAATATTAACGAAGTATTAGAAGAATGGAATGATTTTATTTCTAATGGTAGTGAAAATGATAGAAATGAACTTAAAGGGCTTGTAAAAGAAGTAAATGATAAACTAAATAAAATAAAAGGAAATATATATGAAAATTCTTAATTTATTTAAGATTTCTTTCTTTTTAATATAATTAATTTAACTTTAAATTTACACATTTTAAACCATTTCTAATTTACTTCTTAAGTATTACATGATATACTTATATAAGAGAGTGATAACATGAATCAGAAAAAAGAACTTATTAAAAATACCCTTATTATTTCAATAGGTAAGTTTAGTACTCAACTAGTTAGTTTTTTATTACTACCTTTATATACAAGTATGCTTACAACAAGTGAATATGGTGCTTATGATTTTTTAAATACAATATCCATTTTCTTAATACCTTGTGTTACTTTATTAATGGATGAAGGAATGTTTAGGTTTTTAATTGATGCTAAAAAAGATTATGAAAAAGGAGAAATATTCTCAGTTACAACTATATTCTCATTAGTTAGTTTCGTTGCTTGGAGTATTTTAATTGTTATAGTTGGCATGATAGTTCATTATCCATATACTATCTATTTAATCTTTTATATTTTAGCAAGTTTGTTATCAGCCCTTGCTGGTTCATCAGCTCGTGGTATGGGTAAATTTAAAATATATTCTGTCTTTTGTTTCTTTTCAAGTTTCTTTACAATTGCTTTAAATATTTTATTTATTGTCGTTTTAAAAATGGGACTTGTTAGTTTATTTATCTCATATATAATTGCTAATAGTGCAGTTTCAATTTGGCTTTTATTTAAACTTAAAATGCATAAATTGGTTAAATTTAAATACTTAAACAAAAAGAAAATTCAAGAAATGGTTAAATATTCTTGGCCACTTGTTCCAAATAGTATTTCCTGGAATGCTATTGCTTTAACAGATAGGCTTTTAATTATTCATTATTTAGGAGAAGGAAAAAATGGTATATACTCAGTTGGTAATAGATTTCCAACCATAATCAATACTTGTTATAGTTATTTTAATATCTCTTGGAAAGAATCAGCTAGTAAAGTCGTTAAAGAAAAAGATAAAGATGATTTCTATAATAGTGTTTATATTGATCTTAAACATTTATTAATTTGTGTTTCAATTTTAATTATTGCTGGTCTTCCATTTATCTTTAATCTATTAATTAAAAATGCTTACAGAGAAGCCTATTTCTATATTCCAATTATGGTAATATCGGTTTATTTTTCCAATATGTCTAATTTCTGTAGTGGTATCTTTTCAGCTTATAAAGATACAAAAATACTTGCTAAAACAACGATTGTTTCAACCTTAATCAATTTAGTAGTAGGTTTTGCTCTTATTAGATATATTGGTTTATATGCAACTGTCTTTGCAACTTTAGTATCTTACTTTGTTATATTTATATATCGAAATTATAAATTAAGAAAATATATTGTTTTAAAGAAAGATAATTATATGTTTTTAAATTTATTTGTGCTTTTGCTTGTAACTTTATTATATTATACTAAGAATTTATGGTTAATCTTAGTAGGACTTGGAATAGCATTATTCTATACTTATTATTTAAATAAAAACTTTATAAAGGCGATTATGAAGAAGATACGGAGGAAAGCCTAATCATGAAAGTAGTTAAAATTATTACCTTAATATTAAATTTAGTTGTTTTTATCTATAGTCTTTATTTTATTATTTTTGGTATTTTACCGCTTTTTAAGAAAAAGAAAAAAGAAAAGACATTTGAACCTAAACACCGTTTTCGAATTATCATAGCAGCCAGAAATGAAGAATTAGTTATTCCAGATTTAATAGATAGTTTAAAGAAACAAGATTATCCTAAAGATATGTATGATATCTATGTTGCACCAAATAATTGTACGGATAATACCAAAAAAGTTAGTTTAGAACATGGAGCCAAAATAATTGATATAAAAGTTCCAGTTAAATCCAAAGGAGAAGTTTTAAATTATATCTATAAAAAGTTTAGAAATGATAAAAGTTTTGATACTTATGTTATCTTTGATGCTGATAATGTTGTTGATAAGAATTTTTTGAAAGAAATGAATAATAAATTATTAAATGGTTATGAAGTTGCTCAAGGATTTAGAGATTGTAAAAATCTTTATGATAATTGGTTAAGTGGAAGTTATGCAATTTCTTATTACTTACAACATCTTTTCTTGTATGAAACAAGAGAAAAACTTGGGGCTAGTGCTAGTATCAATGGAACTGGTTATGTAATAACCAAAAAGGCTCTTGAAAAATTAAATTATAAGGCTACAACTTTAACTGAAGATATTGAATTAAATACAGTATGTGCAATTAATAATCAAAAAATTGGTTATGCTTCGAAAGCTATTTTATATGATGAACAAGTTGATAAATTTGGTTGTTCAATTAAACAAAGAAATAGATGGAATAGGGGATTTTTACAAATATTAAAAGGTTATTTAAAAGATTTAGTTACTTGTTTTAAAAAACATCATACTTTAATTGCTATTGATAATATAGTTTTAATCTTTGGACCTATTTATCAAGTTTTATTAGTCATAGTAACTATAATGAATATAATAGTTACCAATAATATTTTAATAACCTTGTTATTTGGAGTTGTATCATATTTAGCAAGTGTTTTATTAGCTTTATTTTTATGTATTTATTATAAGAAAAAGATTATACCTTTACTTCCAGCAATTTTCCTATTTTCAATCTTCTTAGTAAGTGGTATTATATCATCAGTTATAGCCCTTATTAAACCAAATGGAGAATGGGAAGAAATAAAACATATTAAAAGAGCTAATATTGAAGAAATCGCGAAGAATAATTAGAGGTGGAATATGAAAGAAAAATTAGAAGTAAAAACCAATATTAAAACGGGGTTAACAAGTGCTGAAGTTGAAGAGAGAATTTCTAAGAACTTACTTAATTTTAATAATCAGCCTGTAACGAAAACAATAAAACAAATAATTAAAGATAATGTTTTTACCTATTTTAACTTTTTAAATATCTTTTTAGGGGCTGCCATTATGCTAGCTGGGATATTTTCAGGAAGGATTTTCTATTCACTTAAAAATTGTTTATTCATGGGTGTAATTTTCTGTAATACGATTATTAGTACGATTCAAGAGATTATTTCTAAAAAAATCATAGATAAATTATCGGTTATTTCAAGTACTAAAGCAACTGTTTTAAGAGATGCAAAAACTATTAGTATTGAAAATGAGAAAATTGTTTTAGATGATATTGTTTTACTTAAGCATGGTAATCAAGTTGTTGTTGATTCGATTATAAGAGAAGGGGAAGTTGAAGTAAATGAGTCCTTTATAACTGGTGAATCTGATACCATTGTTAAAAAGAGTGGAGATATGCTTTTATCAGGAAGTTTTATTGTTTCAGGTGATTGTACTAGTCAAGTTGTTCATGTTGGAAATGATAATTATATCAATACTATTTCAAGTGAAGCAAAATATATAAAAGAAAATAATTCGGTTATTTTAAATTCTTTTGAAAAGATTGTTAAAGTTTTATCAATTGTCATTATTCCATTGGGGGCAGCCTTGTTTTGTAATCAATATTTAGTTATTAAAGATACGATAAGTGATTCAATTATTAATACGGTTGCCGCTTTAATTGGTATGATACCGGAAGGATTGGTACTTTTAACAAGTTCCGTTATGGCTGTTAGTATAGCCAGACTTAGTAAATATAAAGTTTTAGTTCAACAATTATATTGTATTGAAACTTTATCACGAGTAAATGTAATTTGTTTGGATAAAACGGGGACGATTACAACAGGTAATATGAAAGTTTATGATATTATACCAACTTCTAAATATAGTAAAAATGATTTTTCCAAAATTTTAAATAAATTAACCTATACTTTATATGATGAAAGTTCAACTTTTAAAGCTTTAAAGGATAAATATCCAGAAGAGGTTAGGGTAGAAGTAACTGATAAAATTGCATTCTCTTCTGAAAGAAAATTCTCAGCCGTAGAAATTAAAGAAGATGCTTCATATTATATTGGTGCCTATGAATACGTGTATAAGAATGAAAAGAATTTAGATTATTCTTTAATTCAGGATTATCAAAAAGATTACAGAATTCTAGTTGTTGCTAAAAATAAAGAAAAATTAACTGATTCTCCTAAAAATTTAGAATTAATTGGATTTGTCTTGATTGAAGATGAAATAAGAAAAGAGGCTAAAGATACTTTAGAGTTCTTTAAAGATCAAGGAGTTAAGATTAAGTTAATTTCTGGTGATAATCCGGTTACTGTTTTAAATATTGCTAAGAAGACCGGAATTAAAGATGATTTAAAAGCTATTGATGCCAGTAATATTCCAGATGATGAATTAGAAAAAGCGGTTACTGAAAATGATATCTTTGGTCGTGTTACTCCAAGTGGTAAGAAAAAGATCATTTTAACTCTTAAAAAACTTGGTTATATAACAGCCATGACAGGTGATGGAGTAAATGATGTATTAGCTTTAAAAGAAGCCGATTGTTCCGTTGCTATGGCTAGTGGAAGTGATGCAGCAAGATCTGTAAGTCAAATTGTTTTACTTGATAATAACTTTGCTTCGATGCCAGAGATTGTTGCTGAAGGAAGAAGAACCATAAATAATATTGAAAGAAGTTCCTCACTTTTATTAGTTAAAACTATTTATACGATTTTATTAATCTTAACTTGTTTATTTACAATGTCAGAATATTTCTTTATTCCAATCCAACTTACTTTAATTACCAGTTGTACAATTGGTATTCCATCATTTATCTTAGCTTTAGAACCAAATACTAATATAGTATCAGGAAACTTTATTTTAAAAATATTTAAAAATAGTATTCCTGCGGGGGTTACCGTTTTCTTGGATGTTGTAATTATCGTTTTATTTAAAAATGCTTTTAATCTAGATCCTGAAATAGTTAATTCAATTGCCGTTTTAATAACTGGTACAACCGGATTCATTCATTTATACCATGTATCTAAACCATTTAACTGGTTAAGAGGAACTTTATTTGCTGTCTTGTTAGTAGCATTCTTATATGGTGTCTTCTTCCAGTATTCCTTCTTTGATATTCAAGGTATGAACTTAAGAATAGCTTTAATTACCTTCTTACTAATTATTTTCTCATTCTATTCTTATGATGTTATCATGCGATTCTTGAACTTCGTAGCTCGAAAAATGAATGAACATAAAAAAGTTATAATTTAAAAAAGATTGTAGAAATGCAATCTTTTATTCTTCTTTTAATTTATCTAATTTATCTCTTACTTGTTTTAACGTTCTTTCATAGTTACTCGTTTCTTTTGGAATATAATACTTTTTATTTTTAATATTATCAGGTAAATATTGTTGTTTTACCCAGGCATTTGGATAATCATGAGGGTATTTATAATCTGGGGATGTTGTCTTAATGTGATCTGGCGGATTACCACATCGTCCCGTATCAATATCAGCTAAAACCGCATTTATAGCTGAAACCCCACTGTTAGATTTGGGAGATAAAGCAAGTTCTATCACAACATCAGATAACGGAATAATAGCTTCTGGTAACCCAACTCTTTCAGCTGCTTCAATTGCAGCCATGACTTTTGGACCCATACTAGGATTAGCAAGCCCAATATCTTCATAACAAATAATCGTTAATCTTCTAAAAATACTATCCAAATCTTCAGCTTTTAGCATTCTTCCTAAATAATGCAAACTTGCATCAACGTCACTTCCGCGAATGGATTTTTGAAAAGCACTTAACACATCATAATAACCATCTTCATTTTTATCATGAAAGAAATTATGTTTATTATCAATACTCTTTAAAAAATCAAGTGTTATTTTCCCATCACTTGTCGAGTAGTAAGCGAGTTCTAATAAATTATAAGCATATCTTAAATCACTTCCTGATACATTGGCTATATAATCAATACTTTTATTATCTATTTTTAAATTTGGTAAAACTTTCTTTTTAACACATAATTTGATTCCTTCTTTAATATCATCTTCATCGAGTGGCTTTAATTCAAATAAATGACAACGACTTCTAATAGCTGGATTTATACTATGAAAAGGGTTACTAGTTGTCATACCTATTAAAGTTATTAAACCACTTTCAATTTGAGGAAGTAATAAATCTTGTTTATCTTTATTTAAACGATGAATTTCATCTAAAATTAAAACCATCCCATCATAGACTTTAGCTTCTTCAAAGACAACTTGAAAATCATGTTTATCATTAATCGTTGCATTAAGCATTCGGTATCTAATTCCTAAATCATTTACGAGACTAATCGCGATACTGGTTTTACCAATACCAGGTTTACCATATAAAATCATTGAAAATATTTTACCATTTTTAACTAAATTCGATAATATCTTATTTTCTCCTAATAAATGCTTTTGACCCAAACATTCTTTTAAAGTAGTTGGTCGAAGTTTTAATGCAAGTGGTTTATCCATATGAATCACCTCACATATTTTTATTTTATCATTAAAATTTATTCATATCAATATGTCTTGCTTGAAATGATTTTTTAACTCTTTCTAAATCCCTGTATTGTCCTTCCTTTAATTCATGAATATAAGAATCTCTTTCAAAAATATATTTTTCCGTTTTAAGTTCTTTTTCTATATTATAAGGCAATTTAACAAATTGATATGAAAAACTTCCAACTTTCTCTTTTTCTCCATATTCTCCTTCAATAATAACATAATTAGCTCTTGTTGTTTGTCTAACATTAGCATCATACTTTTTATTTCTTATAAAATCAAGAGCATTACCAACACTTCCAGCATTAATTCTAATCCTATTATATAAATTATCAGAACATTGAATATGAATATGACCATAGATTACAATATCAGCCATTTCTTGTGAGATAGTATTCTCACTTGGCATGAATAGTTTCCGTTTATTCTCAATCGAATCTAAATCTCCAACAAAGTCATAGATAAGAGTAGGGGAAGCATGAAATAATCGAACTAAACTACCACTCATGTAAAATTCATAGCAAAAAGGAAGATTTCTTAAATAAGTTAATTGGTCTTCGTTTAAAAAAGACCGATTCCAATCATGAAGTTCTTTATAGTATTTTCGTTCATCTGTAAAATTATGTTCATTAGCAATAAACTCGTCATTATTGCCTTTAATAATAACTTCACATTTACTTCTTATAAGTTCTAAACATTCACTGGAATTAACTCCTTTAGAAACAATATCTCCTAAACAAAATATTCTTTTAATACCACGTTTTTCTATATCATTAAAAACAGCCTTTAAGGCTTCTAAATTTCCATGTATATCAGATATAATTGCAATTCTATCCATTGCATAACCTCCTTCTAACACAATATAGTATCTTATCATAGATTATAGAACTTTGACAAGGAAAAAAATAATTTTTTATAAGAAATTAAAAATAAAAGAGTAGGTAAGTATTAAAAATGTTAAATATTTATTTGATAATAATAAAGAGGTATAATATGAAATTAATTAAATTATTTATAATAAAGAAACTAATGAATATAAAAATTAATATAGTAATTAATATAAATAAAAACAATTCTGACAAATAGAACTTAACATAATATATACTATTTAAGAATCAGAACTTAACTTTTTATAAATAATTTAATCAAATTGATTTATTTTTTTTATCTCTTTAATTTATGATGTTTAGGGGTAGTCCTTCGTTTTCGTTAGTACCGGAAAAAATCATGTAAAAAAATAAAAAAAGGTGGAATTGGAATAAAAAGCGTAAGCGTCTTTATGCCGAGAAAAACCTTTTTTTAGTTTTTGAAGTGATTATAATGATAGGTACTAAAACGAAGTACCTATCTTATAATTATCGTATAATTACCTTTAAGTTTTTTCGTACGGGTGGGGGTAGCATAGCGGACGGAGTGATACCTTTTTTACAAAAAAGGCTCAGGCTGGACTTCCGTCTATTTTTCTATTTATTTTTTAAGATATATTCTTTTATATATTTTTTTATATATAGTGTATTTTTAGATATCTCACATATCTTAAAAGTTATTAATAGTAGTAATAAAATTACTATAAATGGAAATATAAAATATATTTTATATAATATTTCTATTTTACCTTCAAATTCGTTTATAAGATTATTAATTTCATATATATTCATTTTTACCTCTTTTCTTCTATAGTTATTTTTAAATTAAATATTTTTGTTACATCAATAAATGTATTAAATGACATTTTAGTTCTTCCTAGTTCATAACTTTGTATACTATCTTTACTTTTTCCTATTTTTTTTCCAAATTCTTCTTGGGTTAATCCTGTATTTTGTCTTATAAATTTTATTATATCTTTAGGTTGATATTCTTCTATAATTAATCTCATATTTTCCCTCCTGATAATATTGTATTATTAATACGTCTATTTTTTTCAAAAAACGTATTGACAATACGTCGCTTTTTTGCTATTCTTTAGATGTAGCCACAATACGGCTTATAGGAGGTAAAATATGAATACAAGTAATGGTAAATTAAGTTTAACTTACATTGACGATAAGCTTTGTGAATTAGAAAAATTATTAATTAAAGATTTAGGCTATTATGAATTACATGATAGATATTTAGATTTATACCAAAAGTATATTCGTCTTTGTTCTACTTTAGAGAATGAAACTTACTGTGATTATGAAGAAGACGAATATAACGAAGAAGAAGACGAAGATTAATAGTAATATTATATATACTCCAACAACTAAAACTGTGTGGTAAGAGGTTAAAGATTTCCCTTAATAAGTCGAGTTCCACACGAGCGGTCTATATATTACCGACCCCCTATTCGTTAAGTACTTTGGTGTATGATACGAAAAATCCTCAATTATGCCTGATTAGTTTAAAGGTAAAACTTTGGCCTAGTATAGCCAAAACATACAAGTTCAAGTCTTGTATCAGGCACTAATTATTAAGGAAGGAGGAGCTTTCAAGAAAATGAAAGAGAAAATTATTATTAGAAGTGTTTTAAGAAGTCAAAATCCTAAAAATGCTTTTCAAGGAATTCGTATTGCTTTTGACTTTACTGGTGAGAAGGCTATTTCTAACAATGCTAATTTTAAAGGAACTGCCGAAAACTCTTGTTGGTATACCGATTTAAAATTATTCGATAAAATTCCTATTGAATTAATCGGAAAGCCTGTTGATGCTACTTTTAAGGCTATTACTAATTCAAGAAACCCTATGAAGTCAATTTCAACTATTGAAACTATCTATTATAATGGAAGTAGTATATCTTTATTATAATCGTCAAAATGATACCTTTTATTATATGGTATGTTCCAAAAATGTTATTTTTCCTGATGTTGATTTAATTGGGGAAACTTGGAGATTTAATTCCGTTCTTATTCAAAAATTAGTTTATAGAGATAATAACCTTTATGATTTAGATTATTATAATTATCTTTTAGATTTAGAAAAAACTAAAAAAGAATTGAAACTAAAAAAAGAAAGAGAACGAAGAATTAATCGTCATAAACAAATTAAAAAGTTAATAAATCATTTAATTGATTTATTATATAAGTTAAAATCTAAATTTTAGTTCTATGACTATAGATATGGATTTTATCGGGGTAGGGAAAGGAAGTTTTTATATGGAAGCAAGTACCATTGATTTTAGTGCTTTTATTACGGCTTTAACTAAAGCTATCACTGCTGAACAAGTTCTTGGTGTATTAGCTAGTGTTATCGGTGTAGGTATGGTTTTCTTCTTAATGTGGCTAGGTGTAAGACGTGCTGTTCGTTCTTTCACTACTGCCGTTTCTACCGGAAGAATTCGTATCTAGCAATTAAGGAGGAGGTTGGAAAACTTCTTCCTTTTTGCTTTTTATTGGGAGGTTAATTATGTATCAAAGAGATATATTTGGTAATTATATATCAGTTGAAAAAATATTTAAGAATAAAAAGGAAATAAGTTTAAGAAGTCCTGAACAAAATAGTTCTATTACTCAATTAGAACTTGCCTTATATTGTTATAAAAATTGGAAAATAGGTACTTCTTATTCTATAACTTATGAAGATTTAGAATTAGTTCTTGGTTATATTTATTATTTAGAAAGTAAATTGGGGGTAACTAATGGCTATACAAGAGAATTCTAAATTTACCTTATATATTTTAACTAATAATTTTTGTTATTATCAATATTCGTTTACTTCTTTACGTGGTGCTTTAGGTTTTCTATATACTAATTTTGATAGTTTGATATGTCTAGCAAAAATGTATAAAAGTTTTAATATTTATATTGAAAGGGAGGAAAAATGAGAAATATATTATTAATTTTAATTGCTTTAATTGTTTTTATTTTAATTAAGAAAAAGAGGGGTAATTCATGATAAGTGATTTTGCTATGAAGGGTAAAAAGAATATTTTTTACCTTTTTAAAAAAATAAAATATGATTTTAATTTTTTTAAGGAAAATCCCGGTTATTTTAGTCCTGACGGTTTAGTTGTTTTTTGCGGTGCTCAGGGCTCTGGAAAAACTCTTTCAGCCGTTAATTATGTTTATAATCTTATGACTATGTACCCAAAGTGTAAATTGGTTACTAACGTTGATTTAAAGCACTTTCCTGTAGTTGATTTTAATAATTATAAACTTAATTATTTTGATTATGAAAAATACGGAACTAATTTAACTGATAAAGAAATATATGAGATTTATCTTAAAGAGAATAGAGTATTTAGGTTTACTAATGCTTTAGATTTTGAAAAATATAACAATGATAAATATGGGGTTATTTTTCTTGTTGACGAAATACATCTATATCTTAATTCTTTAAAATCAAGAAATATTAATCTTGATGTAATTACACAAATATCACAACAAAGAAAACAACGAAAGCATATTGTAGCTACTTGTCAGGTCTTTGGTCGTATGGCCAAGCCTTTAAGGGAACAATTTAGCAATGTTGTTCTTTGTAAATCTTATTTTAATTTTGTTCAAAAAAATATGTTGATTGATAGAGATAGTATCGATAGTGAAGAAAGTACTGGTACTAATATTTCAGGTAAAGTAAAAAGAAACTATATTTATTTTCGTCATCCAAAAATGTTTGAACGATATGATACTTATGCTATAATCGAGAATTCTGATTTAGCTTATACTCGAGAAAATCAAGATATTTATGATATAGGAGGTGTTAAAAATGGAAATAAATTATCAAATAATAGTTGATTTATTATCTAATATAGGAATAGTTGTTTTTCCTATTGCTTTAATTTTTTGTATAGCTGAAAGATTAGTTGATTTCTTCTTGTCTTTCGTTTCAGGAAAGAGGGTTAAGTTATGAATTTAAAAGATTATACTAGTTATGAGTGGTATTCTTTAATGCCTATTATGAAAAACGTTGTTTCTTCGGTTATTTCTAATAGTGATTTAAAGAAATATTATTGTCGTTTTAAAGATAAAGATATCTCTTCTACTCTTTGTTATTTTTTTAAATCTGATGGCTATGATTTAAATGGTAAAAATATTGTTTTATTAAAAGATTTTGAATATTTAGCAATGAATTTTTCTTTAAATAGTGATGGTACTCATACTTTATCTTATAAATCAAGTAAAAGTCAAAATAATTGGTATTTTTCTTATGCTGGCTGGAGTAATACTTATTTTAGTGATTTATATTTTTCTAATGTAGATATAAATTTTGATAGAAATGTTAGTCGTGATTTAATTCCACTTGATATAACCAAGATAGACTTTCCCGCCACCGCCTCGACGGCTGTTGTCGAGAGTGGGGGAGGGTCTTCTAGTTCTACTTCCTCAGGTAATACTGATACTCTTTTAATCTTAATTTCTGGGATTTTATTGTTGATATTTCTTACGGGCTTTATTCGCTCATGTTTTTTTAAGAGATAGGAGGTCTTATTATGTTTAATAAATTTTCTTTTAAGGATTTAAAACCTATTTTTATTAGTTTATTATTATACCTTTTAATATGTATAATTGTTTATCTTTTTGGTTCTAATATGTTAATAGTCCATGCTGTTACTTCACCTAAAGAGTGGAATTTATCAGGTGAGTATTTTAAAGGTGGTTATGGTGGTTATATTTATAGTAAAAATTCAAAACAATATTTAAGCACTCAATCTATCTATGAAGATAGTAGTTATGGTGCTATTACTAATTCTCCAACTGACAATTATCATTTTTTTTCTAATGATACTTTAAGAACTTGGAATCAAACGAATAATTGGAATGTTGATACCTCTACTTTTATTCCTAATCAATTAACATTAAGAGTTTATCTTTCTAATTTTACTGACGAAGATTTTAACTCTTTGTTTGAAGGTATGGATAATTCTAGTCAAGGTTATGAAATTTATCTTAATGTTTTACTTCGTGGTAAGTATTATTATGATTTAGCTAGCTTTAGTGGTGCTAATAATTATTTTTCTTTATCTAGGTATTTTGAAAATGGTGATTTTTCTGTTTCTTTAGCTAAAAATAATTCTTCTAGTCTTTGGCCTATTACTAGGCTTTATTATGAAAGTTCTCGTATGTTACATACTGAAATTTTTGACGAAGATTATAATAATCCTGTTTGGGTTTATGACGATTTTTGTGGTTTTGTTGTTACTATACCTGTTCAATATATTTTTAGTCAAAAAAGTACTTATATTCTTAAAGATGATAAAGGTTATTATATGGAATTATATATAAAATTTCATGATGATTCTGATTTTTGGAAAGACGGAGAAGAATTAACTTGGGTTTATCCTCCAAATTCACTTGATAGTCAATTATCTACTCCACCTCCATATATTCCTATTTTTCATGATAGGCTATCTACGTTTTCGGTTAATCGTTCTACTTTAACAACTATTCGTCCTAATAAGGCTTATTCTTTTGAAGATTTTTCTCAACCAGACGACGAAAAAGATATTTTTTATAGTGAACACGATTACAAATATCCTGAAGACCAAGATACTGATTTATCTAGTGGCGGTGGTAGTGAAGAAGAAGATTTTCTTCAATGGTTATCCGGTTTAGTTATTCCTGATAAAGAATATTTTCAAAATATGTTTAGTAATATTAAAAATGCTTTAGAAGAAAAATTAGGTATTTTAGTTTATCCTATGGAAATATTTTTTGGTATTTTAAATAGGTTTTCTAATCTTTCAAATACTCAAAACTTTGTTATAAATGTACCTAATTTTACTATTCCTGGATTTAAAACTCCTATTCTTAAAGCACAAAGTTATGACTTAATGAACGTTTTTCGTGAACCAACTATTAATTATATTTGGACTTTATATTTAGATTTTGTAGATGTATTTCTTATAGTTTCATTTTTAAATTTTTCTTGGAATAGATTATCTTCCTTTATAGGTTCTTATGCTCCAGCTGATTATGATTATTATAGTGTGGATGACGTAGATACTTACGATAATACTACTGGTGAACAATTATCTTCCAGACGTAGATATTCGGAACGTCATACAAGACGACAGAAAAGAGGTTAGATTATGTTATTAGAATTATTAATTAATCCTATTTATGCTATTGTTATGGGTATATTTACTTTACTTCCTACATCAGGTATGTTTCCTGAAAGTTTAGTAGATAGTATTAATCATGTATTGGATGTAATATTTTCACATCTCGATTGGTTAGGTATGTTTATTAGACTTGATACAATTAAAACTTTAATTCCTTTAGTAATTTTTGTTATAACTTTTGAATATACCTATCATATTGTTATGTGGGTAATTAAGAAAATTCCTTTCCTTGGAATAGATTAATCGAGTGGGGTAGAATATGACAACAAAGTGTAAAGTTGGAGATAATGAGACTATATTACTTGATAGTAGTCTCATATCTAAGTATTTAATGTCAAATTCCTGTCAATTAGGACAATATTCTAAAATAGATAAATATTCTATTAAACTAATAAATTGTGGAGACTATATTCAAGTATATTATTTCGATAACTACAATACTAGACTATCGGATGACTTTAAAGATAATAGGGAATATGAAAAATTAAAAAGAAAGCATAAACTTAAAGATTTTCAGGAAGTAGATACTGAGAATTTATCTAAAACTAAGTATGCCGATAATCTACGTACGATTTCATATCTAAATGCCAGTAGGTCAAGATTTAATTGTCAACGTCTAGCTAAATGTAATATGAAAGAGTGGAATACTTTTATAACTTTAACTTTTGCTGATAGTGATACTATGGATATTTCCGATATTCCTTCATGTAACAAAGTATTTAATTCTTGGGTATCTAATATTCGTAAGTTAAAACCTGATTTAAAATATTTAGCTGTTCCTGAAATACAAAAACGAAGAGGTGAAAAGTATGGTGTGTATGCTATTCACTATCACTTACTTTCAAATTTAGGTAAAGCCGATATTCCAACTATTATTTATCAACAAAAAGATTTTACTGATAATCAACTTAAAACTATGTCGGACGTTGAACGTTCAAAATGCTATAATATTAAGTATTGGAATAAAGGTTATGTAAGAGTAGATTTCGTTACTGGTGATTGTAAAAAAATAACCGGTTATATTTCAAAGTATATGACCAAAGATATAGATAATAAATTTTTTGGTAAGAAACGATATTTCTTTTCTCAAAATTTAATAAAACCGATTACCTCTTACCTTGATTTAGCCGATAGCCGCTCCAAAGAATATTTCTATCAGTTATTATCCGATTATAACCCTGATTTTATTTCGAGGTATAACGATAAAAACAATAATCTCATAGAGTATATAGAATTCAAAAAAAAATAAAATTCTCGAAACAATGTACCCACCACTGGGGGTTAGGGGGAGATGTGTGGTGCGGCTCCTTCCCTTTAGGGAAAGGGGAACGGTCACGAAGTGAGGTGCACATCTCCGTCAAAAAATTTTTATATAAAATTTAGAACTTAACATAATATATATTATATAAAGTTAGGAACTTAACATAAAACTAATGAACTTTTATAAATAATATCTTAATTTCAGTATATACTAATATTATATCATTACCACTATTCATACGTATTATAAATACGTTTATAATACCAATTAATTTTTAAAATTTATTTTTTTAAATTTATTTATTATATCTATTATATTATTATTCATATAAATATTTTCTTATATATAATTATCGGATTACCGAGCTTAATAAATATTCATCTTTTCGTTTCTCGATTTGTTTTAGAACACATCTTATTCCCTTTTTTACTAAAAAATTTTAGTAGGGGAACTTTAACTTAAAAATTATGTTTAATCGAGATGAATAATTATTCAACTTTTCAAATCTCGATTTGTTTTAGAGCATCTATATTTTTTATCACTAATTATTATATTCTAAAAATCATTAATAATTAAGGTAATTTATGGATAAATAACTGATTCACTTCCCCTACTTAAAAACCAATTTTTGATAGGGGAAGTATCGTCTTTTTTCTAATAGATATTTAAAATCTCCATATAATATATATGGGTGATAAAAATGAAGAAAAGTCAAAATAATGTTTCTAACAGAAGTAATAACAACAATAGTTATAACAGTTCAAATAAAATGAATTCTCGTAAAGAAACTAACGAACTAAGCAATAGTTCAAAAAATAATTCATACAGCAATAAATCTGAACAAAGTTCAACTGACAAATTTAATTCAGATTGCGAATAGGTTGATTACTCATATTCAACTCCCCCACTCTTTTCTCTAAATATTTATTGAATTCTAGTACAAGATTTATACTACTAAACTTAAAATTTTTAAGAGCATATTCACCCACTTGATTATTCATTCGATTTATAATGCTCAAGTTATTATATAAAATATTTAAGGCCTCCTTAGTAGTATAGTCTTGACTAGATATTTCTTTTATGGAAGAAATCTTCTTAATTTCATCTAAATTCATAATAGGGCTAGAACCTATTTTTTTTATTAAGGAACCTAAACTTAAATAAAACTTTGTTATATTATCTAAATCTTTTAATAAGTCTTTTAAAACTTGACTACTCCCCTCTCCTTTTATATTAAAATATAAATTACAAACATTGTTTTTTAAAATATAAATATTCGTTAAATACTGATTTAACATATCAGCAAAATTAAAGTTAATAAAAAAGCACCTCCATATTAATATATGAAAAATGCCTAGAAAAGTTATTTTAATTTATCTAAGAAACTTGTACCCATCCATGGTTTTTCAAGTTCAAAGTTCCCTGTTATAGTTGCTCCAATATCAGCCATGGTTTCTAAAACGTCAAGTTGATGAGGATTTTTAAATAATCTAGAATAGATAATAACTGGAACATTTTCTCTTGTATGACTATAACCTGGCATAGTTGGATCATTTCCATGATCAGCTGTTATGATAAGTAAATCGTCTATATTTAATTTATTTAAAATAATAGGTATTTCAACATCTAAAGCTTCAATTTCACGAGCATACCCTTTAACATCTTTCCGGTGACCATATAAGGTATCAAAATCACTTAAATTAAGGAAACATAAGCCATCAAAGTTTTTATCCATAATATCAGATAATTTATTTATACCTTCTTGATTATTACCAGCCTTAATTATTTTGGTAATTCCATAGCCATCATACAAGTCATGAACTTTACCAATGGAAATCACTTGCAAATCAGCTGCCTTTAAGATATCTAAAACACTTTTATTAGGTGGTGTTAAAGTATAAATTCTTGAATTATTAGTAAGAGTATAGTTACCACTTTCACCAGTAAAAGGTCTTACAATAACTCTTCCTACTTTCCATTCTTCTCGTTTGGTAATTTCTCTTATAATTTCAGCATATTGATATAATTCATTTATTGGTATAACATCCTCGTGAGCTGCAATTTCTAAGTTGGAATCACAGGTTGTATAAATAATCAAAGCTCCTGTTTCTTTATGTCTATCACCAAGTTTATTAATTATTTCAATAGGGTTACCAATGATATTTCCAATGATACCTCGTTTCGTATTATTAGCAATACTTTCTAACATTTCCCTTGGAAAAGCAGTTTCTGCAAATGTCTTATAGGAAACATTAGAGTTTTCAATACCCATTAATTCATAATGACCTGATAAAGAATCTTTACCTTTATTTTTAGGTCTTGCAATCGTATAGTAAGCTTCACTTTCTTTATTATTCATGGTTAAGGTATTTAAAAAACCAAGTTTTTCTAAATTAGGAATAAATAGTTCATAATTCTTGACTATATTACCTAGAGTATTGGCTCCTTTATCTCCATAACTTGCTGCATCACTGGCTTCCCCTACTCCTAGTGAGTCTAATACAATTAAAAATATTCGTTTAAATTTCATATCTAATCCTCTTTTCTCACATTATATTTTATGTAATCTTCTTTTAACTTATTATCAACGACATGAGTATAAATACTAGTAGTTGAAATGTCTTCATGCCCTAGTAAAGCTTGAATACTTTTTAAATCAGCTCCATTATTAAGTAAATCAGTTGCAAAGGTATGTCTTAATGTATGAGGGGTGGCATGAGTCTTAATATCTTTTTCTTCTAAAATATTTTTTAAAATAAAATTAAATCCTTGTCTTGATATGCCTTTGCCATGATTATTTAAAAATAATTTATCTGGAACACCATTTTTGGTTTTAATAAGTGTACTTCTAACTTCTAAATAATTAAGTAAGGCTTCTTTAGCATAAGGGTTAAGAGGAACAATTCTCTCTTTATTTCCCTTTCCTTCAATTAAGATAATATCATTTTCTAAATCAATACTATATATGGTTAGATTAACAAGTTCTGATACTCGAAGTCCGGCTCCATACATAAGTTCAAGCATAGCCTTATCTCGATACTTAAAGACATTATCTAAATTAACATCTAGTATTTTTTCAATTTCATCACTTTTTAAAACCGTTGGTAAGTGTTTAGTTTGTTTCATTCCTGTATAATTATCCATAACATTTATAGTAATTTTTTCCGTTTTAACTAAATACTTATGAAGTTCTCGAAGTGAAGTTATATGTCTTGCAATACTTTTTGGTGCTAAACCATTTTTACCTAATTCTTTAATATAATCATTGATATCTTTTAAAGTTACTTTGCTTATATTACTCAAATTATTTTTAACTAAATATTTACCATATGAATCCAGATCATCTGCATAACTTTCATATGTATTATCAGATAATTTTTTTTCATTTCGAACATAACTTAAATAATCTTCGATTATTAAATCTAATTGGACATTACCAGTATCTATCATTTTCCTTCTCATAACATCACATAACAATTATAGCATACATCACGAAAAGTAACAATTACATCTTGCAAAAAAGTTTTGAAATTAAACTAAATTTAGTTAAAAAGTATTGAAATTACTTGTTAAAATTAGTATAATGTATTAGAGGTGTTTATGAAAAAGAAAACAGTAAAGATAATAACTTCAATTTTATTATTAATCATGATTGCATCATTTATTTGTGGACTTATCTATCTATAAAAAAAACTGAAATTAATCAGTTATTTTTTTTAGTCTTCTTTTGTGTAACCACAGGAAGAACATTTAATTTCTCCCTTTTTTTCAACTAGCATTTCCCCACATTTAGGACACTTTTCGCCAGTTGGTTTATCCCAATATGCGGTTTTACATTTAGGATAATTATTGCAACCATAGAAAACTTTTCCTTTTTTACTATGCTTTTCAACTATTTTTCCTGAACAATTAGGACAATCGATTATTTCAAGAGTTTCATGCTCTTCTTTTTTTATGTATTTACAATTTGGATAATTACTACAAGCAACAAACTCTCCATAACGACCTTTTCTAACTACTAAAGGGCTGCCACATTCTGGACATAACTCTCCTGTTTCTTCAGGTTTATCCTTTTCCATTCCTTTAAAAGCCTTTTGTAATGTATCATCAAACACTTCATAGAATTTCGTTAAAACATCAATGTTGTTAATTTTACCATTAGCTATTTCATCTAAATCCGCTTCCATATTGGCTGTATATTTAACATTAATGATATTATTAAAATATTCTTGCAATCTATCAGTTACTTGAAATCCAACTTCGGTTGGGACAAATTTCTTATCTTCAATGTTTACATAGCCTCGATCTTTAATATTAGACATAATAGTTGCATAAGTAGATGGTCTACCTATTCCCAACTCTTCCATTTCATGAATAAGTCTTGCTTCAGTATATCTAGGTTTTGGCTTCGTGAAATGTTGTTCATAGATAATATCTTCACTTTCAATTATCTTGTTTAATTTATCTGTTAAATCTGGTAAAATAGTATCCTTTGTATCTTCAAACTCGGAATAAACTTTTAAATAACCATCAAAAGTAACAACGGAACCAGTTGATTTAAACTTGTAATCATTATTATCAAGAATAATCGTGGTTGCAAGAGTTTTAGCATCAGCCATAAGTGATGCCAAAGTTCTTCTATAAATTAAATTATATAATTTATACTCATCTGCCGTTAAAAATTTCTTTAGACTTTCAGGTGTTCTCATAATACTAGTAGGTCTAATACCTTCGTGAGCATCTTGAACATTTTCAGTTTTCTTACTCTTTTTAACATAACCTATATAATTTTTACCAAAATTATCTTCAATATAATGGAAAGTACTTCCAACAAACTCATCACTTAATCTAATGGAATCAGTACGCATATAAGTAATTAATCCGACTGTCTCAGTTCCTATATCAATACCTTCATACATCTTTTGAGCAATACTCATTGTTTTTTTAGCATTGAAATTAAGTTTATTAGATGCTTCTTGTTGTAAGGTTGAAGTTGTAAATGGGAACTTACTAGCTCGATTCTTATTTTTAGAATCAATACT
This sequence comes from uncultured Bacilli bacterium, assembly GCA_947624175.1. Classification (GTDB taxonomy): domain Bacteria; phylum Bacillota_I; class Bacilli_A; order RF39; family UBA660; genus RUG591. Next base: position 25,448 of record CANQJD010000008.1, read on the forward strand.
TACAACTTTAAATTCTTGAGATAATTTCTCTAAAATAGCATTGACTTCATCTAAACTTTTAATTTCAATATCTTTATCTTGATACTTAAATAAATCTGAATCAAAATCTTTAAATTTAGCTGTGATAGTATAATATTCTTCACTTACAAAAGCTTGAATTTCTCTTTCTCTATCAACAATTAACTTTAAAGCCACACTTTGAACCCGACCAGCACTGGTACCACTTGTTTTAGATTGCATTAATTTACTTAATCTAAAACCAATTATTCTATCTAAAAATCTTCTTGTTTCTTGGCTTTTAACTAAATTATAATCAATCTTTCTTGGATTTTTAATTCCTTCTAAAACTTTATCTTTCGTAATTTCATAGAATAAAACTCTGTCATATTTATTATCTTTAATACCAAGCGTATCATATAAGTGCCACGAAATAGCCTCCCCTTCTCGATCGGGGTCGGTTGCAAGATAAATATGATCGGCTTCTTTAACCAATTTCTTTAATTCACTTATAACTTTGTTTTTACCTTTAATCGCAACATAATTTGGTTTAAAACCATTATCTATATCTATACCTAGTCCATATTTACCAGTAGTTGCTAAATCTCTGATATGGCCTATTGAACTTACTACTTTATAATTTTTACCAAGATACTTTTCAATTGTTTTACTTTTGGCTGGGGATTCCACTATAACTAAATCCATAAATAAACCTCCAAAAATATTTATACTAGGAAATTGAAAAAATGTCAACTCCTAATTTTGATTTTTTGTAAATTCATTTTCAAATTCTTTAAAAAAATTATAATACACTAAAACATTAGATAACTCAGTCCATTTCTTCGTTGTAACTGGGTTACTATTTAAATCATAAATCTTAGCATCTTGTAATTTCAAAAGAAAAGGTGAATGAGTTGATATAATAAATTGACAATTATAAAATCTAACTGCTTCTTCAATATATTTTTTTAACTTTAATTGATTTTCAGCTGATAAACTATTTTCAGGTTCATCTAAAATGTAAATAGCATTTTCTTTTATTTCCTTTTCCCAAAACATAATGGCTGATTCTCCATTCGACCATTCAGTTATTGTATTATTACCTAATCTTTCTCTAACAAATTTAGACATTGATTTTGTTTTAGCATCATAAGTTGCTCTTAATTCATCATAATTATCAAAAGCACTATTATCTTGATGAAATTTATAATTAGAATATTCTCTACTTAAAAATTCCTTTTTTCGACTAACATTAGAATTAATAGACCTAACATCTAATAAGTAATCAAAAACATCATCACTGGTTATCAAACTTATATCATATGGTTCTTCAAATGTCATTTCAAATTTACAATTTCTAACATATAAATCAAAATAAGTTCCTTTATCAAAACTAGATTTTCTTCTAGCATTTAATTTTTCAGCAATTATATTTATTAAAGTTGTTTTACCACTTCCATTGCCACCACAAAAAATAGTTATAGGAGAAAATTTAATTTTATATAATGATTTAGATGGATAGATATCAAGCGGATAAGTATTATTATGAATTCTTCTTTGTTCTGCTAAATAAACCATTTCTTGTTCTTCATCTTCATCTAATAAAGTAAATTCCTTTAAATATAGCATTTAACCCACCTCTAATCATCATAATTGTTTTTCGTAAATTCATATAAAGCAATAGCAACTGCATTATCTAAATTTAAACTGTCTATATCTTTAGTATGCTTAATAATAACCGGTGTTCCAACTTGTAAAAATGTATCAGGTAACCCTGCTCCTTCATTACCAAAGATTAAAGAAAATACTTCATCACTCTTCTTAATAGTTTGTAAACTTTCTTTAGCTTTTAACATAAATGGATAGAAATTTCTATTATTAAACTCTTTATAATAATCATCAAAACTATCAAAATATCGGATATTAATATTAAAAATAGCTCCCATACTACTTCTTACAACTTTGGGGTCAAACATATCAACTCCTGGTCTTATAATTGCAATATCATGAATATTAAAACCAACCGAACTTCTAATAATTGTTCCTAAATTACCCATATTAGATGGATTTACTAAAACAACATGATTAGTATTTTTCGTTAAATGCATTTCATATTTTTGAAATACGCCTATAACATAACAATTTTCTTTATCTGATAAAGTATTAATAATTTTATCACTATAAATAATTTCAATCTTATTATCATTACAAATTTTTATTATTTTATTATAAGCATCATTATGTTCTTGTTTTGAATGAATATAAACTCTTTTGACATATTCTATTTTTTTATTTAATAATTCTAAAGTTAAAGTTGTTCCTAATGTATAACTTTCTAAATCACTTTTTTTGTATTTTTTCATAACTAATCTCGGTAATTAATTAAAATTACATCTTCTCCTATCTTACTTATTTTTTCATAACTTACTTCTATTTTATTCGTACCACGAAAAGAGAATACTCCTTTAAATGGTTCAATTATAAATGCTGAAATTTTACCAGTTCCTGGATCTATTTTACAATCAACTATATTACCAAACTTCTTTCCATCATATAGATTAACAACATCTTTATTTTGAAACTCTGATAAATTCACACTATCACCTAACTAATTTTATGTTATATGATTTATTTTATTTCATAGTAATTTGAAGGATCTATATTTAAAAGAGCTCGTTCATCATGCTTTTTATATAAAGTAAATAAGGTATCTCCAACATTTACTTTATCACCAATTAATTTATTTAAAACAACTCCGACTGAATAATCAATTTTATCTTCTTTATTAATTCGACCAGCTCCAAGAGAACATGATAGTTTTCCAATATTTAAAGCATTGATACTTTTGACTTCTCCGGATTTTGTTGCTTTAATTTCTTCAATATTACTACTTACTTCAAGGGAGTTAATATCTCCTCCTTGATTTTTCACAAATTCTAAGAATTTATTGAAAGCTTTTTTACTATCAATTGCATCAATTACTTCTTTTTTAGCTTCTTCTACTGTTATATCTTTGGAAACTTTAATCATCTCAGTTGCTATTTTAATGGCTAAATCCGTTAAATCACCTTTTTTACCTTGTAATACATCCATAGCCTCGATTACTTCTAAAGAGTTCCCGATATAAGCACCAAGTGGGGTATTCATATCACTTATTTCACAAATCGTTTCTTTATGATAAAACTCTCCAATTTTTTCCATAATTTCCCGAAGGGCTTCTGCATCTTCCCTTGTTTCCATTAAAGCCCCATTACCACATTTAATATCAATTAAAATTTTATCAGCTCCTCCAGCTATTTTTTTAGACATAATACTAGATGCTATTAAAGGAATAGAAGCCGTTGTTCCAGTTACATCTCGAAGAGCATAAATCGCTTTATCCATAGGACACAAATTAGTAGTTTGTCCAGTTATGGCAAGACCAACTGTTTTTAATGATTTAATAAATTCTTCTTCCGTTAAACTAACATTAAAACCTTTAATACTTTCTAATTTATCAATTGTTCCTCCTGTATAACCAAGTCCTCTTCCACTCATTTTAGGAACAATAACTCCACATGATGCAACAATAGGTCCAATTATCAAAGTTATCTTATCACCAATTCCTCCAGTTGAATGTTTATCAACTTTAATACCAGGAATAGAACTTAAATCTAATACATCCCCACTTTTAATGAATATATCAACTAAATCAAAAGTTTCTCTTTCACTCATTCCATTAATACAAATAGCCATTAATAAAGATGACATTTGATAATCTTTAACAAATCCTTTTAAATATCCGTTAAATGCCATTTCTAATTCTTCTTTACTTAATTCTTCCTTAACCCTCTTCTTATTAATAATATCAACTATATTCATGATTCATCTCCTACTAATATTATACAAAATAGATTTTGTTTATTCAAGGATAAAACTTTAAATTTAAAAAAATAGTTAATTTTACTTGAAATTCAGATAAAAATATGATAATATGAATACATGAAGGGATACTTCATATAATAAAAAGAGGATATACCTAATTTGTCTAGTTAGGTACTATTCCAATTTCTTGGTGCACACTAACGCATAGACATCGTTAGTGTGCGTTTTTCTTTATCGCAAAAGCGATAGTGCTAGGAACAAAAGTCCTAGAAGTAGCAAAATTACTACTTGTAAGAAAACGGTATTTTTTAACATAATACCAACCTCCTTTATAGTATATTTTTAGATTGTAATATCAAGATGATTTAAAAAATGTCTATAAAGGAATAGCACCTAACGAATTAGATATATCCAAAATTAATTATAAATTATTTGTATCAACTGTGTCAAGATAAATTTGATACTTTTTTTTTATTTCTCTAATAAAAAATCAATTATATTTTTATGAATTATTCCATTTCTTGAAAAATCATATTTATCCATAGTTATAACATATTTAGGATAATTATCATCTATTCCAGAATATGCTCCAAATTCTCTTTCAATTACTTTTTCATCAGATAAGATATAGGCAACTTGAACATATATTTTTTCATCAAATCTCGTTGCAACAAAATCTATTTCCTTACCATTGTTATTTCCAATACTTACATTATATCCTCTATATAAAAGTTCATTATAAACTATATTTTCTAAATATGCACCCATTTGAGTTTTTCTATCTTTATTAATAACTTGTCCTAATCCTAAATCTGTTAAGTAATATTTGTCTTTTCTAGATAAGATTCTTTTTCCTTTTATATCATAAGTTGAAATTTTAGATATTAAAAATGATGTTTCAAGGTAGTTTAAACAATCATAAATTGTTTTAGTCGAAATAGGTATCTCTTCTTTTTTAAATTCTTCTAACATATTTGTAGGTGAAAAAGTTTGAGATGGATTAGTTACTAAATATTCCAATATTCTTTTAAATAAATTAACATTAGTTATATTGTATCTTGTAACAATATCTTTTATCATAATTGCATCAAATAAATCAGATAAATATAGTTTAATTCTATCTATATCTTGAAAGTCAAATCTTTGAGGCATACCACCCCATAGTAAATAATCATCAAAAGCATTTGCTATTTCTTCCTTATTTTTTAATTTTTTAAGTTCTACTATTTCTTTAAATGTAAATGGAGATATTTTAAAAGATACATATCTTCCTGAAGGTAAAGTTGCAAGTTCTCCAGATAATAATTTAGAATTAGAACCTGTTACAAAAATAGAAACATTTAAAGTTGCTTTAAAAGAGTTAATTACTTTTTCCCAATTTTCAACTAATTGTATTTCATCAAAAAGTAAATAATATTTCTTTTTATCTTTTATTTTATCTTTAATATATTTATTTAAATCAAGATAATTTTTAATAAAATGATATTCAACATCCTCAAAATTAATATAAATAATATGGTCTTCTTTAATACCTTTTTCTTTTAATTCGTCAATTATTTGTTTTAATAATATTGATTTACCACATCTTCTAATTCCCATAATAACCTTAATTAAATCAGAATCATAAAAACCTCTAATTAAAGATAAATATTTTTCTCTTTTAATCATAACTCATCACCATATTCATTATATAACAAAAAGAAAAAAATGTTAATTATATTTTCCTACAGGAAAATATAACCACATTTTTTGACATTTATTTTCCTAACCTATTTTTCATAATCTCCTAAAAAACTTTGATATTTACCATTTTTCTTATAACCTAAAACACAATCTAAATTAATATTATCTAAAGCTTTAAAGATATTATAATCAACATTAGAATTAATTTTCTTTAAATTCTTTATTAATTCCTTAACTTCTAATCTTTTACTTGTACTTTCAACTTTATTTTTATTTTCTTCCGTAAACTTACAAGCACAGTTTAAAAATTCTAATTTATTATAGTTTTTCCAAGCAATGATATCTTCTTCTCTTATTAAATACATTGGTCTAATTAATTCTAAGCCTTCAAAATTCTCACTATGAAGTTTAGGCATCATCGTTTTTGTTTCAGCCCCATACAAGATTGAAAGTAGAGTTGTTTCAATAACATCATCAAAATGATGGCCTAAAGCGATTTTATTACATCCAAGTTCTTTAGCTTTATTATATAAGAAACCTCTTCGCATTCTAGCACATAAATAACAAGGACTTTTATCAATCTTCGTAACAATATCAAAAATATCACTTTCAAATATTTGAATATCTAAATTTAATTTTTTAGCATTCTCAATTATTAAATCATGATTTTTCTTATTATAACCAGGATCCATTACAACATAATAAGCCTCAAATTTAAACTTTCCATGTCTAATTAATTCTTCTATACATTTAGCCATTAAAAAGGAATCTTTACCACCTGATATACAAACCATTACTTTATCGTTTTCTTTAATTAGTTCATAATCAGCACAAGCCTTAACAAACCGACTCCAAATCTCTTTCCGAAATCTTTTAATAATACTTCTTTCAATTTCTTGATAATTTTCCATTCTTTAACTCCTATATTCTATAACCTTTTTAATCTTAATGAATTAAGAAGTACTGTTATACTACTAATCGTCATAGCAATTCCTGCAAACATCGGGTTCATACTTATTCCAAATGGACTTAAGACTCCAATTGCAATTGGTATCATACAAATATTATAAAAGAAGGCCCAGAATAAGTTTTCTTTAATATTTTTAATTGTTTTCATACTTATCTTTATAAGTAAAGGAATTTTACTTAAATCATCATTCATTAAAATAACATCCGAAGAGTTTCCAGCAATATCTGTTGCACTATTGAAACTAACTCCAACGGTTGCCGATTTTAAACTAGGTGCATCATTTATTCCATCTCCAACCATCATTACTTTATGATTATCATCAATTAAATCTTTAATAACCTTGGCTTTTTCACTAGGCATAACACTAGAAATAACTTTTTTAATTCCTAAACTATTAGCAATAATCTTGGCTGTTTCCTCATTATCTCCTGTTAGCATAACAATTTCTTTATTCATATCTTGTAACTTTAAAATAGCATCTTTGGCTTCCTTTCTAATAATATCTTTAACTCCAAATAACCCCATTACTTTCTTATCAATAACTAAATAAACAATACTATTTCCAAGTTTAACTAACTTTTCTTCATCTTTTAAATAATCATTCTTGATTTTAAATTTTTTAAATAACTTATTATTTCCAACTATTATATCTTGATTATTAATTTCACCCTGTACTCCAATACCCGGAATATTTTTAAAATTTTTAACACTTTCTAATTTTTTCTTATTAGAATCTAGAAAAGCACTTGCAATTGGATGTGAAGACTTACTTTCAAGACTAGCAACCATTTTAATTAATTCTTCATTAGAATTATCACTATAGTTTTTAATCTCTGATATTTTTAAATTACCATAAGTTAAAGTTCCAGTTTTATCTAAGACAATCGTATCAACTTTTCCAGCCTCTTCTAATATTTCACTAGTTTTAATTAAAATACCATGACGAGCACTTGTTCCAATTGAAATAACCATAGCAAGTGGAGTTGCAAGCCCTAAAGCACATGGACAAGCAACTACCAAGACCGTTGCCATCTTAATAACTGCATCATTTACTTTAACCCCGAATATTAAAGAACCAATTAAAGTAAGAATTGCAATTAATATAATTGATGGTACAAAGTAACTACTAACTTTATCAGCTAATCTTTGGATATTTGTCTTGGTATTTGTAGCCTCAACTACTAATCTAACAATTTCTGAAATAGTTGAATCTCTTCCAATTCTTTCAGCCTTATATTCTATATAACTATCTATATTAATACTACCAGCAACAACACTATCATCTATACCCTTTTTATTAGGCATAGATTCCCCTGTAATAAATGCTTCATCAAGATAAGATTCTCCCTTAACAATTACTCCATCAACGGCAATCTTCATACCTGGTTTAGCAATTAAAATATCACCCTTTTTAACTTCATCTATCGTTATCTCTATTTCCTTATCTCCATCTTTCTTTAAAGCTTTAGTAGGTGTAATTTGAACTAATTCTTTGATTGCTTCTTTTGTTTTACCTTTACTTTCCCTATCAATTATTCTTCCTAATTTAATAAAGAAAATAATAATTGCAACTGATTCAAAATATAAATTCATATGATATTCCATCTTACCAAGGGTAATCATGATAAACGATACTAAACTAATAATAAAACTTGCAAATACTCCTAAAGTAACTAAAGTATCCATATTAGGATTTTTATGAATTAAATTCTTAATTCCATTTTTAAATATATCCCTTCCATACCAAAGAAATGGTATTGTTAAAATAAATAAAGTTAAAGCATAATTAAACTTATCTTTAAAAAAACTAATACTAGGTAAATGAAACATATCAGACATTCCAATATAAAGAATTAAAATAGCAAGTGGTAAGAAGATAAATAATAATTTTTTATCATTTTTATTATCATCATCCATATCTTTCTTTTCATTAAATATGCCTAAACTTTGATATCCTTTTTCTTTAATATATTTCTCTAAATCTAAAACTGTTAAATTATCTTCATACTCTATATAAGCTTGGGCAAGAACTAAATTAACACTGGCATTAATAATACCTTCTTTACTATTTAAATGTTTTTCTAAACCACTTGAACAAGCACTACAACTCATACCACCTATTTTTAAAATAATCTTTTTCATAGACCCTCCAAATTCATTTTTAATTATACTCTCTTTTCTATTCAAGTCAAGAAAAAAAGACCGAAGTCTTTTTGTTGTTATTTTTCAATTTTTGTAATTTTAACTGTATAACCTAGAGGAGCTAAAATCTTAAGTAATGTACTAACTTGAGGAGATGTAATAGAATTTTCAATTCTTGCTATTGTTTCTCTGATAACATTTGCTTTATCAGCCATTTCTTGTTGAGTCATTTCATGTGCTTTTCTTAAAGCATGAAATTCTGCTACAAATTCTTCTTCAAGTTCTTTTAACATAGCTTCTCTTTCATCGTTCTTTTTAACAACTTTTTTCATTATATTCACCACCAACAACTAAATTGTATTATATTTATGGCATTTTTGCAAGCATTTTTATACTTTTTTTTCAAAAAAATTACATTTTTTGCTTATTTTTAGTATTTTTTACTATTTTTATACTATTTAACTCTTAAATTATTATATTTTAAAATTAATATCTATTACATACTTCTCCATTAGAGCCATAAATGGTTACACCAGGTGCTGTATAAGGTGCACCATAATTACTTCCGCCTAATGATGTTATACTTAACCAAGGATAATATTTGGTAGAATTATCAGGAGAGGCTTCTATATTTCTTATTTCTTCACAAGTTTTATTGATTGTTATTGACGACAAATCAATATTACTTTGATGAAAATTATCGTTTTCTTTTCTAAAGGCATAAAGTCCAATATAATTAATACCTTGTCCTATTGTTATATTAGTCAATTTATTATCTTCAAAAGCACCAGCACCATCTTGAGTTGAACATTCTAAATTTCCACAAATTACACCACCTATTGTTGTTACACTATCTGGTATATTTATACTTGTTAATTTATTACCAGCAAAAGCACCGCCATATATTGTTGTTACACTATTTGGTATATTTACACTTGTTAATTGATTATCAGAAAAAGCACTGCCAAATATTTCAGTTACTTTTACTTTATTTATATATCTCGGTATTACTACATCTTTTGAACATTTTTCTGAATAACTTACTATCGGTGAAATTTTTACTATCCCTATTTCTGATAATTCTTGTAATCCATTTGGGATTCGATTAAATAAACCTAAATATATCATTAAATCAAAAGATAAACCATTTATAGTTCCTGTTCCATCACAAAATCCTTTGTAACTTTCTCCTTCATTGATATTTCCTTCTTCAGGACCCAATGTTTTAGTAAACCACTCGACACAAGCATTTACTTGCTCATCTGTTCTTTGGTCATTATACATTGGTGCTCCCTCAAAACAGCTAAATGCCTCTTTCTCATTAAAGTCTCCTTGAACTGTTACTTTAACACTTCCATATACATTATTATTCCAAGTATCCATTTCATAATCAAGGTTTTCTCCTACTCCTATTTTAGTTAATGGTGATACCCACATATATAATCTATAAGTTTTACTTGTTTTGGTATTTGTATTTGCTTTGATTGTATCTACCCATACACTTGTATTATTTAGTTCTGGATAACTCATTCTATCAAAGATTATATCTTTTTCTTCTCCATCTTCTACTTCGACTAACTTAAATAATAATAAATCAGGTCTTATTCTTTCAGTCCTATCTTTATTTTCATCACCTGTTGGTGCTTCTCCTTCTGATAATAGTATTTGATAATGAATATCTTTACTGTAATCATTTACTCCTTCAACTGTAAATTCAAAATATTTATCAGGAATATATTCTTCTCTTGGAAGAGCATCTTCGATAGTTAAAGTATTATTTTCTTTAAACTTCATATAGATGTCCCCCGTTACTAATAGTTGATTATCACCAACTCTTGAATAATTCCAAACTGCAAATGTTACTCCTAGTGTTACTACTAGAACTAGTCCTATTATTACTCCAACCATTAAACCTTTTTTATTATCACTTCTCATTTTTTATTTCTCCTTATCATAATTAAATTATACATCCTTTTAGATGTATTGTCAACACATCTTTTTGAATGTATAGGAAAATAATATAAAGGAGTGATTTGATGAACATAATAAGATTAAAAGATTTAAGAGAAGATAAAGATTTAACTCAAAAAGAAATAGCAAAATTACTTAATACTACTCAACAACAATATTCTAAATATGAACTTGGAATTAGATTAATTCCTATTGATAAATTAGATATACTGGCTGACTTTTATCAAACTAATACAGATTATTTACTTGGAAGAACTAATATTAAGAAACCTTAGCTGAAATGCAAAAGTAAATTCCAGTTTGAAGAAGTAAAATCCACTTTTTAAGAAAATTTTGTAATTTTTTCAT
>CANQJD010000009.1 GCA_947624175.1 uncultured Bacilli bacterium
TAACTCCTTCTATTCTACTTGATTATATCATATAATCTTTGCGAAGAAATTTTTGGTAATTTTACTCTTTTTTGCTGGAAAATAAAAAAATGTTTGTAAAATTAAGAAAATTGTTGTATACTTATTATAAAGTAGAGGAGAGATGTTAAATGGATGAAAAGAAAAAAGGTATAATTTTTGGAACTTTAGCTCTTGTTGCTGGAATTACAATGATTGCTTATGGAGTTGTAAATCTAATGAAAGATAATAAAGAACCAGTTGAAGATGATCAAACAAATCTTGATGGACCTAGTATTACGGTTACAGAAGATGATATTAAAACTTGGTCTACCGATAATAAGACATTACTTGATTATTTCTTTATTTATAATTATAGTAAAGACTTTGATTTAGATACTGCAACCGAAGAAGATATTAGTAATGTATTTGCTTGGTATTTTTTCCATGTATATGATCATGGTGAAGGAGAAAAGCCAACTGATAGCAAATATAAATATCGTTATACAATGCCTAAAGCTGATGCTGAAGTATTCATGCAAAATTATGTAGGTGTACCACTTGATATGGTAAACATTGAAGCGATTTCTCTATATAAAGATAATTTGTTTTTTACAAGTGATGATGAAAACTTTTATGTAGATGTTGTTGAATTTGGACTCGATGATGGTGGTTTAGCTTATTCTCTTGATACGATAGAAATTGTATCTGATAGTGAAATTAATGTTACTTATCAAATAAAAAATAATATTCTTTGTAATTCACCAGATGAAGAATGCTTTAATATGACTAAACAATTAACTTTAAGAAAAGCTGATGAAGGATTTACAATATTAAGAGCAACTACTGTTGGTGATACTGAAACTGATAATAGCAACTTAGAAGATAACACTCAAGAAGATAATCAAACAGAAAATGAAAATACGAATCAAGAAACAGAAAATAATGAGGCAAGTTCAGAAGAATAGTTAATTAGAATTAGATTTAAGTCTAGTTCTTTTTTTGTATAAATTTTCCATATTTGAAAATAATAAAAATGGTGATAGTATGGAAAAGAAATTATATAACAAATTAGTAATGGATCATAAACCAAAAGAAAAAAGAGGTCAAAATGCTTTTATTGCTTTCATGGTTGGTGGATTAGTTGGGGTTCTTGGTCAATTATTAGTTGAATTTTATTCTTATTATTTAGGATTATCTTCAAGTGATGCTTCAATTTTCATGATTGTGACACTTATCTTCTTTGCAAGTTTATTTACAGCTTTAGGTTTCTTTGATAAATGGGTTAAATTTGCAAGATGTGGACTTATTATTCCAATTACTGGTTTTGCTCATTCAATGACCAGTGCTGCAATTGAATATAAAAGAGAAGGTTTTGTTACAGGGCTTGGTGCTAATATGTTTAAGTTAGCTGGAACGGTTATTTTATATGGAGTAGTTTCAGCCTATATCTTTGGCTTTATTAGACTTATTATTATGGGAGGTGCCTAAGTGACAACGAAATATAAAGATGTTTATATAAAAGATGTAGCAACAGTAGTTGGACCTTATGAATATAAAGGACCACTTGGTAAAAGATTTGATAAGTATTATAAAAAAGATATGTATTTTGGATGTGATAGTCTAGAAAGTGCTGAAGTTAAACTGATGAATGATAGTATTAAGTTAGTTTTAAAGAAAAGTGGAGATGAAAAATCAGATATTGATTTATTTATTGCCGGTGATTTGCAAAATCAAATTACGGCTAGTTGTTATGCGGCAAGAGATTTAGGAAGACCTTTCTTTGGAATTTATAGTGCTTGTGCAACTAACACGGAAGGCTTGATTATTGCTTCTAACTTCGTTGAAAATAAAGTATGTGATAATGTTTTAGTAAGTGTTAGTAGCCATAATATGGTATCTGAAAAACAATTCAGAAATCCAACTGAATATGGAGCACCAAAACCAGGAACAGCTACGTTCACAGCAACGGGTGGTGCAAGTTGTATCTTAACCAATAAAGAAGGAAAAGTTCGAATTGAAAGTTCAACTGTTGGAACCCCAATTGATATGGCTCAAAATGATCCTTTACATATGGGAAGTGTGATGGCTCCGGCCGCGGCTGATGTGATTAATCAACATTTAAGTGATATGAACAGAACCGTTGATGACTATGATTTAATTTTAACTGGTGATTTAGGAATTTATGGCAAAGAAATATTAAGAGATTATTTAAAACAAGAATATGATATTGATTTAAAAGATAAATACAATGATTGTGGAGTTATGCTTTATGATTTAGATAAACAAAAAGATGTTCAAGCTGGAGGTTCTGGACCCGTTTGTAGTGCTCTTGTTGTTTATTCTGATATAATAAAAAAACTCATAAAAGGTGAATTAAAAAGAGTTTTATATATAGCAACCGGGGCTTTATTTAATCCAACGATGGTTTTTCAAAAAGAAAACATTGTAAGTATAGCCCATGCTGTTAGTTTGGAGAGTGTTCTATGATATACATTTATTCATTTTTATTTGCAGGAGCCGTTTGTTTAATTGCTCAATTAATCTTAGATAATACAAAATTAACACCTGGTCATATTACGAGTATCTTTGTAATATGTGGGGCTGCTTTAGATATCTTTAATATCTATGATTTAATCGTTGCTCATGTTGGAGCTGGTGCCTTAGTACCAATTACTTCATTTGGTCATTTACTAATTCATGGTGGATTAGTGAGAGCCTCAGAAGTTGGATTCATGGGACTTGCTATGGGAATATTTGATTTAACAGCATCAGGTATTACATCAGCTATCTTCTTTGCTTTCATTTTCTCTTTATTCTTTAGACCTCGAGATTAATACAAGACTTTCTTGTATTTTTTTTGGAAAAATTATTGTATTTTACCGTCTTTAGTGCTATTATAAAAAGAAATTTGGAGGAGTTTATGGAAGATATAGAAAGAGAATTTAAAGATATTAAGAAGGATATTTATAAATGTTATAAACAAAATAAATTTACTAATAAAATATCTTGGTTAAGTTTGCCAATTTCTTTAACTATATTTATTGTAAGTAGATTAATTCCTCCTTTAGCTTTTTTAAATATAATACCTATTCTTCTTTCATTTTTAAATCTTTTAGTTATGCCAACTTTTAAAATATTAAAAAAAGTAAAGCATTTAGATAATAGTATTCAAAAAGAAAAAAATAATTTAGAATTAGAAAAAATAAATGAAATATATTATGAAATTAAAAAATTCTATAACATTGGAGAAATACCTACTAAGTATTTATGGATATCATTTATAACTTTTATAATTTCTTTAATAGGAATGATATTAGGTGATTGTATGAATTTATTAATTTATGTTATACCAATTGTTCCTATTACTTTAACTACAAGTTTAGTTTTATCTTTAAAAGAATTAAAAGATGCTAAAATAATTATAAAAGATTTAGGAAAAATAGTTTCATTTCTTGAAATTCAAGAGAGAAATAAAGAATTAGAAAAAGAGTTAGAATTAAGAAATAATATAGTTAAAGAAAATAAGACTTATAATTATCAAGATAATTTTTATTATCAAAAGCAAGAAGAAATTACTAAAGTATTAAAAAAAGGTTCAAGACCTTTCTAATTTATTATCTAAAAATTCATAGTAATATTCTTCAAAAGTTAAATTATTTTCATGGATATATTTAGCAACACTAAGACCTACATATCTATAATGCCATGGTTCATAGATATAACCAGTTATATTTTCTTTATCTTTGGGGTATCTTAAAATAAAACCATATTTATAAGCATTTTCTTGCATCCAAGTAAACTCATCAGTATCTTCAAAATCTGTATAAATTTTAGTAATATTGTCAACATCAATCGCAAGTCCCGTATGATGTTCTGAAAAACCAGGTCTAGCTGAATAAGTATCGGCATTATTAACACCATCGCATTTGGCATAGTTATTATATAAATTACTTTGATAATCATAAGTTCTATATGTTGAGATGGCTCTTAAATTATAGCCTTCTTTTTTTATATCATTTGCCATTTTAATAAATGCATCCTTTGCTTTTTCTTCTAAGTACATACCTTCTTTAGCATATTCTTCTACTTTAACTAAATTAGGTACTTCAAAATCTTTAGCCAAATAATTATATTTATTAACAAGCATTAATAAGTTAAATTCTTTTACTTCTTTAGTATTCGTATAAAAACTATTATCAAGATTCATATTAACTCTTAAAACAATATCTTTAGAATTTAAATCTGGATTACTGATACTATATTTTTTATATCTTTCCAAGTTTTCCTTCTTATAAAACTTAACTTCTTGATAAGGATTAGTTTCGACTTCTTCTTTAACCACTTCTTTTTTATTATTTTTTAAAATACAAAGAATAGCAACAACTGTAATTAAAATAATTAATAAAGCCATACCTTTTTTCATTAAATCAACCTCTAATTAATGATATTCTAAATAATGTAAAAAAATAATCGCTTTTTAGGAAAAAATATAATATAATTAATTTAGGTGAATTTATGCAAGACTTTAATTATAAAAAATCTTTAGGGCAAAACTTTTTAAATGATAAGAATGTGTTAACAAGAATTGTAAAGGCTGTTCCGTTTAAAGATAATTCTTTGGTTATTGAAATTGGACCTGGAAGTGGTAATTTAACAAGAGAACTTGCTTCGGTTGCAACTAATGTAGTATGTTATGAAATAGATGATAGACTAGAAACGATACTAGATGAGGCTTTAAAAGACTTTAATAATGTTCATATTATCTTTGAAGATTTTTTAAAAAGTGATATAGAAAATGACCTTAAAGACTATAAGTATGATAATTTATATTTAGTTGCTAATCTTCCTTATTATATAACAACACCAATCATTGAAAAAGTTATTAATTCTAATCTTGATTTTTCCTATATAACCGTTATGGTGCAAAAAGAAGTAGGAGAAAGATTTAATGCTAAACCAGGAACTCGGGAATATAATTCTTTAACGGTTTATTTGAATTATTATTTTGATATAAAGAAAGAATTTATTGTATCTCGTAATTCATTTACACCGAAACCTAATGTTGATAGTATGGTTATTTCTTTAATCAAAAAAGAAAATCCTTTACCTTTAAAAGATAAAGAGATGTTTAATAAATTATTACATGATGCATTTAAATATAAAAGAAAGAATATTAGGAATAATTTAAAAAATTATGATTTAGATAAAGTATTAAAAATCCTTAATAAATACGGTTATGATTTAACAGTTAGAGCCGAAGAATTAAAACTAGAAATATTTGTGGAACTTGCTAATAGTTTAGATAATTAAAAAGAAATAAAACGTTGTTATTTCTTTTTTTCATCTATTCTCTTAAAATTTGTAATATGTTTTTTATTAAATTTAACTAAATCTTCTGATTTTATATTAATTTTTTTATCATATTCGTTGATATTATGAGCAAATTTATCGATTGTAGAACATTTTACATCAACTTTAGCATTTTCAATTTGATTTAAATATGATAAAGTTGTTTCTAACATTTCAGCAAATTTTTCTTGTGATAAGTTAAATTTTTTACGATAATATTTTAAATTAATCGCTAAAATTTCACATAGATTCATATTATCACCTCATGATGTTATTTTATACTTTGATAAATGCAAAGTCTTTACTAATAAAACGAAAGAAAAAAGCACGAATTTTGTTGACTTTACTAGTGAAAGCATATATAATTTAAAATGGAAGGAGGTAGAAATGAAAAATATTTTTAAAATATTATTTGTTAGCATTTTAGTAATTATGTTAAGCGGATGTGGCAATAAAAAAATTGATTGGAATGAAATTGAGTTAGGTGATAAAATGCCTAAATCAGAAATTTTGACTGGAGAGATTAAAACCAATCGTAGTGATTTAGCTAGTATTGAGATAAAAAAGATTTCTAAAAAAGAATATAAGAACTATGTTCAAAGTTGTATATCTGCTGGGTTTGATATTGATTTAGAATATGAAAATTGGGATACAGTTTATGGTGCTTTTAATAAAGATGGATATTCTATTAGAATTGTGTATTTAGAATCTAATAAGGAAATGGATATTACCTTTGAAATTCCAGAAACTTCTAATATGAAAGAAATTGAGTGGCCAAAAACGGGACTTGGAGCTATGTTACCTAAACCTGAATCAACACTTGGAAAAATATCTTGGGATAATAGTGAGACATTTATAGTTCATTTAGGAAATACAACCATTGAAAAATATAAAGAATATGTTAAGGAATGTGAAAACCGTGGTTTTACCAAAGATTACAGTAGAGAAGATAAGTATTATAAAGCTAAAAATTCTAACGATTATGAATTAACTTTAAGATATCTTGGAGCAAATGTTATTGAAATATCTTTGGAAGCGCCAGAAGAAGTATCAGATAATTCAACTTCAGATACAACTAAACCAGAAACATCTACACCAAATAATAATTCAGAAATGAGAGCAGATTTTAAAACAGCAATGGATAATTATGAAAAGTTTATGGATGAATATATAGCATTTATGAAGAAATATAAAGCATCTAATGGTTCGGATTTAAGTTTACTTTCAGATTATACTAATTTTTTAAGTAGATATACTGAATTTACTAATAGTTTTTCTGAATGGGAAGATAAAGATTTGAATTCTAAAGAACTTGCTTATTATTTAGAAGTTCAAACAAGAGTTAATAAAAAATTATTAGAAGTTACTAATTAAGGATAGGAGTAAAAAATGAAAAATATAAATTATTTAAAAGCTTTAAAAATATTTATTATTATTTTAGGGGTAGTTGCTTTTTTAGGCTTATTTATGCCTTATCAAAAATCAATTGGTGAACTTAAAGAAGAATTATTAAGTGCCCCAGGGGAAATGTATCTTGATGAAGTAGATTTAACAAATAAAGATGCAGTTAATTTATCAATTATAGAAAATTTCAAGATTTATAAATATGCAATGGACAATAGTGAGGGTATTGATTGGGTACATGAAGAAGCAACTATAAATGTGGTCATTACAATTGTATTAATAATATCAATTATTTTAGTTTTATTGTTTGCTATTTTAAATAAAAATATCTTGGTGATCATTTTTGATATAGTTTTAGGAATAAGTTCTCTTGCTATGAATTATGATATAACTTCACGAGGAGTTATGCCAAGTGATAATTATACTTGTGGAATTTCTTATTATTTATTTATAATAATTGCTATTTTAATTCTAATTAGTGTTATAGCAATCAAAATTTTCAAAAAGCATCCTGAAATTTTAAAAAAGATAAAAGGTAATGAAGAAATAACTGAAAATAAAACAGAAGATAAAAAAGAAGATAAAAATATTCAAGAAGAGAAAAAATATAATAAAGAATTAGAAAAAGTAATTGGAAAGTTAAAAAAATATTGGTATATTTTAGTTATTGTAATATTAGTAGTAGTTGTAATGATAATACTTTTAGGTAATAAATCAAATAATTCTACAAATAACTCAGATGATTTTGATGATTATACTAATGAAGTTGATGATAACAAAGATAAAGATACCAATAATAAAGATAATAATAGCAATCATAGTAGTTCAAGTGGAAGTACAACTGGTAAAAATGAAAAAGCAAGTAATGTTGAATATTCAATTTTTCAAACTATTAGAAATGAAAATATAATGATTGGAAAGAATACTAATAATGGTATAAATGATATTGAAATAGAAGTTGAGTTTTATGATAAAGATGACAATTTCCTTGGTTCTTCTAATGAGGATTTAGAATCTGTAACTAAAAATTCAGAGTTTGCAGTAGAACTTTATGGATCACCAGAAAATTATGATCATTATAAAGTATTTGTTGAAGTAGAAGAATCAGATGATTATTCTTATACTGATAAGTTAAAAGCAACTTCAAATGATACAGGAGAAAAAATAGTTGGACAGATAAAAAATACAACTGATGATGAAATAGAATATATAGAAATAGCAATTGTCTACTACAAAGATAAGAAAGTAGTAGGACATTCAGATACATTAGAATCAGCTGTTAAACCTGGACGTACTGCTAATTTTGAGTTTGAATATCCTTATGATAATAGTTATGATGATGTTGAGTTTGATACATATAAAGTATTTATAAATGAAGCATATACTTTTAATTGGTAAAAATAGTTCTAAAACTTTTTACTTATAATTTATCATTAGCATAATAAATAAATATTTGGCATATAATTTCATGGAGATGATTATATGCCATTTAATATAGGAGATTTAGTAACAAGAAATTCATATAACAATGATACAGTCTTTAAAATATTAGATATTGATTCAGGGATTGCTATTTTAAAAGGGGTTAATA
Source organism: uncultured Bacilli bacterium (assembly GCA_947624175.1). GTDB lineage: Bacteria > Bacillota_I > Bacilli_A > RF39 > UBA660 > RUG591. The sequence continues at coordinate 8,345 of CANQJD010000009.1, forward strand.
TAAGATTATTAGCAGATGCTGATGTATCAGATTTAAAGAAAGTAGAAGTTAATAAAAATATTAAAGATGATCAAGTATTTTTAGATAGGTTTCATGTCGAGTTAGATAGAAATGAATACTTTTACTTGCCTGGTAAGGTTCTACATATTGATTCCGATGAAGAATATTTAGAAAGATGTATGGATTTTTATAAAAATGTTCATGTTAAAGCTGTAGGAATTAAAATAAAAGAAGATGAAATAAGTAGTAATATTAAAAAATTATTAGAAGAATATAATCCTGATATATTAGTAATAACCGGACATGATGCTTATTATAAAAAACTTGGGGCTGAAAGTGATAATGATAATTATAAAAATACAACTAATTTTATTAAAGGAGTTAGGGAAGCCAGAAAATATGAAAGTCATGATGATTTAATAATTATAGCTGGGGCTTGTCAGTCTAATTATGAAGAATTAATTAAAGCTGGAGCTAATTTTGCAAGTAGTCCAAAACGAGTTAATATTCATGCACTAGACCCAGCCATTATTGCATCAAGTGTTGCTTTAAGCGATAAAAATAAACCTATTGATTTAATTGGTATTTTAGAAAAAACTAAATATGGTGCTAAAGGCATTGGGGGAATTATCACGAATGGAACTATGTATGTGGGGTATCCAAGATGATATCAAAGATAAAAAACGATTTAACAAAAGAAATTGGAAAACCTTTACATTTTAGATTTAATGGGGCTAGAAACCAGATTGAAGAATTTGAAGGATGTATTGAAAATACTTATAACTTTATTTTTACTATTAAAACAACGGGTGCTAATGAACGAATTAAATCTTTTACTTACAGTGATATCCTAACTTTGAATTTAGAAATATTAGATTATGAATTTCAAGATAAAAGTTAAAAATATTTACATTATTTTACAATTGATAATGATATAACTTTGCATTAAAAGCAAAAATATGATATACTTTTCATATATAAAGGATATGATGATTATGAAAAAAAGATATATTGTATTTGCTTTTTTATTATTAATACTTATAATGCCTTTTAAAGTAGAAGCCAAAACTTTAAAAGATTTTCGAGATGAACTTGCTGCTTTAAAACAAAAGAAAGCCGATCAAGATGCTGGTAAAGCCTTGAAGCAGCAAGAAATAAACGATGTTAATCATAAAATTGAAAATATAACTAATACAATTTCAGAACATGAAACAACAATTAAAACCTTAACAAAAGAAATAGATACATTAAATGAACAAGCCAAAGAAAGAGAATTAGAAATTAAAGAAGTTTTACATTTCTTACAAATTGCTAATGGTGAAAGTGCTTATCTTGAATATATATTTGGGGCTAAAGATATAACGGATTTTATTTATCGGAGTGCTGTTAGTGGTCAATTAGTTGAATATAACGATGAATTAATTGATGAATACAATGCTACTATAAAAAAGAATGAACAAAAACAAGTTGATTTAAAAAACGAATTAGTAAGTCTTGATAAAAAGCAAAAAGAGTTAGAAGTTAGTTTATCTTCTCTTGGTAAAGAATTAAATTCGATGTTAGATGTTTCGATGTCAATTGATGAAGAGATTAAAGCAGCTGAGAAAAATATTAAAATGTATGAAGATTTAGGTTGTAAAGAAACTCAAGATATTAATGATTGTACGAGTAAAGTTCCTTATTCAAATGGTTTTGTAAGACCAGTTGTAAATGGAAGAATTTCAAGTAATTATGGAATGCGTTGCTATACAAGAAATAATGGTCAATATTATTGTGGTATGCATAATGGAATTGATATTGCCGGTAGTACTAATACTAATATCTATGCAGCCGCTCCAGGAATAGTTGGGGCTATTACTTTGAAATATAAATGTGGTGGTAATATGATATTTATTCACCATAATATAAATGGTAATAATTATACAACCGCTTACTTCCATACTAAAAATATCCGAGTTAAAGTTGGAGATTATGTTGACCAAAATACAGTTATAGCAACTATAGGCGGTGATCCTTCTACTTGGAGTTATGATCAATGTACAACTGGACAACACCTACACTTTGCAGTTGCAACAGGACTTTATATGAAAGATTATACATGGTTTTCAACTTATGAATCGAGAAATATCAATCCAACCTCTGTTGTTAACTTCCCTGGTTATGGAGTATGGTTCTCTAATCGAGTTACGAAATATTAAAAAAGTGTCGAGATTCGACATTTTTTTACATTGTAAATATTTATAATATTAAAATAAAATAGTAAGAAAAGTTTACAAAATTAAGCTGTCCAATTTATAAAAATCAAGTTCTAGATACGAAAAATTAAAAAAAGGGGTATATATTTAGTGAAATACATGATATAATGGTTAAAGAGTAGGTGGATTATGAAAAAAATTTTTTGTCTTGCTCTTATCATTCTTTTATTTACTGGATGTAGTATTACTAAAGTAGAAGAAGAAAGTTTTGATAGTATTATAAATACCGTTTTATATAAAGATACCAATTTAACTAATACCTCATTTGATGGATATAAATTTTATTTACCAAGAGGGACAAGGGTATCTCTTAAAAAACAATCGAATTTAGAGATTAAAGATAAGGATAATTACTATTATTTATATGTTGATATGATTTCTTATTTTTATAAAACAAAAGAAAGTCATAAGGTTGATTCTAATATTTATTATTCAAGAAACTTAAATTCAGCTAATGGATTTGGGTACATTGATATTTCTAAAGTTAATAATAAATACTTTCTAGAAGTTATGTACAATTATGCTAAAATCGAAGCTTATGTCGAGGAAGAAGATTTATATGATTCGTTTTTAAATATTTGCTATATCTTATCAACAATCGATTATAATGAAAGTGTTATTAATTATCGATTAAGTAATAAAGAGTTAGAGACAACAACAGAAGAATTTAATATCTTTAAATCAAAGAAAGATGATGATGACTTCTTACAATATATAGAAGAATTCGATAAATATGAGGATAAACAGAATACTGGACAAGACCAAGATAGTCTTGAAACTGATACAGAAGAAGAACTAGGAAGGTGAGAAAATGGGATTAGTCGATAAACTTAAAAATATCTTTTTTGAGGAAGAAGAAGAGGAAGAAGTAGAAGATACAAGACCTATTCAAAAAGTAAAAGAAAAAGAAGTTAAAAAAGAAAAGGAAGTTATTGCTAAAAAGGTTGAAATTCCAAGAAGAAGAAAAGAAAACGAAGATGATGATGGAGAAATCGTTGAAGAGATAAAATTTGAGGTTCCAAAGAAAGAAAAAGAGGTAACAAGCTATGTTGAAATACCCAAAGAAGAACCTCCTAAAAGAGAATCTAAAATAACCGAAATGATATTTGAAGATGAAGACTTTATTTTAGATACTCCTAAAGAAGAACCAAAAAAAGTAGAACAACCATTTAAAACTAGAGAAAGTAGAGAAACTTATGTTGAAAAAGAAATAAGAGATGTACCAAGATATGATTATCCTAAGAAAGAAGAGCCTAAAAAGGTTGGAGGGTTTACTCCATCACCTATTATTTCGCCTATCTATGGTATTTTAGATAAGAATTATAAAAAAGAGGAAGTTAAAGAAAATAAAGAGATAAGAATTACAAGCAGGGTTAGTCGAATGGATCTTGATAGTGTTCGAAATAAAGCCTTTGGTGATTTAGAAAATGAATTATTTTCAAGAGACTCAGATACTCCTAAAGAAGAAGATGAAGAACCTAAAGAAGATTTAAGTAAGTTAAGAGATAAAATTGAAGATGATGGTAAACCCGTTATCGATAAAGTAACCTTAGGAGAAGCTGATGAATATTATACTGATTTAGGACTTGCTTATAACACCGATTATAAAGATGTATCTAAAGAAATAAATGATGGAAAAGTTAAAAAAGAAAAGAAAGAAAAAGGGGATAAATTAGAAGATAATTTATTCGACCTTATTGAAACAATGTACGATAGGGAGGATTAGAAATGGATTTTTTATTAATTTTATTAACCGTTTTTGGTATAATTTTGATTATTGCTTTAATAATATTATGTGTAAGATTAAATTTTACCATTACAAGAGTTAACTTATTACTTGATGATATAAACGAGAAGATGAAGACTATAGACCAAGTCTTTGAGGTTATTTCCAAAGTTACAAATTCTATTAATGTAGTAAATGATAGAATTGCTGGAGTATTAACTTCGTTAATTGGTAATGTAATTGCAAAATTTAAGAAAAAGAAAGAGGAAGAGGAGGAATTTTAAATGGCAAAGAAAAATTTAGGCAATTTAGCATTAGGTGTTGCAATTGGAGCAAGTTTAGGAATTTTATTTGCACCAAAGAAAGGTAGTGAAACAAGAAAGGAACTTAAAGGCAAAATGCTTGATTTAGTATCAAGAGCAAAAGAATTAAGTATTTCAGATGTTTCAGATATGGTTCAAGATAAAATTAATGAAATTCGTAAGGACTTAAATGATTTAGACAAAGAAAAAGTATTAAAGATTGCTAAAAAGAAATCAGAAGATATTAAAAAGAAATGTGAAGATTTAGTTAAATTAGCAATTGATAAAGGAACACCAGTTTTAAAAGATGCTGCTGAAGAAGTAAGAGATAAAACAATTGAAGTTATGAAAGACATGATTGCTAAATTAGAACAGACTGAAGAACCTAAAAAAGACAAAGAAAAATAGTTGACTTTATAGTATAAATATGATACTATAATTATGCAACAAAAAAATGTTAAATCATTTTTGTGTGGACTCTATTATCGGTGGAGTCCTATTTTTCTTTTATATACTTTACACCTAGTGTCTAATCACTTTTATTTTTACTATTATTAGGTTATAATTAATTATAGTAAGGATAAGGATAATATGAATGATGAGTTAAAAAGTTTTAATAGTCTAACTCAAGAAATATTTGAGATAATTAAAACGGATTATGGTAAATTTTTAACAAAAGAAAAATTAGAATATCTTGATAATAATAATCTTTTTAAAATAGTAGATGATACTATTTATTATCAAAAAGATTTAGTTTCTTATCCCCTAAAAAAAGAAAATTTAACAATTCAAGTTATAGTCTTCATGTGTCTTTTATCTGTTTGCTCAAATATTAATCCTTTAAAAATATTATTAATTTCTGATGAAGTAAATAATATTATTACTAAGTATAATTTAGATGAAAATAATAATATAAGAAATTTTGATTTTATAGATATCTTAAAAACGAAAATTTTAGATGATTTACCATTCAATATTATTTTTTTAGATACAGATATTGAAATATTTAATTATTTAGTAACTGAAAAAGGTATTAAAACAGCAAAACTTTATTATGATATAAATAAATCTTTAGGAAAAGTAAATAATCCAATTGATTATTACTTAAATTATCAAGATTATGATTATGATTTAGCTTATGATAAAGTTTATAATTTTATAAATACGAGAATAATTTGATAGAACAAAAGTAATTTTCGAATAAATTCGTAAATCACTAAGGAAGCCTCACGACTTCCTATTTCTACTTCATAGGATACTTCGTATCCTCCATAGACCAAGATTCGATGGTCGCCACCGTTTTTTTTATATGATTTATAATTATTCTAAATTAACTTTAATTCTCTATCTATATTTTCTAAATATAATTTCATTTCTTTATCCAAATCTTTAAAATACAACTTCATTCCTTCTTCTAATATATTAAGACTAGCATTTATATCTCTTTCATTTACATTATGACAATTAGGACATTTCCACTTTCTCACACTTAAATTCTTAACCTTTTCATTCCGAGAACCACACGAATAGCATATTTGACTACTAGGAAAGTAAGTACTAACTTGATAAACTTTCTTACCTAGCATCTTTGCTTTATATTTAAATTTATTTATAATGTCACTAAAGTTTGAATTAGATATAGATTTTGCTAAACTAGATGCACCATTTTCTATCATTTCTTTGGTTTTTAAATTCTCTAAGAAAACAACATCATTTTCTTTTAATATTTTATTTATCATAATATTATTATAGAATTTCTTTGCATTTCTAATTTTTTGATTTAATTTTTGGATTTTTATAATTATCTTTTCTCTATTTTTACTTCCTTTTTTACTTCTTGCTAGCCATCTATTTAAACCCTTTAATTTATGTTCATATCTTGCTAGTTGTTCTTTTATATTTTCTATTTTTTCTCCATCACTTGTTGTCATTAATGTTTTTACTCCTAAATCTATTCCAACCATATTTAAAGATGGTTTAAAACTAGGTACTTCTATATCTTCTGATACTAAAACATTAGCATAATATTTACCTGCAACTCTTTTAACTGTTACATTAATTATCTTTTTATCAAATGTAGTTAAGTTACGATAACCTTTTATTTTTATTTCAGATATTTTAGGTAATTTAATTGTTCTATTTATTAAATCCACTTTTATATTTTGATATTCTTTATCTTTATGTTCCCTTCTTATACAAGAAGTTCTATAACTACATAGTGAAGAATGTTTTTTGAATTTAGGCTTACCTCCTAAATTATTAAAATATCTAGTAAAAGCATTTTCTAAATTATCAATTGCACATCTTGGAATTATAGAATCTACTTCTTTCATCCAAGGATAATTTTCTACTAGACTTGGAATATCTTTTTTCATATCTTTAAAGTTTAAACTATATTCTTTTTCTTTTAATTCTAAATAATGATTATAAACAAATCTTGTAGTTCCAAGAAAAGAATTAAGTTTTTTCTTTTGGTCATTATTTGGATATAACCTAAAGGTATAAGTTTTGAATTGACTCATCTTTGTATCCTCACTTTCTTGACACATTATTATATATTTTATTTTTTATATTGGCAAGACTTTTTTAATACTTTTTTTTAGTTTTTTTTCTATTTTTTTGATATCACTTTTTGTTCTTTTATATTTTGTATTTAATTAAGCCCAATAATTTCTATATGAATTTTGAAACACACTTTCCTATTGTATAAAACCTAATTAATTTTCATAGTATTTAGTGGTGATACAATGAAAATTAAATTAAATCAAAACATTAAAACTTTAATAATTGCTATAATTATTCCTTTATTAGTTGGTTTTATATCTTTTTTATTAACCAAAGAGGGAATAAGTAATTATAGTAATAATTTAATTAAACCAAGTTTTGCTCCTCCTAGTTACTTATTTGGAATAGTCTGGACAATTCTTTATATTCTAATGGGAATATCTAGTTATATAATTTATAATGACATTTCATCTCATAAGAATATATGTTTACTTATCTATGGTTTAAATTTAGTTCTTAATTTCTTATGGCCAATTATTTTCTTTAATTTAGAATTAAGATTATTTGCCTTTATCTTTATAATATTTTTAGATATAGTAGTTATTTATATGATAATTTGTTTTCATGGCATTTCTAAAAAAGCTGCTTACTTACAAATACCTTATTTAATTTGGTTAATATTTGCAACAATTTTAAATTTTAGTGTTTATTTTTTAAACAGGTGAATGTATAATATTCATAAGGGTGGGTCTTATGAATATTATTTTTCATGTTGATGTTAATAATGCATTTCTATCTTGGAGTGCTGTTTATCTTCTTAAAAATGGATACAAGGAAGATATTAGATTAATTCCTAGTGTCATAGCTGGAGATGAAGCTAAAAGACATGGAATAGTCTTGGCTAAAAGTGAAGTTGCTAAAAAATATGGAATTAAAACAGCTGAAACTTTACATTCAGCAAGATTAAAATGTAAAAATTTAGAAGTATTTAAACCTAATTTTGAATTTTATAAAGAAACATCAGATAAACTTTATGAATATTTTTTAAGTTTTACACCTGATGTTGAAAGATTTTCAATTGATGAATGTTTTTTAGATTTATCTAATACGACTCTTTTATATGATGATGTTTTAGAACTTGCATATCATATGAAAAATGAAATTAAAGATAAGTTTGGCTTTACAGTTAATATAGGAATAGGTAATAATAAATTATGTGCTAAAATGGCTGGTGATTTTTCAAAGCCTGATAAAGTTCATACTTTATTTAATAATGAAATTAAAGATAAACTTTGGCCTTTACCGGTTGAAGACTTGTTATTTGTTGGAAAAAGTAGTAGTCAAGAATTAAGAAATATTGGAATTAAGACAATTGGTGATTTAGCTCATTGTGATGAATCTTTATTAAGAAAACACTTTAAAAATCGAAGTAAGTTCATGATTGAATATGCTAATGGAATAGATGACTCGAAGGTTATTAGTAAAACAGGTAAAAATAAATGTATTAGTTTTTCAGAGACTTTAGAATTTGATACCAATGATAAAGAGTTTTTAAAAAGAAAACTTATGGTTATGTGTGAAAAAATAGGCATAAAATTAAGAAAAGAAAAGTTATATGCAAGAACGATAGCAATTACAATCAAAACTAATTATTTTAAAGATTATTCTCATCAAAAGAAACTTGTTAACGAAACTAATAATACAATGGAATTATATCAAGCGGTTTTAGATATTTTGGATACGATAGTTGCATCTAACTTAGTTAGAAATATTGGAGTTCGAGTATCTGATTTAGTTAACTTTAAAAGTAATCAAATATCTTTCTTTGATAATCAAGATCAAAATGATGATAAAATTCAAAAAATGGTTGATGACATCAATGAAAAATATAATGATTTAAAGATAATGCCAGCTATCTTTTATAAAAAAGATAAAAATGAATAAATCTATCTGTCAAGGTTGTGTCAAATAGATTTATTTTTTTATTTATTTGTTTTATTATAAATCTAGGAGGTTTTTTATGCATGCTGTAATACTAAGAAGATTAAAAATAAACGATGAAAATTATTATCAAATGTTAGATAAAGTTGAAGGTAAAGAAATAAGTGATGGATTTATTAGAGTTATTAAAGGACATAATAAATTTGAAGGGCAAGATATTGTTTCCATAGATAATAAAGAAAACGAGGTTGTTTATTTAGAAATAGATGATATTTTAAATGAACAAATAAGAGGAAACGAAACAGAGTTTTTTAAGAATGATATAGATAATATGATCATACCAATCGATGATATTGTTGAAAAAAATAAAGTTATTTTGGCCTTTTATAATAAATATAAAGATTTTCGAATTATTCCAGATTATAATTTAGATGAGTGTATTAATTCATTAGAGGCAAAATTAAAATCAAAAGTTTTAGGTCAAGATGAAGTAATTGAAAAACTTATTAGTAAAATATACAATAATCAAATGTATTTTAAATCTGATTTAGCTATTGATGTTATGCGTAAAAACAAACGTAATGCTTTAATCATGGGACCTATTGGAACTGGTAAAACAACTATCAAAAATGCTTTAGTTGAATCTAGTTCGGAAATACCTATTGTTGAAATTGAGTTAACTGATAGTTATTTAAGTGATGCAGCTAATATTGTTAATTTTTTAACAAATGCTAGTAAAGGTAATTTATATTTGGCTCAAAGAGGAATTGTGGTAATTGATAATATTAATTCTAATAATTCTAAATTTTCAACTGATGAAGATGGGATCGATGATGAAAATTTATATTTAAAATCATTAGAAAAATTAATTAAGTCAACTAAAATTTATTTTCCAACTAAAAATGATGAAACTTTTGCATTTGATTTTTCTTTAATAACTTTTGTTTGTTTCGTAGATACTTATTATAAAGAAGAAGATGAATCTAAAAATTATTATGAAAAAATGCATAATGAAGATTATTTAGATTTAGGTCTTACAGGAGAATTTTTAGTTACTTGTTTTGATGATGAAATTATTTATATGAATGAAATGACAGAAGAATTAGCTTTAAAGATTTTGAAAGATAAAAACTTATCGCCTTTATATCAATATAAGAAAACTTTAGAAAATTCTGGACGGAAAGTAAAAGTTAGTAAAAAGTTTGTTGATTTGTTAATTGAAAGAGGTTTAGAAACCAATGAAGGGTTTGATGGAATTATTCGATTTTTTAAATATGCTGTTGAAACCAAAGATAGAAACTTAAAAAATATTGTTTTTAGGGAAAGCGATTTAAAGAATTTAAGAGTAGGTTCAGCAGGTACAGATTTTTTAGAAGATATGGATGATGAAGATGAATATGGTACTAATACAGAAAAAGTAACTTCTTCTGATGATGGACTTGATGTTGATGTTAAAAATCGAACTATCAATGGCTTACATGTTATGGATGCTGTTAATTTAATTAAAAAAGAAATTAAGGGGCAAGATGAACAAGTATTTAGAATTGTTAATGCTTTTTATAACCATACTTTAAATAGGTATAAAGGATTTTCAGAAGATGAATTTAGAAAACTAAAACAAAATGTTTTCTTGATAGCTTCAACTGGAGTTGGAAAAACAGCTATCTTTGAAGCCTTAGCAAGAACTTTTAAATTACCTTTTAAAAGAGATTCTATTAATAGTTATACGGCTAGTGGTTATGTTGGTAAAAGTGTTGAAGATTTAATTTTAGGTTTAATCTCTTCAGCTAGCGAAAATGCTACGAAAGCTCAATATGGTATTTTAGGTTTAGATGAATTTGATAAATTAGCAAGGGATTCCGGAGATGTTGGATTTGGAAGAAAAGTTCAAGAAGAATTATTAACTTTAATTGAAGGTGACGTCAGAGATGTTCAAAAGAGTATTTATTCCAAGCCTTTTAAGTTTAATACTGAATACTTATTTATTATACTAATGGGAGCTTGTCAAGATATTGATAAAGTAATAGAAAATAGAATAAAAAATTCAAGAAAATTAGGTTTTGCTAATAATGAAAAAGCTATCTCAAAAGAAGTAACCAGAAAAGATTTGCTGGCTTATGGTTTTGAAGAACAAGTTCTAGCAAGAGTTCCTAATATTATAAGATTAAATGATTTATCAAAAGAAGTATTATTAGAAATCATTGAAAGTGAAATGGGTTATGTTAACTTAATGAAAAGGTCTTATGAACTATCTAATATAAAAATAAACATGACTGATAACTTTAAACATAATTTAGCAAGTGAAGCCTTTGATTTAAAAGTTGGTGCTAGAGGTATTAGACAATTATTTGAAGTTATAGTAAATGAGATAGATAAAAATATTCAAAATGGTGATATATCAGAAGTTAATATCGGGGATAATGCTTTACATGATTTTACGGATATAACTTATATAAAAAGAAAAAATAAAGTTAAAAAGTTAAAAAAATAAGTTCCTGGAAATTAATTTTCTAGGAATTTTGAAATTTGATGTTGAAAAAAATTTTTTCTCTAAATTGTAAAGAAAAATGGTCTCAATTTTTAAAATTGACCTTTTTTTTAACCCTCAATTTGGCAAATTAATCTTATTATTTCAATCAATTTGACGATTTGAGCAATTTTTGTCTATAATTTGTAAATTTACAATATTTGACATATTTTGTAATCTATGTTATAGTCAATTTGCAAGGAGGAATTAGTATGACAAAAGAAGCAAATAATCATAAAAAAGGAGAAATAATTCAATGTATTAAAGATACTAATGCTAAAGCTTTATTTGGTAATGTTAATAATCTAGATATTACAACTTTTATAGTATCTTGTATTTTAAAAATAGATTATAAAGAATTAGAAGGAAATATAAGTTTACAACCTTTAAAAATAATCGAAGGAGTAAAAAATGAAATGGTTCCAGAATGTGATGTAGTTATAAAAGTAAAGTTAAATAATAAGGAAAGAATAATCGTATTAGAATTTAATTACTTCACAATGGATTTAGCAAGTTTCTTTAAGAATAGCAATTATACTTTTAAAGAGAAGAAAAACTTATCAAAAGCTCATCAATTAAAATTAAATAGAAATTTATTTTACGTATTGAAAATAATAAGTAGTAGAATTAAGAAAGGAAATAACTATACTGAGATAATACCTGTAACCTTAGTAAACTTTAATACATTTTCTAAAAAGAATAAGAAATTAAATAAATATGGAGTAGTAGATATATTAGATACCAGTGATTATTATTCAGAAAATTTAGAAATATTTAATTTAGATATTGTCAAATGTTATCAAGCAGTGTATAATAATAAGTATCAAGGAAGTAATATATATGAAGAGAATTTAATAATAATGGGTGCTATAATGGCTACTAATAAATATAGTGAAGTAAAAGAGCTAGTAGCAAGACTTCATATAAAAGAAGAGATAAAAGAAAGGATGATGGAGGTGATCGAGAATATGATGGGAGAAGGAGAATTAGGTCTATATTATTATCCAGACCAAGAAAAGAAGGATTTTGATGAGGCTTTATTAGAGTTATGTAGGAAAGAAGGAAGGTCTGAAGGAATTAATATTGGAATGTCTAAAGGAATTAATATTGGAAGATCTGAAGGATTAACATTAGGTCGTGCTGAACAACAAAGAGATATAATTATTAATATGTATAAAGCTAATGAAGTAATAGAAAAAATTAGCAAATATACAGAATTACCAATTAAAAAGATTAAACAAGTAATTAATGATTATTTGAAAAATAATAAATAATAAGATGTATTGTGTTTTAGAAAGTATAAATATATTCGAGTAAAGAATTAGAAATTATAAAAAAATAGAATAATATCTATTTTTTTTTTGAAAAGTATGCTAAAATATTAATAGAATAAAGGGTGATACAATGAATAAGAAAACAGTTTTGTTTTTAATAAATGGATTTGGTGTTGAAAAAAAAGAATCTTTTTCTATTTATGATGCATCTATAATGCCAACTTTTGATATGTTAACAAAAACTCATATGTTTTCAACTATTGATTCAAAAGTTAGTAATTATTTTGATGCTTATAGAAATATTAGTTTAGATGTAAATGAATTATATAATTATACTTTAATAGATAAAGATGTTGTTAATAAAACTTTAGTTAATAATCAGGTATTACAAAAATTAAAAAATGATTTTGATACTAAAAAGAGTAATTTACATATTTTTTGTTTAGTTGATACAAGTATGAAGATAGTTGAACATTTAAAAGAAACTTTAAAATATCTAAATCCTAATAAAGATAAAAAGGTTTATTTACATTTAATCATCTCAAGTATTAATATTGAAGATTATAAAGGATTAATTGAAGTGTTTAGTCATCTTAATATTGAAATGGCAAGTTATGCTCCAATTGGGTTTATCATGGGATTATCGGCTATTGATAATACAGCGAAAGCAGTTGATTTAAACTTCTTCTTTAAAATGTTTATTTCAAAAGTTGGAGAAAAGTGGCAATCATTTACTCAAAAATTTGATGTATTATATGCAACAAGGGCTTTACCTAGAAATACGAAACCATTTATGATTAATACAAATTTTGAACTTAGCAAAGATGATATTTTCTTCTTCTATAATTATGATAATATTAATTTAACTAACTTTATAGATTCTTTATCAGGTATTGCTTTTGGAAGTGAAACTAATAACTTTTCATATTATTCATTATTTAATGTTACGAGTAATAAACAAATACCATTTATGTATAATCTAGAAACTGCTAAATATTCAATGGTATCTAATCTTGAAAGTATTAAAGCAACCGGTTTAGTTTTATGTTCTAATGATAAAATACCGATTATCAATTATTTCTGTAATGGACTTAAAAATGAAGCAACTGATACTTTAAAATTTGTAGATATTACACCATATGAAAATAATCCAACGGGAATAGTATCAATTATTAATCAATTTAATAGTGATTTAATTATTGTTAATTTTGATGTTGATAATGTTTCAACAGTTGATGAATTAAAAACGAAACTTACGAATGTTGATAATGTTTTAAAAGCCGTTTATGATAATATTAATGGAAGTAAATATACTTTGATTGTTTCATCTTTATATGGAATGAATAAACTTTTAAAAACTGAAAGGGGTACCAATGCTAATGTTATTTTTGCAGGAAGAGTACCATTTATCTATATAGATGATTTTATAACAGGTAAAAATTATTTAATTGAACCAGGTACAATTAATGATATACCTAAAAGTGTTTATAAAAATATTAAAAGAGATAGTAACTTTGATTCCATTGTTGAAAAGAAAAATGGTTTATATAAACTATTCTTTAAGTAGGTTATCATGTATAATAGTATTGTAGAAAACTTAAAAAAAGTAATATATGGTATATCTCCAATTATTATTTTAGTACTTATTTTAAGTTTCTTTTTTAAAATAGATACAAATACTATCATTAGATTTATTTGTAGTTCTTTAATGGTTATAATTGGTTTAACTTTATTTACAAGTGGGGCTGATATATCTTTAAATGTTATAGGGGAAAAGATTAGCAAAAGTTTAATTAAAAAGAAAAATTTAGTTTTAATATTAGTGGTTTGTTTTTTACTAGGTACTTTTATTACCGTTTTAGAACCTGAATTTTTAACTGTAAGTGATGAAGCTAATGGAATACCTTTACCAGTTTTATTACTTTTTGTATCAATTGGAATTGGAATTTTCTTAATGTTAGCTATTTTTCGAATTTTAAAAAGAATTGATTTTAAATATATTTTAATATCAGGTTATTTACTTATTTTTCTTATTTTAATGCTTGGGAATTTTGATATTATTCCTTTTGCTTTTGATATGGCGTCCGTCACAACCGGTGCAATTTCGGCTCCTTTTATATTAGCTTTTGGAGTTGGGTTTGCATCTCATATTAGAAGAAAAAAGACGGATAGTTCAGAGTTTGGTATTTTATCAATTTGTTCAATTGGACCAATTTTAATGATCTTAATTTTAGGGCTTTTATATCACCCTCATATTGTTTATGATTCAGATCCTATTTTAAAAAGATTAGATTTTCTAGAGACTTTATGGATGAATTTTTATCAAGTATTTTGTTCCATGACACCTCTTGCAGTTATGTATTTTTGGTTTTATCACTTTAAAGATAAAAAAAGAAAAAGAGAACTTCGAAGTATTATAACGGGTTTACTAATGGTCTTAATTGGAATTACTTTATTCTTAACTGGCGGAGATGTTGGATTCTTTAAAATCGGGTATATGTTAGGTAGTCATTTAGGAGGCATTAATCATATTATTATTTTGATAATTGGAGGAGTCTTCGGATACTTTATTTCCAAAATCGAACCATCTTTAAAAGTGTTAATTAATTATGTAAACGAAGTTACAAATGGTGGTATTAAAGATAAATTCCTAGAAGTTTGTCTTTGTATTGGAGTATCTTTATCCGTTATTTTGTCTTTATGGAGAGTTTTAAATGGATATTCCGTTATGGCATTTTTAATTCCAACTTATTTTCTAGCCATTTTATTTGCTTTCTTTACACCCAATAATTTTCTATCAATTGCCTTTGATTCAGCTGGAGTAGTTGCTGGTAATATGACGTCTAGTTTCTTACTTCCTATGTTAGTAGGAGTGGCATCAACCGTTAGTGCTGATTATTTAAAAGAAGCCTTTGGAGTTTTATCTTTAGTAAGTATAATTCCGGTTATTATCATTGAAATAGTAGGTTTAATTTATAGTGTTGAAGAAAAATCATTTGATAATGTTATATTAGATGATAGTATAGTAGATTATAGGTGATATGATGAAGTTATTAGTAATGATTTTTAATGATGAAAAGAAAATAAAATCTTTATTCAAGAAGCATAAATTAATATATAATGCTATGACATACGGAAGTGGAACGGCTTCAGTTAGTTTACTTAAATATTTAGGGTTAGATGAAATTAGAAAGAGTGTTTATTTTTCTTTGATACCTGAAAGAATTGAAGATAGTATTTTTAATGAAATAGATAGTAAATTAAAAATAAAAGAAATTGGGAAGGGAATTGCTTTTTCAATAAGGTTAAATAGTTCAAGTAAATTTATAAGTGATAATTATGTAGGAGATGAGATTGTGGAAACTAAAAAAAATACCTATGAATTAATTGTAACCATTGTTAAAGAAGGTTATAGTGATTTAGTTATGCAGGCAGCTAAAAGAGTCGGATGTACAGGTGGGACAGTTATAAGTGGAAGAAGTCTTGGAAGTAGTAGGACCATCTTCATGGATTTAGCCATTGAACCTGAAAAAGATATTGTTTTAAATATAGTACCTCATGAAATTACTAAAGATGTTATGAAAAGTATCACAAAAGAAGCGGGAGTGAAAACCGAAGCCCGAGGTCTTTTAATCTCACTTCCGATTGATAAAGTATCAGGTTTACAGGAATAATGTCAACTTAGAAAAAAATTAACTTAAATAAATTGTCAAATTATGACTAATATTATATAATATACTTGAGTCCATTGATAAGTTAAAATCTGATAATTGTATTTAACTCACTATAGGAAATATAGAATACAAATTATTATTGGAGGTGATTTGCTTATCGTTATGAAGTTAATCTTTAAAGTAATGGTTTTAATTACAAAGATTAATTATAATTATTAAGTAATTAGTAATTAGTTCATAACATAAGATAAGAATAAAGTACATAGAAATATGTGCTTTTCTTAATATGTTGGAAAAGACTTGAATTATTTTGAATATTCTTGTATAATCAATATGGTTGAATATTAAGGAGTAAGTATGAAAAAGAGAAAAACCAAGAAGAGAAGAAGAATGATAAAACCCAAAATTCAAACAGCTTTTTGTTTAATTAGCCTAGCTTTTATTATAGGCTGTTGTATTTATTATGGAAATAGATTAATTAAATATTATAAGATTTATAATCCAAAGAGTGAAACTGGAGAGACTTTAATGACTTTAGCATCAACGATTACTTCTAAATCTCAAATTGTTTATGAAGGTGATGGACTTTATCTTGATAATGGTAATTATATTTATAAAGGAAGTAAAGTTGATAATTATGTTTTAGTTAATAATATCTTATTTCGAATAATTAAAGTTAATAGTGATAGAACCATGGATATTGTTTTTGATGAATATATAAATAAATTACCTTGGAATAGTGAATATAAGGATTATAGTGAATCAAGTATAAATAAATACTTAAATGAAAAAGTTTTAAGTATCTTTGATAAAGAAATACTAGAACCAACAGTTGTTTGTTCTCCAAAAGTTTCTAAATTAACCGAGGTTAAATGTGATGAATATACCAACAAAGATTATGTTAGATTACTTGGTATAAGTGATATATTAAATAGTATGGTTGATAGTAAAAGTTATTTAGTTAATGATTCAGAGTATTTATGGTTATATAATGAAACGGATTCTAAAGCATGGCATACAAGTGGCAGTAGTTTTGGAAGTAGTGAAGTTACGGAAAAGTATGGAATTAAACCAGTTATAACTTTAAAAAATAATGTTACATTAGTAAGTGGAGATGGAACTAAGAATAATCCATATCAAATTACCCATGGTGGGGATGAAATTGGAGTTGGTACTTATTTAGATATAAATGACCAAATATATACAATATATGAAGTTGGAGAAGATTATTATAAAATTCAAAGTGATACTTTACTTCCAAGTACGAGAATCTTTGATGCAAGTACTAATGATTATTCAAAATCAGGATTAAAATATTATTTAGAAGGAGATTATTTAAAAGAGATTAGTTATGATAAACTTTTAAAAGAAGTAGATTTTGATGGAGTAACTTCGAAGGTTGGTATTTTAAATGAAAATGATTTGAAGTTTAATAGTAAATTAAAAGGATACTTTATAAATCTTCCTGTTGACGAGAATATAACATTATATAATGGAACGATTGTATCAAGTAAAGTTAATATTCGAAGAAATGTTCGTCCTTGTCTTGGAATTACTAAAGACTTAAATATTATAAGTGGTAATGGTAGTATTTTAGCACCATTTATTGTGGAGGTATAGTATGCGGAAGTCAACAATTTTCTTTTTAATCGTCGATTTATTAGTAATATTTTGTTTTGTCTTATTCTATGGACCTTTTGAAAACTTTAGAAATGTTTTAATTAATACAGCTATGGTTACCAAGAGTCATCAATATATTGCTTATACTTTTTATAGTGAAGAAACAGTTCAAAAAGTTTTAGATTTAAATAAATTTATTCCAGTTACTGGAGATATTAATCTAGATGATATTGTTATTGATACATCAGAAAAGGATAGTTATGATAATGAATATGATGAAGAAATTTTAAAAAGAGATAAAGGTAATGATGATTATAAATATATTCAAGTTAAAGTTGGAAAACATAATGCTCATTTAGTTGCTATTTATAATCCTGAAGATGTTCATTTAATAAGTAGCAAAAAATTTAATACAGGTTCAGGACAAGAAACAGTTTTAAATATGTGTAAACGATTAGGTGGACTTGTTTGTATAAATGGTGGTGGTTTTGCAGACCCAGATGGTTGGGGAAGTGATATTCCATTTGGTTATGTTATTAAAGATGGAGAAGTTATTTGGTCTCCTTCTAAATCTAAAGAAAATATAATTGGTATAACTGATGAAAATAAATTATTACTTGTAAATGCAACTGGTGATGAGGCTGTAGCCATGGGAATGCGAGATGGACTTCAATTCGGACCATTCCTAATTGTCAATGGAGAAAGTATTAAATATCAAACTTCAGCTGGTGGGTATGATAGAGCTGCTCGAGTTGCCATTGCTCAAAGAAAAGATGGAGTAATCTTATTCCTAGTAACGGAAGGTACACACGGAACCGGACCTACAATGAAAGAAGTAATTGATACTTTAGAATTATATGGTGCTTATAATGCAGCTAACCTTGATGGAGGAACTTCAGCTCAAATGGTTGTCAATGGAAAACTTGTTAATAATCCTAAAAATGTCTTTGGACAATCCGTTGCAGGTGGAAGACGAGTAGTAACCGGATTTGGACTTATTCCTGGAAAATAGACCTTAGGTCTTTTTTCTTGACTTTTTAAGACTAATATGTTATAATCTCTTATATCAAAAGGGGGATACTATGAAAAATCAAGATTTAACCAAAGAATTAAAGAACAAAATTAATAGGACAAGATTTAGAGAAGGTTTTAAAGGCCAATTATTTAATAGTCATTTAATAGAAAAAATGCAAATAGATTTACTTACTAATTTACTTTCTGCTAATGACTATGATTTTAATATGTATTTAAGTTTTTTACTTAAATTTTCCAAAACTAAGAAGGGATTTTTAAATTATGAAGATAAACTTTCCATAATTAGTAATTATTTAATACTAAATATGGGAATAATTAATACAAGTGAATTAATGAATTTACTAATTGATACAGATTTAATCGAAAATCCTGATATTATAAGATTTTCTTATAACTTTTTAAATATAAGTGATATAGAAAAAGTTGATGCTTTAACCAATATTTTATATTCTTTAAATGGTAAATTAAATAGTCTTAATTTAAGACATATATTTGGTTTAGTAAATAAAGTAAATGATTCGAAAACTTTATTTCAAATAACCCATTTATTTGAAAAAAATATTATTAAAGATGATAAAAATTTAAATGATTATCTAAAATTAATCTATGAAAATACTGATAATTATAATTTAGAATTTTTCATGAGACTTTTATATATAAGAGAAGTAAGAGAAATTCCTAATATTAAAGAATTACTAAAAAAATATATTTTAAATATTAATAATTCTAATGTTAATATGAATGATATTAATACTAAAAATGAAATATTTCTTGCAATATTTAAAAATTTAGATATGTTAGAATCACATTATTTAGAGAATGTTTTAGATTTTGTAAATTCATGTGATACTAGTTATTATCCTATAATTAGAAATTTAATTAATAATAAAAATATGTTTAAAGATAGAAACTTCTATGTTTTATTCCAAGCTTTAAAAGAAACGAAAACTGAAATTGAAAGAGATTTCTTAATCTCTATTATGAAAAATCCAAGAATCATTAGCAGTGAACTTCAAATTAAAGCGGGATTAGAATTTTTAAAGAAAACAAAAGATGAAAATAAATTAGTTGCTTTCTATAAACTATTTATAGTTGGACCTTTAAAAGATGATAGTTTATATTCCGAATTTTCTATCCTTATGCAAGATAACTTATTAAAATGTAAAACTAAAGAACAAACATTAAGCTTAATTAAATTAGCACCTACTTTAAAAACATCTAAATTTAAATATGATATTTTAAAAATAGTTTTAAATACTAATAATAACTATGCTTTAGAAATATATCCTGAATTATTAAAAATAAGTTATGTTAAAGAAGATTTAAAAACTTTAGATTTAATGAAAAAATTAACTAATCTTGAAAATGAAAGTCAACTTATGTTAATTAGAAAATTAGTAAGTGTAGAAAAGATATTTAAAAACAATAATTTTAATTATTTAGTTGATGAAGTATTAAGAAAAAGAAATATGAAATTAGTATATCCTCTTACTTATATAGATTTATTTAAAGAACCAAATAATGAAATATTATTTGAAAATAATATCTTTCTAAAATTTTGGGATATCGTTTTAAATATTAAGAATCATAGTCAATTTAATTTCTTAATTAATATGTTAAAGTATAAAAAATTATTATTAGATAATAAAAATATAGAGATTATAAAAGATTTTATTTCTAGTAATAAAGAAGAATATAAGTTTAAATATTTAGAAGAATATATTAGAAATAATTCTAGTAAAGATAAAGAGTTTACTTTAGATAGTGATAGAAGTAAAACAATTATTATGTTACTTAAAGATTGTAAAACAGATTATCAAGCTTTATCTTTAATTAAAGTTAGTAAGTTAGTTAAAGATTCTAGTGAAGAAGCTGATTTATTAGTAAGAGTTATTTGTCTTGAAAGTGAAGATAAATGTAATGAATTAATTAGTTTATTAGAAATACCTAATGTTTTAGAAAGTCCTAAATTTAAAGAAATATTATATCATTATGATAAATGTGATGATTTAATGCAAAAGAATAGTATTTTAGAACTTTTAAATATAGATGGAATAATGGAATCAGATTATCTTATTGGTTATTTAATGATTATAAGAAGACTTAAAACTTTACCTCAAATTCAGGCTTTATTAAAAGTTTTAAGTGAATATCCTGATTTAAAAGATTATGAATTATTTACGTTTTGTAAAAGAATTATGTTTATAACTAATCAAGCTAAATTAATTTTAGTAGGTGAAATGATTATTGTATCTAAATCTATGCCTTATGAACTAACTGATTTAGTAATCGAGAAAATAGTTTTAGCAGATTCTGATAAGATGATTGAAACGGTTGAATATGTTGGTAATTTAATCACAAAATATCATGGGGAAGAAAGTCCGGATATAGAAAACTTATTAATAGATTTAAAACATATAAAAACATTAAGAAAGAAGTAGAAAATTACTTCTTTTTTTACACTTTACACTTCTACTTTACAATAACTTAATAAATTTATTTCTTCCTTTTCATATAATATGGTATAATGAAGATAGATGGGTGATGAAATGCGAGTTATTATAAGTGCTGGGGGGACTGGTGGTCATATTTATCCAGCTTTAAGTATTATTAATAAAATTAAAGAACATGAACCTAAAAGTGAATTTTTATATATTGGAACAACAGATAGAATGGAAAGTAAGATTATTCCAGAAGAAAAGATTCCTTATGTTGGAATAGAAATGAAAGGATTAAGTAAAAATCCAATTAAAAGTTTAAAAAGCTTTAGGTTATTATTAAAATCAATTAGTAAAATAAAAGAAGAGATTAAAAAGTTTAATCCTGATATTGTAATTGGAGTAGGAGGGTATATTACTTTTCCAGTTATTTATACAGCTAAAAAGTTAGGATATAAAACATTTATTCATGAACAAAATCTAATTCCGGGAAAATCCAATAAAATGCTAGTTAAATATACTGATAAGATTGCTGTTAGTCTGCCTGGTAGCCTAAAATATTTTCCCAAAGAAAAAACAACCTTTACAGGTAACCCTAGAAGTAGTGAAGTAGTAAAAGCAAAACCTATCAAAAAAGAAGAATTAGGACTATCGAGTAATAAAAAATTAGTTTTAATTGTAATGGGTTCACTGGGTTCGATGACTATAAGCCTAGAACTTGAAAAAATCATCATGAACTTTAAAGATAAAGAATATGAAGTGTTAGTTGTAACTGGAAATAATTACTATGAAGAATTTAAAAATATTAAGTTAAAAAATGTAAAAATTGTCCCTTTTTTAAATAATATGTTGAATGTTTTGCAAATATGTGATTTAATAGTAACTCGAGCAGGGGCATCAACCATTTCGGAGATAACCGCGATTGGTTTACCTTGTATTTTAGTACCAAGTCCTTATGTTGCTAATAATCATCAATTTTATAATGCGATGGAATTAGTTAATAATAAAGCGGGCTTGTTACTTGAAGAAAAAGATTTTAATGCTCAGAATCTACTTGCAAAGATTGATTTAGTTTTAAATGATAAAAAAATGTATGATGAGATGCACTTTAATTCTTTAAAACTTTCAAATCCTTCTAGCAGTGAGCAGATTTATCAGTTAATTTTAGAATTGGTAGGTAAAAATGATGGAAAAGATAATCAATGAAATAATGGAAAAGAGAATCGGGGATGTGTTAATTAATCCTTTATTATCAAAGTATACAACCTATAAAGTAGGAGGGAATGCTAGAGTTTTAGTATACCCTAAAGATGTTGATAAATTAATTGAATTAATGGAAATTCTAAATCTTAATAAAATTAAATACTTTGTTTTAGGAAATGGTAGTAATGTTTTATTCAGTGATAACACTTATGATGGAGTAATTATTAAACTAGATAAGTTTGATGACATTGAATTTCAAGATAACATTGTAAGAGTTGGGGCTGGGTATAGTTTAGTAAAACTATCTCAAGAAGCAGCTAAACTTGGACTTGCAGGACTTGAATTTGCATCCGGGATTCCAGGAACTGTAGGTGGGGCTACTTTCATGAATGCAGGAGCCTACAACTCTGATATGAAAAGTGTTATCAAAAGTGTTAAAGTTTTAACTCCAGATTTAAAGATAATTACCCTTACGAATTCTGAAATGCAGTTTGGTTATAGAGATAGTTTCTTACAACATAATAAAGGTTATATTTGTCTAGAAGTAATTCTTAAACTTTGGCATGGTGATAAAGATATTTTAGCTGAAGTTATAAAAGATAGAAAACTAAAAAGAAAAAGAACTCAACCTCTTGAATATCCAAGTGCGGGGTCCGTATTCCGAAATCCTGATGGAATGTATGCGGGTAAGTTAATTGAAGATTTAGGACTCAAGGGTTATCAAGTAGGAGGAGCTAAAATAAGTGAAAAACATGCTAACTTTATTATTAATGTTGGTAATGCCACCGCTTCTGATATAAGAGAAATAATTGATGTTATAAGAGAAAAAGTTTTAGAAGAATATAATATAAAATTAAGAGTAGAACAAAGACTCGTTAACTGGGATGATTAAAATGCGAAGAAAAAAGAATAAAAAGAAAAATCTAATCAAGTTTTTAATAATCTTTCTAATTTTAGGAAGTTTAACTTTATATTTATTTACTATGAAAATTAAAAATATTTATGTGGTTGGGAATAATCTTCTAAATGACCAAGAAATAATTGAACTAGCTGGCATTGAGAATTATCCTAAACTATTTAAATATCCAAGTATAAGTTTAGAAAATAAAATTAAAGTTAATCCTTATATTGAAGATGTTAAAGTTAGAAAGAATTTATTTGGAGCAGTTACTATTGAAGTTCAAGAATATAATTTGTTATTAAAAAATGAAATTGATAATACAATTTATTTATCTAATTTAAAAACAATACCATCGGATAATCAAATAGTAGGTATTCCTACTTTAATAAATTCGGTTGATAAAGAAATATTAGAAACTTTTTTAAAGAAACTTAATAAAATTGATAGAGATATTTTAAGTATTATTTCCGAAATTGAATATAAACCAAATGAATATGATAAAGATTTATTCTTATTTTATATGAATGATGGTAATTATGTTTATATAACAACGACAAGATTAAGTCATATTAATAAATATGATGAAGTATTAAAAGAATTAGAAGGTAAGAAAGGTATTTTATATCTTGATAGTGGAAATCATTTTCAAGTACTAGAATAATCTTTCTTTTTTTGTTATAATGGATAAGGAGGCTAAGATGTACGATATAAGTTTAGATAATTTTCAAGGTCCTATGGATTTACTTTTACATTTAATTAAGAAAAAGAAAATGAATATTTTAGATATTAAACTTGAAATTATTATTGATGAATATTTAAATTATATTAGACATATGGAAGAGATGAACTTGAATATTGCTTCAAGTTATTTAGTCATGGCCTCTGAACTAATTGAAATTAAATCCCGGATGCTACTTCCTAATTCAGAAACTGATGAGGAAGAAGATTTAGGTGAAAACTTAGTTAATAGGTTAATAGAATATCAAAAGTATAAAGATATGATACCAGTTTTTAGGGCTTTAGAAGATGAAAGAAGTAATTATAAAACCAAAAGTCCTAGTAGTATTTTAGAGTATAAAGATGAAGAGAATTATGTCAGTGAATTGAGTATGGATGATTTAGTTTCAGCTTACAAAAAGTTTTTAGAAAGGGTAGAGGAAGAGAAGCCTATTCAAACTAAAGTTACCAAGAAAGAAATCTCCGTTGATGATCAAATTAAAAATATCAGAAAGAAATTAAAGAAAGATAAAAAGTTTGATTTTTTCTCTTTATTTGAAGTTAGAACAAAAGAATATGTAATTGCAACATTCCTAGCCATACTTGAAATGTCAAGACAAAATGAAATTAGGATTATGCAAAATGGAAATTTTCAAAATATAATAGTTGAGGTAGTAGAATGAATTTAAAAGGTGTGTTAGAAGGTATTTTATTCGTGGTTGGAGATGATGGAGCCACATTAAAAGAACTTATGGATATATTAGAAATTGATAAAGAAAATTTAGAAAGTTTAATTTTAGAACTTAAAAGTGATTATGAAAAAGAAGATAGGGGAATTAGATTAAGTATTTTAGGAGATGCTTTTAAACTTACAACTAAAAAAGAACATCGAGATTATTATTCTAAATTACTTACAAGTGATGAAGCTAATACTTTATCTCCATCAGCTATTGAAACTTTAGCCATTATTGCTTATAATGAACCAATTACTAGAGTTGAAGTTGATGAAATTCGTGGAGTAGGAACGGCTCCTATGATTCGGAAGTTAGTTGCAAAAGGCTTAATTAAAGAAGTTGGAAAAAGTGATTTACCAGGAAGACCTATTTTATATAAAACAACCAGTGAATTTTTAGATTATTTTAATATGGAATCACTTTCTGATTTACCTAAAATAGATGAGACAACAGAAGTAATTGATGCTGTTGATTTATATGAATCTAAATATACAGAAGAAGATACTGATGTAATTTAATTTTTTCCACAATTTTGGTGGATAAAATAAAAAAACTCCTAAGAGTTAATTTTAAAATGGTTGTCCTAGTTAGGTTCGAACTAACGCTCGTGGAGTCAGAGTCCACTGCCTTACCACTTGGCTATAGGACAATTACAACTAAATTATACTAAATAATTATTAAAAAATCAACTTCCATTTTGCTTAATAATCAGGTAAAATATGGATTAGGTGAAATATGAAAAACGTATTAATAAAATTAATTAAATTATATCAAAAAACACCAGGCCATTTTCATTCCTGTTGTAAATATTATCCTAGTTGTTCTAATTATACACTTGATGCCATCAATGAATACGGGGCTTTCAAGGGAAGCATATTAGGAATAAAAAGAATTTTAAGATGTAATCCTTTTGCAAAGGGTGGCTATGACCCTTTAAAAAAGTAAAATAAAAATGTCTACTCACTGTAGACATTTTTATCATATGTATGTTCTTTGGTATCTAATTTTTCAAGTTCACTATCACTTATTAAAAAGAAATTATCTTCAAGTAAATCTTTACCATCTTCTAAAATTGGATCATCCCAAGTTAAATCTAAGTTATACCAATCATTATTTAAATAAACATAGTTCCAAATATGATTATCACTTGAAATTCGATAACTCTTAACTCCAAATTTTTCTAAGAATAACATCATACTATCAGTATATCCGCCACATAAAGCATAATGTTCAATTAAAGCACCATAAGCCGTATCTGACCTATAATTAATAATATTATTATCACTTCTATCTTTATCATATTTCGTATTGTTAATTATATAATCATGAATTGTTTTTATCTTTTCTTTTAAAGTCATATTATCTTTAATATTTTCTTTAATTATTCTATCAACTTCATAATTTAAAATAATTCGCATTTCTTCTGTATAATTTCGATTTATTTTCATTGTTACTTTACCATTATCACTAACAGTTGTTTCTAAATCTTTAAATCCATTATAAGGATGAACAAAATTATTAATATTAGAAATTATTTCTTGATTATTAGCAATATTTTTAGCATCACTAAGACAAGAATCATATTCAGTATCACAATAGAAAGTAAATTCATTCATACCACTATTAATAACTGTATAATAAATATTCATAATATCTTGTTTACTAGATGGAGTAAAATCATCAGTATTTGAAACATAATTAAAATTATAATTACGATAATACTCATTTTTTACTAAAGTAGATGGGACTCTTTCATTTTTAACTAGGAATTCATTATAATAATTTAAGATTTCTTCTTTATAATGAAAGGTTAAGACAAATATAAGAGCAAGAATTAAAAGATAAACTATTTTCCTCATCCACATCACCCAATTTTATTTTAACACAAAAAATGAAAAAAGATACAAAAAAAGTAACAATTTTTTTAATTTTTTTGTTACCTCGAATGCAAAAGTAAATTCCACCCCTAAAAAGTACAAGCATGGAATTTAATCTTTCAAAATAAATATATGG
>CANQJD010000010.1 GCA_947624175.1 uncultured Bacilli bacterium
TAAATAATTATAGTAAAGATATATGGTATGAAATAGTATTAAAAGATGGAGATCCACCTGCTGATGAACTCAAAAGAACTGAAAGATTAAGAGATGACTTACTACGATTTAGGTTAGTAGAAGTAGTAGGAGAAGAAGAACAAGAAATATTTACAAATAGAGGCTATGAAGATATAAGTGATGAAACAATATATGTAAGTACAATAAATGCAAATACAACAGAAAAAATAACAAGAACCTATAGAATATATATGTGGATATCAGATAGTGTAAAAGTCGGAGTAGGAGATAATATAGATTATGATATGGAAACATGGAATAATGAAGTATATGCAAGTGTTAAGATAAATGTAGCAGGAGACTTTAATGAGAAAGAAGTAAATTATACTCCACTTCCTCAACCAGCATCATGTTTCATAACTCAAGAATTTCAAAATAATGGTAAAACTGAAATCATGATAACAGATTATGATACATCATGTGGAACTGATGTTGTAATACCAAGCAAAATAAATGGACATGAGGTAACAGTTATAGGAGACGATGAAGGCTATAATGAAGACTATATAATGCCTATTATTAACGGTGACCCTATGTCATTTAATTCTAAAAATTTAACAAGTGTAGTAATACCAAATACAGTAAGGACATTAGGAAGTTGGGCTTTTTCTAATAATAATCTGACAAAAGTAGAAATACCAGATAGTGTAACTTGGATAGATGAAGGTGCTTTTGCTAATAATCCATTAGAAGAAGTAAAAGTCGGAAGTGGAATAGAGTATATAGGTTCAGATGCTTTTGATGCTAAACCTAATTCAGATGATTATAGTAATTTTCAAAGATTAGAAATTGAGAAGACATGTGAAGAAATAAAGAATATACCAGCAAGTAAAAATGGTTTAGAAGATAAATATTATCCATGGACACCAGCAACTCATAAAGAAGGATTAAAAGTCTATGGATATGGAGATGGAGAAATAATATTATGTGATACTAAAATTATCAGATTTTCTCCCCCACCTTTTTAAAAATATAAAAATTCTTAATTAATTTTAAGAGTTTTTTTCTTTTTATGTCAAGTAAATGTTAAGTTTTAACAATTTATATACCTATTTTTTGTCGCTTGTGGTAGAATTATGTTGGGAGTTTATAATTATGAATATATACGATATGACTTATGATGATTTAGTAGAATATTTTAAGACTTTAAATTTAAAACCTTATCGGGCTAAACAATTATATGATTGGTTATATGTTAAGAGAATTAAAAGTTTTAAAGAGATTACGAATATTAAAAAAGAAATAGTTAGTAAATTAGAAAATGATTTTTATTTTGATAAGATTAGTATTCTTAAAAAAGAAAGTGCTGAATTAGTTCATAAATACTTATTAAAATTAAGTGAT
The DNA here is from genome assembly GCA_947624175.1 of uncultured Bacilli bacterium. GTDB lineage: Bacteria > Bacillota_I > Bacilli_A > RF39 > UBA660 > RUG591. Next base: position 1,405 of record CANQJD010000010.1, read on the forward strand.
GGAAATACCATTGAGGCCGTTTTAATGGAACATGATTATGGAACTAGTTTATGTATATCATCAGAAGTTGGTTGTAATATGGGATGTAAGTTCTGTGAAAGTGGTAGAATTAAAAAAATCCGCGATGTAACAGCCGGTGAGATGGTAGAAGAGATATTAGTAATTGAATCTGATTTAAAAATTCGAATTAGTCATATTGTAATAATGGGAATAGGAGAACCATTTGATAATTATAAAAATATATGTAAATTTATTGAAATAGTCAATAATAGTAATGGAATTAATATAGGAAGTCGTCATATAACAATTTCAACTTGTGGAATTGTCCCAAAAATTTATGAATTTAGTGAATTCCCTTATCAAGTTAATTTAGCAATTAGTCTTCATGCTCCAAATGATACTTTAAGAAATAGTTTAATGCCTATTAATAAAGCATATAATTTAAAAGAGTTAATGAAAGCAATTGATAATTATATTAAAAAAACTAATAGAAGAGTAACATTTGAATATATCATGTTAGATAAAATCAATGATACTTATGAATGTGCTTTGGAACTTGCTTCGTTACTGAAGGGAAAGAATTGTTATGTGAACTTAATTCCTTACAATGAAACAAATAATTTAGGTTATAAAAGAAGTAGTAAAGAAAATATTTTAAAGTTTTATGATACTTTAAAGAAAAACAAAATTGCTGTTACCATAAGAAGAGAATTTGGAAGAGGAATTAGTGCTGCTTGTGGCCAACTTAAAACAATGAAGGAGGAAGCATGAAAAGTTTTTATTTAACTGATACTGGTAAAGTTCGAGAACATAATGAAGATAGTGTCATTATTCTAAAAAATAGTGAAGATGAATATATATTAGCAGTAGCGGATGGCATGGGTGGACATCGAGCTGGCGAAGTTGCATCATCAATAGCAATATCTTATCTTGCTAAACACTTTGGAGAAACTTTTCATGGTTTAAGTAAGGATGATGCTATATTATGGATAAATGACATGGTAAGTGAAATTAATACTTTAATTTTTAAACATGAAGAATCGCATCCTGAAAGTGTTGGTATGGGAACAACTTTAGTTTTAGCAATTTATACGAAAGATTATTTATTATTTGGAAATATTGGAGATTCAAGTGGCTTTGTTATTAAAGATAGGAAACTTCATAAAGTAACGGTTGACCATTCCTTAGTAAACTTATTAGTTGAAGCTGGAGAAATCACCGAAGAAGAAGCCAAAGACCATCCAAGAAAAAATGTTTTAATGCGAGCCCTTGGTTCTAGTCCTGAAATTGAAGCTGATATCTTTGATGTCATTGAAAAAGATAATGTTACAGGGATACTTTTAGCAAGTGATGGCTTGACTAATATGCTAGATTCGAGTAAAATAGAAGATGTGTTAAATAGTAAAGAGGAAATTGAAGAAAGAATTGTAAGTTTAATAGAAAAAGCAAATAATTTAGGAGGTACTGATAACATCTCGATTGCTTATATGGAAAAAGAAGAAGAAGGTGGAAAAATTGATAACTAAAGGGCAAAAAATAAATGACCGTTATGAAATAATTAGAAGTATCGGAGAAGGTGGCATGGCTAATGTTTATCTTGCTCGAGATATTATTTTAGATAGAAATGTAGCAATTAAAATATTAAGAGGCGATTTAGCAGGTGATGAAAAATTTGTTAGAAGATTTCAAAGAGAAGCCTTATCTGCAAGTTCTTTGTCACATCCTAATATCGTTGAAATGTATGATGTTGGAGAAGATGCTGGAACTTATTACATAGTTATGGAATATGTTGAAGGTATGACTTTAAAACAATTATTAAAGAAAAAAGGTGCCTTATCTTTATCAGAAGCCATTGATATTATGTTACAAATAACTGATGGTATTAAAGAAGCTCATGATTCTTACATCATTCACCGGGATTTAAAACCTCAAAATATTTTAATTCAAGATAATGGAGAAATAAAAATAACCGATTTTGGAATAGCTATGGCCTTAAATAGTACTCAGTTAACTCAAACTAATTCCGTTATGGGAAGTGTGCATTATTTGCCGCCGGAACAAGCCAGTGGAAAAGGGGCTACTATAAAAAGTGATATTTATTCCATGGGAATTTTATTCTATGAATTATTAACTGGTCATATTCCTTTTAAAGGAGAAAATGCGGTTGAAATTGCTTTAAAACATATGAAAAGTGAAATTCCAAGTGTAAGGAAAGAAAATGATTCAATTCCTCAAAGTGTTGAAAATATTATTATAAAAGCAACAGCTAAAAATCCTAAAAATCGTTATGAAACCGCAAAAGAAATGCATGAAGATTTGCTTACATGTCTAAATGAAGATAGATTAAATGAAAGAAAATACGAGTTTCCGTACCCTGAACATGATGGAGAAGAACCAAAACAACCTGTTATTGCTGAAGAAGTTGAAGAGAAACCAATCACCGAAGATGATAGTTTAATCGATGATGATGATACAAAAAATAAATGGATTTGGATATTAGCAGCTGTTTTCATCTTTATAGTTTTAATATTAGTTGGAATATTTATTATTTATCCAAAGATAACCGAAGTTCCGGATGTTGTTATTCCAAATGTTGCAGGTATGACGGTTCAAAAAGCGGAAGATACTTTAAGAAAAGCTGGATTTGAAATTGAAACTAAAGTTGAAGAGATAAGTGATGAAAAGATGGAAGCTGGATTAGTTGTTAAAACATCTCCAGCAATTGGTTTAAAACGTAAGAAAGGAACCAAGATAACATTATATGAATCACTCGGAGATACAGTCTATGCTATTGAAGATTATACAGGTCGAAATTATATTGAAGTTAAAACTATTTTAACAACTCAATATGGATTAGATGTTATAATTGAAAAGATGGATGTTCCTGAAGGAAAAGAATATGGAGAAGAAGAAATAATTAAACAAGATTTGGAAGTTGGTAAAAAAGTTGCAAAAGGAGAAAAGATTACCCTTTATATTCCAAATATTGTTGATGAATATCCAAACTTCGTTGATGAAGAATGGACTTTAGAAGAGATTCAAAACTTCTGTGATGAATATGGAGTAGTTGTAACTTTTGTACCAAAACAAACGGATGAATATCCAGAAAATACCATCATTAGTCAAAGTAGAGCAGCTAAAACTACGATTGTAAAAGGTGCAACTTTAAAAATTGTTTATGCTGTTAAATATGTAGAACAAACGGAAACTCCAGAAGATACAACAACTGCTGATACTAATAAAACAAATTAAGGTGTATATGAAAGGACAAGTTGTAAAAGTTATAAGTGATAAATTCTTTGTGAAAGTTGCTGATGAAGTAATTGCTTGCAAGGAACGTGGTAATTTAAGACACATGAAAACCCTACCTTTGGTAGGGGATTTCGTGTCTATAGATAAAGAAAAAGGTGTTATCAATGAAATATTACCAAGAAGTAATATGTTAATAAGACCAAATGTTGCTAATATTACCCAAGCCTTTGTTGTAACAAGTTTTAAAAATCCCGATTTTAGTACTAATTTACTTGATAAATTATTAGTTCAACTTGAAATTAATAAAATAAAACCAGTTATTTGTTTAACTAAAAGAGATTTAATAAGTGATGAAGAGTATTTAAAATATAAAGAGACAATTGATTATTATAAAAAAATAGGTTATTTAGTTTTAGAAAATACCGAGATTAAAAAAATAAAACAAGTATTAGAAGGAGAAATGACGGTTTTTACAGGTCAAACCGGAGCTGGAAAAAGTACTTTATTAAATCATTTATTTAAAGATTTAAACTTAAAAGTTGGGGAAGTATCTTTAGCCCTTGGAAGAGGACGTCATACAACAAGACACATCGAAATTTTAGAAAAAGATAAAATTAAAGTATTAGATACACCTGGTTTTTCAGCCTTATCATTTTTAGATTACAAGAAGGAAGACGTTCGAAATGCTTTTATAGAGTTTCAAAATTATCCTTGTATTTATAAAGATTGTATGCATGATAAAGAGGCAGAATGTAATGTAAAAAAGGCCGTTAATTCAGGATTAATATTAAAAAGTCGTTATGAAAATTATTTAAGTTTAATTAAAGAATTCGAAGGATGGAAGTGGTAAAATGAAAATATCAGCCTCATTTTTAGGAGCAAGTAATATAGGAAGTACTTTAAGAAGATTAAATGTTACAAGTGTAGACTATATTCATGTTGATGTAATGGATGGTAAATATGTTAAAAATAAATCTTTATCATTATCAGAATTAAAAGAAATACCAGATTATACCAGAAAAAGATTAGATGTTCATTTAATGGTTCAAAGTCCTTTAAAAATGATTGATACCTTTGCAACTTTAAATGTAGAATATCTAACAGTCCACATTGATATTAAAGATAATTTAGATAAAATATTTGAAAGATGCAAGTTATATGGTATTAAAGTAGGACTTGCTGTTAATCCCAAAGATGATATTAGTATAGTGTTCCCATATTTAGATAAAATCGATTTAGTTCTAATCATGAGTGTTGAGCCAGGTCTTCCAGGTCAAGAATTTATTAAAACAAGTTTAACTAAAATAAATCGATTAAAAGAAGAAATTAAAAATCGCGGTTTAAATACCTTAATCAGTGTTGATGGAGGAATAACCCTTGATAATGTTAAATACTTAAGAGATGTTGATATTATAGTCTCTGGCTCAACAATCACCAAGTCTCCTGATTTTGAAGAGACAATTACAAAGTTACGATGCTAATTTGAAAAATAAAGAAAAATAGTATATAATAATAACCCAAAGGAAGTGATTAGATGACTTTATTTGAACAGTTAAAGTTATTTCCAAAAGTAGATTTACATATTGACTTTTTAGGTTCAATTACCAAAGACACAATAAGTAAATTAAATGATGAAGATATATCAAGACATGAACTTGATGATATCTTAGATTTTGATAGTTTAAAAGACTATGATAAATCAAGACATATGGCAATTGAACTATTAAATAGTATTGACAATATTAAAATAGCAACCAAAGATTTAATTGAAAAATTAAAACAAGATAATTTAATATATGCTGAAGTATTTTTAAATTTAGATTTATTTGATAAAAGTTTAAAGAAAGAAGAAATTCTAAATACTATTTTAGAAGAAATTAGAAATGCAGAATTAGATATAAATTTAGTTTTAGAAGTAGATACTCAAATTGGACCTAATCTTATGTATGAAAACTTATCTTTATTATATAAATATTATAATAAAGGAATAAACGGTATTTATGTTAAAAAAGGAAAACAAGAAAACTTTGATTCTTATCAAGCTTTATTTGATAAACTTTTAAAAGATAAGATAGATTATATTATTTTACTAGATTCTAAACTTACAAATCAAAATAAAGAAATATATTATAATGCTAAAAGAATTATTTATAATTTAATGGAAATTCCAACGGATAACTTTAAAGAAGTTATTAAAGATAATGAGATTATATTAGAGTTTCCAATTACATATCAAAACTATTTCAATTTATATGATGAGTTAACTAATCATTTTGTATATGATTTATATAAAGAAAACTTAAAAATTACTTTTACAACAATTGATATGACAGCCTTAGATACTGATTTATTAAATGAATATTGTAAATTATTTAATGTATTTCCATTTAATTTACATGATTTAGTAAATATTAATTTAAGTATTTTAAATAAAATAAATACAAGTGATGAAGTTAAAAATAAGCTAATTACAGATTTTAAAGAAAAAGCTAATGAATTGTTATAGTTTTTTCTTTGAAAATAGATAGGAGTAAGTATGGAGAAATTAGGATTAATCGTGATGGATAATTGCAAGGAGTTAGGTGAAAGTGTTAATAATCACCTAAAAGAAATCATGGGGGTAACGGGAGATTTTATCATTCCTATTGATGAAATTAGATTCAATAATGGAGAAGGGAAAGTTGTCTTAAAAGAAAGTGTTAGAAAAAGAGATTTGTATATTTTAACCGATATTTTAAATCACTCGATTACTTATAAAATGTATAATTATTATAATCATAAAAGCCCAGATGATCATTATGTAGATGTAATTAGAGTTTTATGTGCAATTAGAAATCAGGCGGATTCAGTTTCTCTTATCATGCCATTTCTATATGAATCAAGACAACATAAAAGAGATGGAAGAGAGTCTCTTGACTGTGCGGTTGCACTTCAAGAATTTATCCATCAGGGAGTTAAGAATATTATAACGTTTGATGTTCATGATTCAAATGTTCAAAATGCGATTCCAGCATCATCTTTTGATAATTTTTATCCAACCAATATTATTTTAGAGAAATTTATTATTTTAGAAGATGTTGAAAGAGAAAATTTACTTGCTGTATCACCTGATAATGGAGCTTTAAAAAGAACCAGATTTTATGCTAATATGTTAGGATGTGAACTTGGAGGACATTTTGAAAAACACAGAGATGTATATAGAGTAGTAGATGGAAAGAATCCTATTTTAGAGCATGAATATATAGGTAAAGATGTTAAAGGTAAAGATATAATTATAGTTGATGATATGATAGCATCAGGTGAAAGTATGATTGATGTTGCAGAAGAAGTTAAAAAACGAGGAGCAAGAAGAGTTTATATGTTAGCTGCTTATGCAATGTTTACTAAAGGTTTAGATGTTTTTGATGAAGCTTATAAAAAAGGATTATTCACCAAAGTATTTACAACTAATTTATCTTATATAAGTGATGAAGCTAAAAGTAGAGACTGGTTAGTTATAGCTGATTGTTCTGAATATTTGGCTAAGATTATTTATAATTATCATATAGGCGGTTCCGTATCTCCAATTTTAACAGCAACTAGTAAGGTATTAGAAGATTTTGCTAAAAAAGATAATTAATTATTGTAAATTATTGTAAATTAATAAAAATTAGTTATTGTAATTCCTCAATTCTCATGATAAGATTAATTCATAAGTAGAAAGGAGTGACCCTCATATGATAAATATTATCAATGTAGCAAATATGACTTGTCAACATACAGTTAACCATGGGGGGGGTTACTAACTAAGATACAAAGTATAAAAATAGCAATATATGACAAATTTAAACATAAAGTGTTTAGTATAATAAATACTAGATTTCTTTATGTTTTTCGTTTGTAGAAAAAACATTTGTAAAATATAAGTAAATAAAGTATAATTAGATTAGAATAGTGGGAGGATATATGATAAAAAGCAGTAATCATAAAAAGGGAGTAATGGTTGGAGTAATAGTAGCACTTCTTCTAGTAGTAACACTAGGAGTAACATTTGCAATCTATAATTATTCAAAAGTAGGAGAAAATCAAATATTAGTAACCGGAGATATTTATATGAAATATACAGGAACTAATCAAATAAATGCACCAGATATGTTACCTATTGATATTAATAATTATTATAGTGGTGGATATATAGTAAATCCAAATATGACAGAAGAAGAACTATCCAGTTGTGAGAGTTATTTTAATGAATTAAATGAAACTTTAAGTGGAAGAGTGTTTCAAGAAGGAGAAACAGCCAAAGCATTTTGTGAGGGAACAGGAACGATTTTTAGTGAAACTACTTTTCAACAAGCACTTGATACTAATTTTTTTGATGATTCACCAGTTAATTTAGAAGAATTAAAAAGTCTAAATATAATAAAACAAGATACATCAAAAATAAAAGAAAATATACCATATTTTGAATTTAAAATAGAAGGAGTAAATAATTATAGTAAAGATATATGGTATGAAATAGTATTAAAGGATGGAGAACCACCAGCTGATGAACCAAAAAGAACTGAAAGATTAAGAGATGACTTACTCCGATTTAGATTAGTAGAAGTAGTAGGAGAAGAAGAGAAAGAAATATTTACAAATAGAGGATATGAAGATATAAGTGATGAAAGAATATATGTAAATACAATAGGTGCAAATACTAAAGAAAAAATAACAAGAACATATAGAATATATATGTGGATATCAGATAGTGTAAAAGTCGGAGTAGGAGAAGATATTGATTATGATATGGAAACATGGAATAATGAAGTCTATGCAAGTGTAAAGATAAATGTAGCAGGAGACTTTAATGAAAAAGAAGTAAATTATACTCCACTTCCTCAACCAGCATCATGTTTCAAAACTCAAGAATTTGATAATAAAGGAACTACTGAAATCATGATAACAAATTATAATCCATCATGTGGAAGAGAAGTAGTAATACCAAGCAAAATAAATGGACATGAGGTAACAGTTATAGGTAATAGTTCTGGTTATAATGAAAGTTATATAATGCCTATTGTTGTTGTACATGACCCTATGTCATTTTGTGGTAAAGGTTTAACAAGTGTAGTAATCCCAAATACAGTAAGGACAATAGGAAGTGTTGCTTTTGCTGGTAATAATCTAACAAAAGTAGAAATACCAGATAGTGTAACTTGGATAGATGATAAGGCATTTCAAGATAATCCATTAGAAGAAGTAAAAGTCGGAAGTGGAATAGAGTATATAGGAAATGTGGCTTTTAATGCAGGTTCTTATAGTAATTTTCAAAGGTTAGAAATAAGGAAAACTTGCAATGAAATAAAGAATATACCAGATAAAAATGAAGTTATACAATATCCATGGACATGGGCAACCCATAAAGAAGGATTAAAAATCTATGGCTATGAAGAAGGGCAATTAACATTATGTGATACACAAATTAAAGGTATATCACCAGCATAATAAACTAAAAAATTCTTAATTAATTTTAAGAGTTTTTTTTCTTACTTAAATTTTGAAAAACATCTTGCATTTTTAAGGATTTTATTGTACTATAAAAAGTAATTTTAAAGAGGTAGTATATGAACAATAATAATAATCCTTATAATCATGCAATTAATTGTTATAATAGTGGTGATTATCTAAATGCCAGGAAGTGGTTAGTTATAGCAAGTGGTAATCCTTTATATGAAGAAAAGGCTATAAATATGTTGGCTATAATTGAAATAAGTTGTAGTAACTATTTAAAAGCTAGAAGTATTTTAGAAGAAAACAGGGATATTTTATATCCTAATCATGCTGAAAACTATGGTATTCTTGAAATGAAAGAATATAACTATAATAAATCAAAAGAAAATATTATAGATAGTTTTAATAATTCGGATTTTCAACCTGGTAAGTTAATTTATTTAGCTGATTTATATGTTGAACTTGGAGAATATGATATAGCTAGAAAAATGTATGAAACTTTGCTAAATAAATCCGATTATTATGTAAAAGCAACATTGAAATTAATCTATTTAAGTATAATTGAAAAAAATTATAGTTATGCAAGTAGGTTATTTAAAAATATAAATGAAAGTGAAATTAATAGAAAATTATATACAAGATTAAGTATTACTTTAGATTATTTTAATAAAAAATTAAAACTATCTAAATATCCTCAATATTATGTTAGAAGACTTTTAAGAGATGATGATAATGATTTAATGGAACATGTTAAAAGACATGTTGGAGAAAATAATGCCAGTGATGGTAGTTATTTCTTTCCGGATATTAATCTTGAAAAAACAATTTTGGAAGTAAGGAAGTTAATTGGAGAACTTAATCCAAAATATGATGAAGATTCATATGAATATAAAATAAGTTTTCCAACAGGAGTTGGTTACAATGGGGGAGAAGTTACTAATTCTTTAAAAGCCATTACGGCAATTGGAACTAATCGAATTATAACTATGTATCCAATTCTTTTATCAAATGAATTTAATCAAGAAGGATATATGGAAAATAAGCAATTATTATTGAAACGGAAAAGAGGAAAATAAAATGCTTGATAAATTAAATAAATTATACGAACTAGTATTAAGTGATAAAGAATTAACTAGTAAAAGTTTAAAAGGAATTGGTTTAAATAATAAAAATATTAATTTATTAATTAAAAATGAAGTATTAGAAAAAGTAAAAATAAAAAATATCTTGGATATATTTAATCGAAGATATAATTTTAAAAATTTAGATGGATTAATATCTTATCTTAAAACTTTAGAAGATATTGATTCTAAAAAAGCTATTGCTGGTTATGAAAAGATATTAGAAAATAATGAAGATAAAATAATATCTTTAAAATTATTATTACTTTATCTTAAAAATAATGAATATGATAAAGCATTTAAGTTATTTTTAAATTTATATAATAATTTAGATTATAACTTTTATTTATATTTATTTAGTATGTTAACAAAATTAGATGATAGTTATATAGCAAGAGTTAAAAACTTTAAATATAAAGATTATGAAATAAATGATAATACAATTGATGATAGTGTTCTTGATATTTTAAATAATATTAGACTTAGTGCCTATAAACATAAGTTTCATGATGCTATTTTATTAATGAATAATTTAAATAAAGATAATATATCTAATCAAATATTATTAGTTTTATTAGAAAAGATAAATGAAATAGATAGTATTAATAAAAATAATGATTTAACTTTAGTTAAGAATAAGCAATATAAAAGAGTAGTAGAAGTTTTGGAAGAGAGAAATAGATGGAGAAATTTAGGAATTATAGAAAATTATACTTTGATTCTTACTAAAAAACTTTTAGAATTAAAAGAAAATCATTTAATTGATGAAATTGATAATAAAGATAGTAATACAGTCTTTGATGCTATAAATAATAAAGATTATAAGTTAGCTTTGAATATAATTGAAAAGTATTGTAGGGATAGAAAGTCTCTTCGAAGTGATAACATATTATTTCTTTTATTAAGAGAGATAGTTATCGAAATAGAATTAATTGAAAAAGCTGATATGATTGATTTAAATGATATAGAATTAGAAGAGTTACCTGATGTTGAAGAAACTATAAATGATGAGACTAAAAATCAATTATTTGAACAAATAATAGGTATGATAAAAGAAAATAAGTTATGTGAAGTAAAAAAATATATAAAAGAATGGTTAGATTTAATAGGTCGAGGGGAATATGAGTTTTTAATTTTTGATTTGATTAATATAATTAAACTTGAAAGTTATAATAGTATTGATAAACTTTTAGATATTTTAAATAAATTAAATGAGAATAATTATCATTATCGATTAGGAGAATATATTATAAAGTTTTATGAGGCTTTAAATAATAAAGAGATTAATAAAGCAAGAATTTATTTAGATATTATTAAGAATTCTGATAAATTAGGATGTGAATGTAGGTTAACTGGACCTATTGAAATGCTAGTTGAAGAAGAAAAATATGGAAAGAAATATAAAAAAATTCGGAAAAATTATTGGGATTATTAGAAAAATAGTTTATAATGAAAGAGGAGGTTTAAATGGAGAATTTAGAAGATAAGATATATTTTTATATTCAAGAGATATATGAAATATTAAAGAATATTCATGATTATGTTAAAGAAAATCAAGATACTAACAAGTTAAGTTATTTGAAAACAGGAGTCGATGGATTTGAATCTGCGAATATCTATTTTCAAAATATTTATTTTAAAGTAAGTGATAGATATGCTAATAGTTTATATTTTGATTATGTCGATGAATTAGGAGAAATGCAATTACCACCTAGTTTAGATGGTTTGTTTTATGGAAGTAAGATTAAGTTAGCTAATAATTCTAAAACTGTAATTGGAGTTAAAAACATGTTAGATAAAGATATTATTAATTATTTAGAAAAAGTATATCAAAAATTATTAATTTATAAAAATATTAATAAGCAAGAAGAGAAAGTTAAAGTAAAATAAAAAAAAGCACCGCTTGGTGCTTTTCGTTTTGATTGGTAGTCTGTACGGGATTTGAACCCGTGAATGTCACCTTGAGAGGGTGATGTGTTAACCGCTTCACCAACAGACCAAGTAGTCCCTTAAGACATTATTATTCTATCATAAAGAAACCACTTTGACAAGATTTTCTTTAAAATTCTTTCTTTAAATAAAATTTCAAAGAGAGAAAATAAGACAAAAGACTAAAACCGATAACAAAGATAGGTAAGATAACAAGTCCATAATTATCTAGAAAATTAATTATATTAGTTAAATCAAGATATGGAAGAAGGATACTACCTAAAATTGCTATTCCAAAGACAATTACAAAGATAGCAATTCGGGCTTTTTCAATTCCAAATTTAAAAACAATTGGATACATGAAGATAATGACAAAAGTTGTTGCTACAATAATCATCATCATACTATTTAATAAATATAGATAATCAATAGCATCCCCTTTAAAACAACTAATTAAAATTGATGCCAGATAAGTTAGAAGGGTAGTAATAATAACTAAAATAATAGTTGATAAATATTTAGCTAATACCATATTTCTTCTTCCATTTGGAAGAGTAATACCATAAGCATCAAAGTTATTATAATTATCATAACTAAAAGTTGATAACATAATCATTGTTGAAAGAAAAGGGGGAATAAAGGAAATATCAAAATCTCCGGTTGCCATTAGCAAGAAATAAATCAAAATAACAAATATCAAACTTTTCAAATTACCTTTAATTAAAAGTAAATCTTTTTTTATAAAACCTAACATTCTTTCACTCCTTTAATCATTAAAACCATTAATTCTTCTAAAGTTACTTTATCAACGATGAAATCTTTATACTTTTTCTTTAATTTAGAACGATTATTAATTAATATTTCACAGTTATATTTATTTTTCTTATAAGAGATAATATCATCTTTATCTATTTTATCAAATTCTTCTAAACTACATTTCAAAATACCATAGTTATTAAGAATTTCTTGACATTCATCTTCTAATAAAACTTTTCCATTATCAATAAAAATAATTTTATCAGCAATTTTTTCTAAGTCTGAAGTTATATGGGTTGAAAAGATAATGGAATGTTCTTCATCATTTATAAACGTTTGAAATAATTCTAAGATTTCATCTCTTACTACGGGGTCAAGACCACTGGTTGGTTCATCTAAAATTAAAAGTTTGGGGTGATGTGAAAGAGCAGTGATAATTTCCAACTTTTTCCGCATCCCTTTCGACATTTCTTTAATTATCGTTTTACTATTAAGATTAAAATCTTTTAAATATTTAAAAAATAAATTACTATCAAAGTTTTTATAAATACCTTTCATGATAATATTAATATCATTTGGACTTAATAATTCAGGAAAGAAAGTATTGTCTAGTACAACTCCGATTTCTTCTTTAATAATATTTTCTTCCTTTTTAAAATCTTTATTAAATATTTTAATTGAACCTTCATTTATTTTAACAACATTTAAAATCGATTTTAAAAGTGTTGTTTTTCCAGCACCATTTTCACCAATTAATCCAATAATTAAACCACTTGGAATATTTAAGTTAATTGGTCCTAGTTCAAAATTATCTTTATAACTTTTCTTTAGATTTTTAATTTCAATTACATTTTTCATTCCTTATCACTCTCCATTAATATTTTAATTAAATCTATAATTTCTTGACTTGATACATCAAATTGTTTAGCAAGTAAGATAGCTTGTTCTAAATAATTTTCGATTTCTTTTAAAGCATTTTCTTTAATCAATTCGGAATTTCTTTTAGCAACATAACTACCTTTACCTTGAACTTGAAAGATATAACCTTCTTTTTCTAATTCATCATAGGCTTTTTTAATCGTCATAATACTAATATTAATATCACTTGCAAGGGTTCTAATAGAAGGTAAGGGTTCTTCTTCTACAAGTTCTCCAGATATGATTTGATTGATAATGGTATTTTTAATTTGTTCATAGATTGGAGTAGGGCTACTATTACTAATAATTATTTTCATTTGCACCTCCATATACACTATATAACAGTATATAACATTTGTCAAGAGAATATTAAAAAAAGAATTAAATCATTGGTTATTTAATTCCTTTTTAATCCAAGTCATGATTACATCTACAACATAATCAATTTCTTCATTACTTAATTCATGTCCCTTTTTAATATGATGCCATTTTTCTAGGCAACCTCGGCAACAAGTAGCTGTTGCATGTTCAGCTATAAAAACGGGATGTCCTCGCATGGGAGTTTGCTTCCCATCATTTGAAATAAAACTTGGAGCCAGTCTTTTCTTGATAAAATCATATGCATGACTTTCAATTTTACTTAAACCTTTTTCTTTAATATATAAAATATCTTTGTCTTTTAAATGAAATTTATTTCTAAAAGTTGATTTCTCGAGATTTTTTAAAACTATATCGATATCAGTCAAGATTAACACCAACTTTTAAATTCTTAATATTAATAAAATAGAAAATAATTATTAATAATAAATAGTAAACTGAACATCCAATTAAGATAACTTTAAAAGTATTAGGACTAGAAAAAGTATTAGATATAAACATATCCATTAAATTAGGTGTAAAAAGAGCAATGATATATAAAAGGAGCAGACTTAATAAACTAACTAAATAATAAATACCGATGCCAATTCCAATTGATTTGGCAATTTTACCTTGATTTCCTTTATGCCCAAGTATCATACCTGTATAACCAATTTGAACCATGAAAATTACTTCAAGGATTAGTATGATAATTAAGATTATAATTAGAGAAATATTACTAAAACCTGTCATATCCCTAAAACTAGCTAAAATCATATCTTTAAAGATTATTAGATTTTCTTTATTAAAATAAGCAATTAAAATACTTAATATAACAACTAGGAAACTAGTTAGAGTAGTAATTAGTAAAGCAAGAAATTTAGAATTATAGATAGTTTGCTTGGTAATTGGCAGAGTATGAGTTAAATAAGCTTCATCTCCATAGATATTCTTCCGAAATCTTACCCAAATTCTCATGAAATTATTAATTAAAATATTAAAGAATAAAGCAATTAAAGTACCACTTGATATTAGTCCTAGAGTATGCATGACCATCGAATTATCAAAACCTAAAAGTATTCTTGTTAAAATAGCCATTCCAAAAGTTAAAAGATAAAAAACTCCTAATATTTTATAAATATATTTTAAATCATATTTTAAAACTTTACCTAACATTTAAACATCCTCCTAAATACTTCATCAATTGAAGCTTTTTCTTTTTCTCTTAATTTATCACTTTCCATAGTTAAGACAATTTCTCCTTTATCAATAAAAATTACTTCATCTAATATTCTTTCAATATCACTTATTAAATGGGTTGAAATAATAATACTAGCCTTTTCATTAAAATTATTTAAAATGGTATCTAGGATATAATCTCTTGTTGCTGGGTCAACTCCACCTAATGGTTCATCTAAAATATATAAAAGAGCATTCCTTGACATAACTAGAATTAATTGTAATTTTTCAAGCATACCTTTACTCATTTTATTTAACTTTTGATTCAAATTGAGATTTAAATCTTGAACTAATTTCTTAGCTTTTTCTATATCAAAATCTTCATAGAATAAACTAAAGTATTCTAAAGTCTCTTGAACGGTTAAAGTTTTATCTAAATAAGTTCTTTCTGGTAAATAAGAAATTATTTTCTTGCTATCAACGCCAATTTCCTTACCATTTACAAGAATACTTCCTTCATTTATGGTTAATAAATCATTGATTAATTTAATTAAAGTAGATTTACCAGCTCCATTTTTACCAAGTAAACCATAGATTTTACCCGGTTTAATTTTTAAATTAATATCATTTAATATAAGTTTATCATCAAACTTTTTAGTAACATGTTTAATTTCTAATAAATTCATTTTTCTTCCTCCAAATATTTAATTACTTCTTTTTTACTATAACCTAAAATATTCATATCCTGTAAATACTTTAAAGTTTTATCATGAGCCCATTTTTCTTTTTCCTTTTTAATTATCTCTAAATTAGTTGTTACAAACTTTCCATTAGTTCTTTCCGTTGTAACTAACTTTATATCTTCTAAATAGGAGAGGGCTTTTTGCATGGTATTGGGATTTACTTTAGCAAGCAGGGCTAGGTCTCTTACGGATGGTAATCTTTCTCCAGGTTTAAATTCATTTGAGATAATCTTTAAAGTTATTACTTCGGATATCTGAATATAAATAGGTCTTTCATTATCAAATAAAAACTCCATATTTCTCCTTCCTGTATCAATTAACTAATACAATAATACAATAGTTGTTTTTCTTTGTCAAGAAAAAAATAAAAAAAATATCAGATTTTTTTATCTGACATTACTTTTTATTATTCTTTAACTTATAAATACAAATTCCAATTACTTCTCCAAATAAACTATCAATTAAATACCAAATGACATGAATCCAAGCACTTGAATTGTAGTAAATAAATAAACTTGGTATAAAGATAATGATAGCAATTAAAGGATAGAAATACTTAAGTTTATTACTTGATATAACATTGATAATTAAAGTAAGAGTAAACGTTCCAAGTAATAAAATAAGTATCATGGCTATGACCATATCACCTTTAATAATAAGAGGTAATAAGTAAAATAAAGCAATTTGGAGTAAGATAATAATAATCTCTTTTAAATATTTTTTCATAATCCTCCTTTTAATTTATCATATATATTTTTAAAAATATTATATTTATATTCTAATGATTTATAATAAACTTGTTTTTGAATATCACTGAAAACAATTATATCTTGATAACTATTTGGAATAGAATCAAATAAATCTTTAATTTTCTTTAAATCTATTTTTGGAAATATACGAATTAAGGCTTGATTACAATCTTTATTTTTCATACTTTCAATATATTTTAAAGGGTTTATAGTTTTTTCATTTTCTTTAAAGATAGAAATAGAACTATCATAAACCATTTGTTTAAATTTAAAATCATCATTTAAAATTCCAATTAATTTACTATCATCACTTTTAGAATAGAAAGATGCACCATTGTCAAAGACAGGACAAAGTCTTAATTTTTTAGTTTCCTTATTATAAATAAGTCCCCAATTTGCCTCATTTCGATCATTGTTACTTATAAAAGCATCAATGATAAACATATCCCAAAATCTTGTTTTAAGAGATGGAACTTTTAGAAAATAATCATTGTGTTCCATTATGTATAAAATATTTTCTAAATCATTATTTTGGTTTTCACTAGATGATGAATTTTTAATTAAAAAGTTTTCTATTTCTTCATTATAGTTATTTTTTATAGCATTAAAATCAATGATTTCTTCAGTTGTTTCTAAAAAATCTTTACAAGCAACTACTAATTTTTCATTTAAAATCCCAAGACTTGTATCATGAGTATCAATTCCTATAATTTGATAAATATTTGAACCTAAAAATTCTGATAAGGGACTAGTTGTATAAGATAAACTTTGAAAATCTATATTTTTAATTAATTTAGGATATTTTATTAGACAGTCTTTATTATCAATGATAAGGCTTTTTTTACTACCACTATGACCACCATAACCTTTATTAGTAGTTTCATAGTTGCTTAAATCTTTAATATTAATCATATATAGACCTCCAATACAATTATAACAAATATTCCTTAAAATTAGAATATAAAATGTTTTACTATTTATTAATCATATTACTTTCATAGAACAATGGAAGAAGTAAGTAACCTTTATTTTGTAAGTATTCAATAGCTTTCGGTAATATTTCCGTTGTATAAGGATTATAATCATGAAATAAGATAACTTCAATATTACTATTAATTGTTGAAGTTAAAGTATTCCAAGCCATATCAGTTGAGGTTAAATTACCACCATCTCCATCTTCCGCTGTCCAATCAACATATCCATAATGCATATTTCGAAGTTCAGCAATAATTGAAGATTTGAGACTACCAGCAGTTGAACTTCCCCCAGGAAATCTTACAATATTAGTAACATAACCATCCGTTTCCGTTTTAACTCTTTCTTCTTGCTTCTTAACTGCATTTATAAAACTTTCTGTACTACTATATAACCCTCTATAAATACCATGAGTGAATGTATGATTAGCAATTGTATGCCCTCGTTTAACATATTCTTTATATAAAGATAAGCATTTCTCTTTTGGATTATCAAAACAATTTTCACCATTAATACTCGTTGTAAAGAAAGTTGCTTTAACATTATATTTATCTAGGATATCTAAAACTTTATAAGTATTATAATAAGGACCATCATCGAAAGTTAAATAAGCAATTTTACTATTTGATTTATGATTTAAAATATTATCTTCTAAATCTTTAATGGCTTTAAAATATTCGCCTTCTAAATTATTTGTATCTTCTTCTATATTATTAAGACTTTTTATTTTCTCATCAATTTCTTGAATTTTTAAAGAATCATTAGTTAAATTCTTGGAATTATCTTCATAAGTTTTCGTTAATTTTTGATATTCTTTATTTAGATTTTGATTATTTATTATGATTAAGATATTAGCATTTATTAAGAGAACTAAAACTAAAGTTAAAGGCCAAATTATTCTAAGTTTTCTTTTATTTTTCCTACTTTTTCCTGCCATTTTTCATACTCCTTAATTTTATCTTCCATTTCCTTTTTTAAATTTTCGTATTCTTCTTCCTTGGCTTGATAAGTTTTATTATTATCATCTTGATTAGTTTCTAACTTATTTAAATTAATTTTTATATCTTGAACTTTATTTTTAATTTCAACATATTTAACTGTATTAAAGGCTAGAAAACCAAGGGATAGGATAATTAAAATAGTTGTAATTATTACTAATACCTTCTTCATATTATCACCGATTTAATTTTAGTATAAAAAATATTAGTAGTCAAGATAAATAAAGTATTAAACATCCGTAAAAAAAATACGGATAAATCTTGACTATCTAAAATAAAAGATATATACTTAATAAGAGGTGACTTGTATGCTAGCTAAATTTAAAGTAAAAGGATATAAAGGTTTTGAAAATGAAATAATACTTGATTTAGAAAAACATAATGATTATCAATTTAATAAAGAAATGATAAAAAATAACTTAATTAATAAAGCCGTTATTTATGGAAGCAATGGAAGTGGTAAGACTAATTTAGGAATTGCTATCTTTGATTTAACTTTTCATTTACTTGATAAATCTAAAAATATGAATATAAAAATTAATAATAACTACTTAAATTTAAAATCTAATTTAGGATATGCTGAATTTTATTATGAATTTAAATTTGATAATAATAGAATAATTTATAAATATCGGAAAAAAGATTTATATAATTTAATCTATGAAGAAGTAATTTATAATGGTAAAAAAATAATTGAATATGATTTTTTAAATCCTGATAATAAAATCATTGAAATAGAAGAAGCTAAAACTTTGAATTTTAAATATAATTCAGACTTATCAATTGTAAAATATATTTGCAATAATACTATTTTTAATGATGATTTCGCTTTGCCTAAAATGCTTGATTTTGTAAAAGGTATGCTATGGTTTAGAAGTGTTGATTCATTTTCTTTTATTGGACTTGAAAATAAAATTAATGGATTAGATAGAATTATAATAGAAAATAATAAAATTGATGATTTTAAAAAGTTTTTAAAACAAAACAAAATTGATTATGATTTAGTAGAAATTAATGCTTTAAATGGTAATTTTTTAGGAGTAAAAATGGGAGATAATATAACTACTTTTGATAGTTTAGCATCAACTGGAACCAAAGCATTGTGGCTATATTATTGTTTTAAAATTTATTTTTCTGATGTTAAATTTTTGTTTATTGATGAATTTGATTATACTTATCATTTTGATTTAGCAGCCAATATTGTTCGTAATTTAAATGAATATCAAGGATTTCAATCAATTTTAACAAGTCATAATACTTATTTAATGTCTAATAGATTAACAAGACCAGATTGCTGTTTTATAATAACACCAACTAGTTTAAAAAATTTGGCTTCTTGTACCGATAAAGAATTAAGAGAAGCACATAATATTGAAAAATTATATAGAGAGGGGTTGTTTACTGATTATGAGTAAGATTTTATTTATTTGTGAAGGAGAAAAAGCAGAAAAGAAATTTTGCAATTTAATAATAGATAAATACTTTAATGTTAATGGTAAAGAAAAAGAATATGTGGCTTTTGGGACTAACATATATGGTTTATACGATGAATTAATTAAAGATTATGGTTTAGATGTTACAACGTTAATTACATTAAAAGCCAAAGAAAAAAGAGATATGTATAATTATTCTAAACTTCTTAAAGGTAATTTTGCAGAAACATTTTTGATTTTTGATTTTGATCCTCAATCACCACAATATAGTTCACATAAAATCAAAAAAATGATTAAATATTTTGATAATGAAACAGAAAATGGAAAATTATATATAAACTATCCAATGTTAGAATCCTTTAAACATTTTAAACATTTACCAGATTTGTATTTTAATAATTATGTTGTTAAATTAGAAGACTGTATTAACTATAAAGAATATGTTTCTAAAATAAGTTGTATTAATCATTTTGGTTTAATAAATGAAGAACAATTAAAAATTATTGTTGCTCAAAATCTTAAAAAATATAATATTATTTCAAATTCTGATATAAATGATTATAATGATTATTTAGCCAATTTTTCTCAATTAAATCTTTTAAATGTTCAACTTGAAAGTATAAATAATAATAATGAGCTTTATGTCTTAAATTCTTCTGTATTTTGGGGTATAGATTATTATGGTGAAAACTTATTTAATAAGTATTTTGAATTTAATCAATTAGAAGTAAATTAAAAAAACACTATTGCTAGTGTTAATTTCATTTGGAAGTAAGATGAAGCTTAAAACTTCGATCAAATGATTAAAAATTTTAATTTATGGCACAATTTTATGGCACAACACAAAAAAAGAAAGTGTTGCCTTTTTGTTGCCTACACTTAAATTTTCATATGTTTTTATAGAAATTTATAATATATATATTAAAAATGAAATTTATATAATAAAATACAAAAACCCTTATAAAATAAGGGTTAATTTCATTTGGTAGCGAGAGGGGGAATCGAACCCTCGACCTATCGGGTATGAACCGATTGCTCTAGCCAGCTGAGCTATCTCGCCATCTGAAAACATATCAATAATAACATACTTTAAACAATTTGGCAAGTAAATTTTAGTTTTTTTTGCAAAAAACTGAAGAAACTAGTTTGACATTAAGTTTAAAAGTGTTATAATCTAGTATGGGTGTTAGATATGGTAAAACTTACATTTTTAGAAATAGCATATCCAATTATAAATACAAAAAAATATCAATCATTAAAACAGGATCATCATCATGGATTAACTAGATATATTCATTCAATGAAAGTTGCTAAAGTAACATATTTTATAACTAAACATTTAGGACTAGATTATATATCTGCAACCAGAGGTGCTTTATTACATGATTACTTTAATGAAAGTGAATATCTTGATACTAAAGGATTAGATAAACCAAGGATTCATCCTTTTCTTGCTTTAAATAATGCTAACCAGGAATATGAACTCAATTTAATTGAAAAAAATATAATTATTAGCCATATGTTTCCAATTGGGAAAATTAAACCAAGTTACTTAGAAAGTTGGGTTGTAAGTGGTGTTGATAAATTAGTGGCACTTGACGAGTATTTTCTTTATAAATTTAAAGATGCATTTATATTATTTGCTATTTTTGTACTTAATTTTATAAGAATTAAATGTGATTTCTTTTAATTACATTTATTTTTTTCACAGTTTGTCTTGAAAAAAATTTATAATCATGTATAATTATATTATAAGGTAGGTGTTAAAGTGATTTATACAAGTATCGATTTAGGCAGTAATTCTATAAAAATTGTTGTTGCTTTAAAAAGTAATGATAAATTTTATGTTTTAGCATCTACTAATGTTAAAAGTAAAGGTATTAAAAAAGGTTATATAAAAGATAGAGATTTAGTAATAGAATGTTTAAAAGAAGCTATTTCTAATATAAATAAAGATTTAGGAATTGAAATTAAAGAAGTCTTATTAAATTTTCCATTACAAGAAGCAAAATCTTCAATCGAAACAGCAGTTATTAATGTTAATGGAGTTGTAACTGGTAATCATATTAAAGAAGTAATTGGTTCAGCCGTTCGTGAAAATATATCAAATAATTTAGAAGTTGTTTATTTAGAACCAATTATGTTTGAACTTGAAAATGGAATTCAGGTTGTTGATCCAAAAGGTCAAAATACTGGAACGTTAGAAGTTAGGTGTGCAGTTGCAACAGTTGAAAAAGAAGTTTTGTATCCATATCTTGAACTTTTAGATGAAGTTGGATTAGAAGTAGTTGATGTTAATTATGGAATTGTTGGAGATTACTTTGAAAGTAAAAATCATGATACTGATATGAAAGTAGGAGTGGTTGTTAATATTGGTTATGGAAAAACCGAGATTGCTGTATTTAATAAAGGAATCATGATAAGAGGAACAACCCTTTTATTTGGAAGTAGTAAGATTGATAAAGATATAAGTTATGTATATAAAATAGAAAGAAAGTATGCTAGTTCTTTAAAAGAGAATTTTGCTGTTGCGAGTTCAAAATATGCAGATAGTAATGATATTGCAGAAGTTATTAATTTAACTGGTGAAGAGATAAAAATAAATCAATTAGAATTAAGTCAAGTTGTGGAAGCTCGACTTATGGAAATAATAAAAAATGTAAAAAATGAAGTAAACAACTTAACAAATCGCGAGATTGGTTATATAATGGTTACAGGAGGAATAACCAATTTAGTTGGTTTCCCATATTTACTTGATAGAGAATTTGAATGTGATAAGATAGGTACAAACATTATTCCTTTAGGAGTTCGAAGTAATATTTATTCAGCAAGTTTAGGATTTATCAAGTATTATGATGCTAAAATGAAATTTCGAGATATAAAATATACAATGCTTAGTGATGAGGCAATTAAAAAATTGTCATCGAAGAAGAAGGAAGTAAGTACAGAAAATAATCTTATTGATAAATTGAAAACTTACTTAGAAAGCAATTAAGGAGGAAAAAGAATATGCTTAGTGGATTAGAAATGGATCAATTAGCCAAGATAAAAGTTGTTGGAGTAGGTGGTGGAGGCGGCAATGCCGTCAATAGAATGATTGAAACAGGTGTAAAAGGTGTTGAGTTTATTGTTGCTAACACTGATTATCAAGTTTTATCAAAATCGAAAGCTGATGTTAAGATTCAACTTGGAAAACAACTAACGGAAGGATTAGGAGCTGGGGGAAAACCAGAAGTAGGAAGAGAATCAGCTGTTGAATCCAAGAAAGAAATTGAAGAAGCATTGAAGGGCGCGGATATGATTTTCATTACCTGTGGCATGGGTGGTGGAACTGGAACGGGAGCTGCTTCCATTGTTGCTGAAATTGCTCAAGGTTTAGGAGCATTAACTGTTGCTATTGTCACGAAACCATTCTCATTTGAAGGCAAGAGAAGAATGGAAAATGCGATGGCTGGTCTTGAAGAATTAAAGAAACATGTTGATACTTTAATTGTTATTCCAAATGATCGATTAAGAGAAATAATTGATAAATCAACTCCACTTCTTGAAGCTTTCAAGGAAGTGGATAATGTTCTTCGTCGTGGTGTGCAATCTATATCTGATTTAATTGCCGTTGTTGGACTTGTTAACTTGGATTTTGCTGATATTAAAGCTGTTATGGAAAAATCAGGAGATGCCATTATTGGAATTGGAATTGGAATGGGTGAAGATAGGGCTGTTGAAGCGGCTAAACAAGCTGTTTCATCACCACTTCTTGAAACATCAATAACTGGAGCAACTGATGCTATTATTAATATAACTGGTGGTGTTAACTTAACTTTATTTGAAGCTGAACAAGCGGCTGAAGTAGTCAGAAATGCTGCTAATAATGATATTAATACAATCTTTGGTTCTGTTATCAATGAAAATTTAACTGATGAAGTTATTGTAACCGTTATAGCAACGGGATTTAATAAACAAAAACCTCAAAAGCAAATCTATGATCAACAAGCTAGTAAAAATAAAGAAATCACCATCATGGATGATGATGACGATGATGATGAAGGAGAATCAGAATATGATTTTCCACCATTCTTAAGAAATAGAAATTTTTAATAGAAAGAAAGGAGTCCTCATATGGTAAAAAATAGTAATGTATCAAACTTATATGTTAACAATTTGTTAACCATGGGGGGGGTATAGCACCTAAGTATTTTTCTATAAAAAAAATAATAAAAGAACAACACTTAAGAATTAGTAACCTAGTTACTAGATTTTTAAGTGTTTTTATGTTTGGAGGAAGTTTATGAAAAGAAAAAATATAATGATTTTAATGATATCTTTAAGTTTAGTTTTATTATTAGGTTCAAGTTATGCACTTTTAAGGAGTACCCAAGTAGGAACTAATCCATATGTAATAAATGTTGGAACTTTACAAGTAACATTTGTAGATAGTGAAACAGAGTTTTTAAATCTTACTGATATGTATCCCATGAGTGATAAAGAAGGAAGTAGTCAAGATAAAGAACTTTCATTTATGGTTAAAAATACTGGAAATGTAGATTCTTACTATGATGTAACTTTAGAAGAAACAAGTACAAATCCGGAATTTAAGAGTGTAATAAGATATATAATTAATAATGATGATAAAGGTTATAATGAACCTAAAACATTAGGAGAAAATAAATATATCGAAGTAGGGGGATATTTAAAACCTAATGAAAGTAGTAGTTATAAAGTAAAGATATGGTTAGATTATAATGCAGATAATAACTATATGGATAAAACTTTTACAGCTAAAGTAGCAATAAATAGTTTTCAAGAAAGCGAGTATGCTAAAGATGTAATTAAGAGTAAATTAGTAAAATATTCTGAATCAAGTAAAGATGATTTTACTGGAGGACTTGTTGCAATAAATACAAATGGTGAGTTATATAATGAAACTGATTTTAACCAAAAAATAAGAGAATATCGTTATTCTGGTCCTACTGTAAATAACTATGTAACATTTAATGATGAGTTATGGAGAATAATAGGAGTATTCGAAGAAGAAAATGAGGAATTTGTAAAAATAGTTAGTAACAAATTATTAGAAAGTGATAAAATTCCTTTTAACTATCAAATTAGCAATACAAATTATATTATAAAAACAAAGGAGCCATTTGATTATAGTCAGGGTGTTTATTGGAATAAAATTGAAGATGGTAATGCAAAATTAGATTGGACAACTTCTGGATTACAATATTATCTAAATACGGAAACGGATGAAAGTGTAGAAAATAAAGGATATTTTAACTATCTTTCAAGTGTTTCTAAAACTATGATTAGAGAATCCAATTATTATTTGGGAAATATTCATATAGATGCAACAAATAGTTTTTCAAATTATGATAATACTATTTTGGCATATACTCATGAGCGAGATGAAAGCAATATTTTCAGTGATCAAAAAAGTAGATGGACAGGGAAAGTCGCTTTAATGTATCCAAGTGATGTCGGATATGCAAATTTATCTAAAAATTGGAATCTTAAACTGCATGTTATGCTAAATCAAAAAAATTATAATTGGATGTATAATACTATGGAAGATATTTTGAATAATGGTAATTGGCTTATTAGCAGAGGTGATGCCACTTGGGCTGCTATGATTCTAGGTCGATCTGGAAGCCTTGGAACTTCAAATTATACTAAATTAGATAGTCTTGATGATGTTTATCAAACTTCCTTTATGTATGATTATAATGTTCGACCTGCATTATATTTAAAAAGTAATGTTAAAATAACAAGTGGTGATGGAACCAGTGATAGTCCTTACGTTTTAACAATAAATTAAAAACTGTTTGAAAATTCAAGCAGTTTTTTTAAAACGAAATTTATTTAAAATTTTGCCAACGACAGCAACAATTTTATCAGCATTTTTAATTGCATATTTTTTACCTAGGGCTTTACCACCAACCGTTAAACTTGATATTAAACTTGAAATAAGTAAAGCTGTAATTGTAATATTAATTGTAGTTAAATTACTGAGTGTAATTGCAATCATGGCTCCCATTGAACCAGAGACAATTCCACAAATATCACCAACAATGTCATTACAAAAACTAGCAATATTACTACTTTTTTTAATTAACTTAATTCCTTCTTTACTTCCTTTAACTTTATTAGAAGCCATCGCATGAAAACTTGCTTCTTTAGCAGTTAGAACACTAGTACCAATAATATCAAATATAATTCCTATAATAATAATTACAACTGTAATTCCTAGTAAAATAAAAAAATTACAATAAGTTGAAATTGTATTTGAGATACCACTTACGATTAAAGAAATAAAAAAAGTGAGCAAGAAGGCTTTTATAATCCATGTATCTTTCCTCTTCATTTTAGCTCCTTTATTTATTAAAATGGTTTTGTAATGGTATGCTATAAATTAATTTTACGGCTTGAGGTCGAGTTGACTTTCTCTGATTTCTACCACTAGTTACCCAGTTGGCTATTTCTATTTAAAGAAATCAATCAAGCGTTACCAATCTTGATCACTCGATCACCACTTAGTCCGCACTTCAATCCTTATAGCACAAACACCCTAGAGGTTTTCCCTGATAGATAGTCTGTATTTTTATTCGCTTTTGCAGTATTTCTTTCAACCAAAAAGGTATCCCGTCAACCACGCACGACATGTACATATTTATATTACGAAGTGATAAAAGGATAACATTATATGCCATTATAACTTCTCCTTAAATCTAAAATTATATACACACCCTTCTTTGGGCAAGAACAGCATATATATAAAGTATCATTATCGTACAATTGATGGATTTTTAGCCCCATCTTCGAATACATTTATCTAACTAGGATAATGCACCATACAACGTACATTATACTATATTTTATGCTTTTTGTCAAATTTTAATACTAAAAAACACTATCGCTAGTGTTTATTTAACATCCAAAAACCAAGTATTAGAAATATCGACATTATCACTTTCTGGAGTAGGATTTGGTTTATCAATTCGAATAATCGTTGGAATTTTAAATGCCGTTCCAAAGGCATAACAATAACCTGGTTGTAAGACTTGAATTCGTTTTGAAATTTCATCAGTCATATATGGAATTAAACTTGTTATATACTCTAAATCTTTCGGATGGGACATTTTAAAGATTAGGAAATTATTTGATTGAGATAGAGAAGTTTCCGATAATTCACTAGGTCTTTGAGAAATAACTCCAAGTAATATTCCATATTTTCGTCCTTCTTTACTAATTCTTTCAAAAATATTATACCCAAGTAAATCAACTCCATCATCATTTTGAACATAACGGTGAGCTTCTTCTAAAATAATATGAATAGGAAAAGAGGCTCTTGGTTTATAAACTTTTAAAGTATCAAATAACATTTTTGACATAATTTTAACAATGGTTTTAGCAAATCTATCATCAACATAATTAATATTAATGTTGATTAACTGAGCTTTTCTATTTCCCTTAGTTAGAAGAGAATTAATATAATTTTCTTTACTTATATAATTAGGATAATCAAAATATGTATGATAATAATCAGTTACTAATGTATGAATTCGAACTTTTAATAAGTTATTATTTTCATAGATTTTTTCACTTTTAAACATACCTTCACTGATAAGGGCAAAGTCAATGGCATTTTCAATATCAGCCATTGTATAAGCAACATTAGCTGTCGGTAAATCTTTTAAGCTATCTTCAATTAGAAAATGTGAAAAGAAGTCAGTTAATAATTCCATTTCCCGAAGTTTTCCATCAGCATCAATTATCAAACAATGTTTTAAAGCCCGATTATACCCAGGTTGAGTTAAAACAGTTTCAAGATTTAATTCTTCTGTTTTATAAAAAGATAAAATTGAGAATATTTGGTCTCTTACTTGAACTGATGGTCTTCCACTTAAAAGTAAATCTAAGATAGCTCTTGCAATAATATCATTTTTAATTCTTAAAATATTAGCATCTTCTTGTTTAAAAATTCTAACTAAACTTAAAGCTTTTTCAATAATTTGTAATTGGTCTGTATTGGTTGCATTAAGTAAAATTGCTAAATCATCAACATCTAAAAGAAAAGGTGGTATTTTTAAGATTTCTTCGTTTGATTCTAAATTAGTTGTATAACTTTTAAAAGATATATAAGGATTAGCTGCTTCAATTCCTGTAAATGAATTATGGTATTCACCAAAGGTATCAAAGATAAATAAACTTGCTTTATAAGGAACTTTATTTCCATTTTGAAAAACATTTTGAATAATTTTAGATAAAGACCAAGATTTACCAGAACCAGATCCACCTAAAATAGCAAAATGACCATTAAAAAATTTATTTAAATCTAAACTAATTCTTAAATTATTATAAATAGGACTAAATCCTATAAATAAACTCTTACTTATTTCTTCAGGATAACTTAAAATAGTAGAAACTCTACTAGCATCAATTAAAAAGATATTAGCTTTTAAACTAGGTTTTGTAGTAATACCATAGACAAAGTCATTATTAATAATTTCACCAACTAAATTAGCATATAATATATCTTCTTTAACTTTAATAATTTCTCCAATAATGGTTTTAGTATCTTGAAAAGCAATATAAGTATTAACAAGATTACCTAAACTACTAGTATCACCACTTAATTTTACAACTATTACATTTTCTTGTATTTCAATTATATTCCCTTGCATTATTCTTCACCTAGTATAATTCTAACACAAATCCTAAAAAAAATCATTAAAATTATTGTAAAAAACTAAAAAATATTGTATTATATCTTTATAGGATAAAGTAGGTGAGATATGGAACCTAAATTAATAAGAAAAGATATAAAATATCAAAAGAAAACTTTAATAGTTGTAAGTCTTTTAGTAATAAGTTTATTTGTAGGTGGAAGTTTTGCTTTACTATCTAGTTCAGATGAAACAGAAGAAGTAGTAACTTTTAAAACTGGAAACTTTAATTTAGAAGCAAAAACAACTGGAACTTTAAGTTTAGATGGAGAAGTACCAAAGAGTTATGATGATGGATTTAAGAATAATGATATAACGTTAACCTTAACTAATACAGGAAGTTTAGAAATTGGAAAATATGATGTTAAGTTAGAAGGAGATACTGGAACAACACTTGATGCTAGTTATATTAGATATAGTGTCTCAGATGATGAAGGAAAAACCTATCTTGCATCTAAATTATTAAGTGAAACAAATAATATAATTTATACAGGATATAGTTTGAAGACAACTAAAGTATTAAAAGTAAAGTTATGGATAGATGAAGCTGCAGGTGAAAATGCCTTAAAGAAAAGTTATAATGGAAAAATAAATGTTGAATTATATCAAAATGATGATACATTAGTAGATGTTGTAAAGAGTAAATTAGTAAGTAATTATTCTGGAAGTAATGAAAGTTTTGAAGGCGGAGTAGTAGCAGTTAATAATGATGGTAATTTATATCATGAAACAAACTCTGAAACTATAAGAGAATACCGTTATTCAGGGCCAACTGTTAATAATTATGTAACATTCAATGATGAAGTTTGGAGAATAGTTGGAGTATTTAAAGATGAAAATAATGAAGAAAATGTTAAAATAGTAAGAAATAATGCTTTATTAATTAGTGATTTTCCAGTGAATTATACAATAAATGGAATTAAATATACAATAGGTGATACTACTACTACTGATAGAGCTTTTTGGAATTATGTTACTGGTACAAATAGTGATAAAAATGATTGGACAACCGCAGGACTTCAGTATTGGTTAAATACTTATCAAGATGAAGAAGGAACTAATGGCTATTTAAGTAAACTTTCAAATACATCAGTACAGATGATTGCTGATAAAAAATATTATTTAGGGAATGCTCCTTTTGTAGCTTTAGCAAAAGTTATTTATAATGATGAAAGAAAAGATATAGTTTGTTCTTCTAATATAATAGAAAGATCTGATTTAAATAACTGCTATATATGGTATGGAAATAAATCTACTTGGACAGGAAAAGTAGGCTTATTATATCCAAGTGATTGGGCTTATAGTGCTAATACTACATACTGGAATACAGAAAAGTTATCTGGATTTTCAAATGGTGCTAAAAATACTACTTGGATGTTTGAAACATTAACATTTAAATCAGCAGCACTTTTATTTATATCGCCAAGTCAGACATATAATTATTATGTTGTTAATGTAAGAGGAAATGATGGTAATGCTGGAGCCTATTTTGTAAATAAAAAAGATACTGGTGTTTCACTTCCATCACTTTATCTAAAAAGTAATGTTAAAATAACATCTGGTACAGGAGAACAAAGTAATCCTTATAAATTAATACTTGAATAAAACACATATCATATGTGTTTTATTCATTAAGTAAAGTATCTAAACTTACAATTTTAAAACCTAAATTCTTGATATTAGAAATAACTCTTTCAAGTTCTACTAAACTATTTTGATTAATAATTTGATAAGTTAAAATACTACCATTTTCTAAATTTTTCATAGTATTATAAGCATAATTATAAGTAATAGGTTCTATATAAATAGTAGGAATAGTTTTACAAACATTACTTTCTTTTAAATTAACAGAGTAACAATAATCACTTACTTCTTGAATATTATTACTAACAATATTATTATCAATATTTTTTAAATAATCAAGATTATTATTAATAAACTTAGAATCTAAAATTAAATTATAATCTTTATTATTTATAGACTTTAAAATATCTAAATTATTTATTTTTAATAAAATACTAACATTGTTATTAACAGAATTTCCGGATATTACTAATTTATCTAAATTATCTTTTAAAGAAATACTTGGTTTAATTGATTCAAAGACTAACATATTTTCTAAATAACTATTGACTTTTTTCATATTCGAATAACTATCTTCAATATTAATGCCCACACCACTTACTCCAGGAATAATCGTATTATCATTTATAATAGCATTGATTGGTTCTTTATAAAATTTATTATAATTACTTTTTATTTTAATCATAATGGGGTCTTTATTTTTAATATAATTAGATACTTTATTTGTATAATAAAAACTAAAATAAATAAGTAAAATTGTAAAAGTAACATTTAATATCTTTTTCATATACCTCAGTTAAATATATGTTTAAGAATAAAAAAAAGAAGATTACTCTGAAACTTTATCTTCTTTTTCTTTCATATCTTTTCTATATTTTTTAGCTTCCCGTGTAGTTACTTTAACTTTTGTACCATCTTCTAAAGTTACATTTTGTAAATTTAACTTTTGCATATGTTTAGTAGCATTAAGTGCATGACTACGACGATTTCCAAATAATGGTTTTTTGCTAGTTGCTTTAATTGCCATAATTCCTCCTTTTTTATATATAAAATTACTTCGCTTATTAACTTTATCATAATATTTTATGAAAGTCAAACAAAATAAGTCTTTTTTTGGAAAAATTTGCAAATTTATGATATACTTAAGGAGAAGTGATTAAGATGCAAAGGTATTTTACAAATATAAAAGATGGTAATTATTTAGTATTAAGTAAAGATGATTCCTATCATATAACTAGGGTTATGAGAATGAATATAGATTCTTTAATTGAAGTTGTTTATCAGGAAGTTGTGTATATAGTAAAGATAACGGAATTAAATCCAGTTAAGGGAATAATAATTGAAAAGTTAGATACATATAATGAAATGACTAAAAAAGTTATCATTTGTCAAAGTTTAGTTAAAGAAGCAAAGATGGATTTAGTTATTCAAAAGAGTGTTGAGTTAGGAGTGTATTCGATTATTCCTATGGAAACAAGGAATAGTATTATTAAATTAAGTCTAAAAGATAAGGAAAAGAAAGTTTTAAGATGGCAAAAGATTGCTAAAGAAGCTAGTGAACAATCTAAAAGAAATATTGTTCCTGAAGTTTATAATATTATGAGTATTAATGAGGTTATAAAACTAAATTTTGATTTAAAAATTTTATTAAGTGTTAATGAAGTGTCAAGTACCTTAAAAAATGTTTTGCAAAATCATAAAAAGTGTGATACGATTATTATAGTAATAGGTCCGGAAGGTGGATTTAAAAAAGAGGAAGAAGATGTTTTTATAGAAAATGGTTTTCTAAGCACTTCTTTAGGAAATAGAGTTTTAAGAACTGAAACCGCATCTATTACGGCACTTAGTATGTTAAATTATGAATATGAGAGGTGATAATCATGGAATTATTTACAAGATTTGAAATTATGATTATGGTAAGTGTTGTAGGATTCCTAGTTTTTGTTATATTACTTTTATCTTTAATTGAGTTAATAAGTAGAAGGAAAGAAAGAAAGAACTTAGCAGAGATTCAAGTAGAAACAGGTACTGAAGATAAAGTAGAAGAAAAAATTCAAGTTGAATCTTTAGAAGAAACGGAAGAAGCTAATTTAGGTGAACTAGTAATTGAGAAAACAGAAACACAAGAAGATGTAAATGAAGATTTTTCAGAAACTATAAATCTTGAAGAAGAAAAAACAGAGTTATTTCAAAATGAGAAAGAAACGTCTCAAATTGAAGTACAACCAGAAATACAAATAAGTGAACCTGAGATTTTAATTGAAGATTTGGATGCACCGATTATGCCTACAATTGAGAGTTTAGAAGAAGATTCTAGTGCTAAGGCTAATCTTGAATTATTAAAAGTTGAAGAAGAGTTAAAGAATCCAATGTCGTTAGAAGATACTATTTCAAGTTTAGAAGCTATTGAAGAAGAAAGTGCAATTATTAGTTATCAAGAATTACTTGATGTAACAAAAGAAATGCAAATATTACCTCAAGAAGATGCTGGTGATGAACCTATTTC
>CANQJD010000011.1 GCA_947624175.1 uncultured Bacilli bacterium
TTTTTTATTAAGAAGTCTTTATTTTTGAGGCTTCTTTTATAAAGTTCAACATAACTAAAAGTTCAACATAAATAAAATTATGTGGAATTCCACATAATTCTATGTTAAAATTTCTAAATTTATGCTATAATAGACTAGATTTTTAAAGAGGTGTTAGATATGGATAAGATTATCATTAAAGGGGCAAGAGAAAACAATTTAAAGAACATTGATTTAGAATTACCAAAGAATAAATTGATAGTCATGACGGGGTTATCAGGAAGTGGTAAAAGTAGTTTAGCTTTTGATACCATTTATGCTGAAGGTGAAAGACGATATGTTGAAAGTTTGTCGGCTTATGCTAGACAATTTTTAGGTGGCTCTGAAAAACCTGATGTTGATAGTATAGAAGGTTTATCACCTAGTATTTCAATTGACCAAAAAACAACTAGTAAAAATCCTCGTTCAACAGTTGGAACGGTTACCGAAATCTATGATTATCTAAGACTTATGTTTGCAAGAATTGGAGTACCTTATTGTCCTAATCATCATATTCCAATAACTAGTCAATCAGTTGAGGAAATTGTTAATAAAATAGAAGAGTTCGAAGAAGGAACGAAATTAATCATTTTAGCACCCGTTGTTGATAGTGAAAAAGGAACTCATAAAGATACGTTAGATAATTTAAGAAAAGAAGGATATATTAGAGTTCGAATTAATGGAGAAATGCATGACTTATCTGAAGAAATTAATCTTGAAAAAAATAAAAAAGATAAGATAGATGTTGTAGTTGATAGAATTGTAGTTAAAGAAGGAATTAGAAGTAGACTTTATGAATCAATTGAAACAGCAACTAATCTTGCTAATGGTAAAGTTTTAGTTAATGTTGTTGGTGGTGAAGAAATATTATTTTCAACAACCTATGCTTGTCCATATTGCAATTATTCAATTCCAACTCCAGAACCTAGAATGTTTAGTTTCAATGCCCCTTATGGAGCATGCCCTGAATGTAAAGGATTAGGTGTTAAATTAAAAATAGATGAAGCATTAGTGATTCCAGATGCCACTTTAAGTTTAAATAATAAATGTATTAAGACTTTAAATGATGATCAAGATTCTATTGAATATAAAAGATTAAAAGCCGTATGTGATTATTATAAAATTGATATGGATAAACCATTTAATAAATTGAGTAAGAAAAATCAAGATATTATTCTTTATGGTTCACCTGATATTTTAACTTTTAATATTACGAGTCGGAGTGGTAATGTTACCAAGAATAAAGATTATTTTGAAGGAGTAATCAATAATCTTGAAAGAAGGTATATGGATACCTCTAGTGAATGGATAAGAGATTGGCTAGAACAATATATGATTGAACTTCCATGTGAAGTATGTCATGGTGCAAGACTTAATGATAGTGTTTTAAATATTAAAGTTCAAGACAAAAATATCTATGAAGTTACTTGTATGTCAATTAAAGAGGCTATAGGCTGGTTTAATAATTTAAAGTTAAATGAAGAACAAAAGAAAATATCTGAATTAATTGTTAAAGAAATAATTAATCGACTTACGTTCTTAAAAAATGTTGGTCTTGAATATTTAACAATGTCAAGAATGAGTGGTACTTTATCAGGAGGAGAAGCTCAAAGAATTAGATTAGCAACTCAAATTGGTTCAAGATTAACAGGAGTTTTATATGTGTTAGACGAGCCTAGTATTGGTTTACATCAAAAAGATAATGAGAAGTTGATTAATTCCTTACTTGAAATGCGGGATTTAGGAAATACTTTAATTGTCGTTGAACATGATACGGATACCATGCTTGCAAGTGATTACCTAGTTGATATAGGGCCAGGTGCTGGAGAAGCTGGAGGATATGTGGTTGCAGCTGGAACTCCTCAAGAAGTAATGAAAAATGAAAATAGTATCACAGGTCGTTATTTAAGTGGAAAAGAATGTATTCCTGTTCCTAAAACAAGAAGAAAAGGTAATGACAAATTCATTGAAATTAAGGGAGCCTGTGAAAATAATTTACAAGATATTGATGTTAAGATACCACTTGGAACATTCACTTGTGTTACAGGAGTATCAGGAAGTGGAAAGAGTAGTCTAGTTATGCAAATCTTAGCTAATGCTTGTATGAATTATATTTATAAATCTAAAGTAAAACCAGGTCGGCATAAAAAAATATTAGGACTTAATAATTTAGATAAAGTAGTTGTTATAACTCAAAATCCAATTGGTAGAACTCCAAGAAGTAACCCAGCCACTTATACAGGCGTATTTGATGATATTAGAGATTTATTCACGAATACGAAAGAAGCTAAGATGTTAGGTTATGGCAAGAATCGTTTTTCATTTAATGTTAAAGGTGGAAGATGTGAAGCATGTCGTGGAGATGGGGTTAAGAAAATTGAAATGCATTTTTTACCTGATGTGTATATTCCATGTGAAGTATGTCATGGAACTCGTTATAACAGTGAAACTTTATCTATTAAATATAAAGACAAAAATATTGCTGAAGTTCTTGATATGCGAGTAACGGAAGCCTTAACTTTCTTTGAGAATTTTCCAAAAATAAAGAATAAACTTCAAGTTATGGAAGATGTTGGACTTGGATATGTTAAATTAGGTCAAAGTGCAACTACTTTATCTGGAGGAGAAGCTGGTCGAGTTAAGTTATCAAAAGAACTTCAAAAGAAAGCAACTGGTAAAACTTTATTTATTTTAGATGAACCAACAACTGGTCTTCATATGGCTGATATTAAAAGATTACTTGCTATTTTAAACCGGATAGTTGAAAATGGTGATACGGTTTTAATAATTGAACATAATCTTGATGTTATAAAATCAGCCGATTATATAATCGATTTAGGTCCTGACGGCGGAGAAGGTGGCGGTACTGTTGTTGCTAAAGGTACTCCAGAAGTTGTTGCTAAAGTTGAAAATAGTTATACCGGTGAATTCTTGAAAAAAATCTTAAAAATATAAAATTATTTAATCATAAAAAAGTTAAAATATGCTTGCAATATAATAAAAAATATGATAATATGAATACATGAAGAAAAAATTCATAAAATAAAAAAGGATATACCTAATTTGTCTGGTTAGGTACTATTCCTATAAGGTCTAGCACACTAACGTATAGACTCGTTAGTGTGCTCTTTCACTAGTTAGCTAGTAAAATTGCTAGTACTAGTGCTAGGATTGAAAGTCCTATATGTAGTAATACTACTACTACTTGAAGAAAAAATTCTCTTTTAAGCATAGTACCACCTCCCGTTAAATAGATTTTTAAACTGTGGAGAACATCATGATTTGAAAATGTCTATATTAAGGGAATAGCACCTAACGAATTAAGTATATCCAAAATTAATTATATAGCAATGAGATATTTAAGTCAACAAGAAAGATAGAAATATTTATAAAAATATATCATGATTATATTATTAATATAATTTAATATAAAAAGTTAAAGAAACATATAACCCAAAATTATATGTTTTTATTTTCTAAAAAATAGCTAAACTACTTGGAGTTAGTAAAAAAATATATTATAATATTAATAGAATAGGTTTTGGATAGAAAGGAGTAGTCATGAATGGTTTAGATAAAAAGATTACAGTTGGTTTTTCATTAGCATTTGTTGGTCTTATTCTATTATTTGCTGGCTTATTCATGACTAACTTTGTTAGAAATTCTTATTATTTTGATAATAGTTCAGAAAATATAGGCAATAAAGTTTCAGTTAATTATACTAGAAAAGGAGAATATGATACAGTTATTGTTTATGATAATGTATATCAAGGAGTAAAAATTAAAAATAAAAGTGATATTACCAATCTAATTATTGAAGATTCAGAGGTTCAAAAAGTAAATTGCCCTAGTGAAATAAAAAGTATTGAAGATGAAATAATTAAAAAATACGGAATAACAGCAGTTAACTTATGTGAGATAGATCCTAATTTTGCAAGAGAACTTGGAAATGTAATTGGAAAAATTTATCAAGACTACCCAAGTGCTAGAGGCTATTTATCCAATTTAACAATTGCTAATTCTGGTGGTGATATATCTGAAAATACGATTGCGGCTTTTCAAGGGGCTTTTCCATTTGCAACTTCTAACAGTAGGTCTAGTTATCCTTGGGCTATTAAAACCTTACTAATTTTAAATTCTAAATACTTTTTAAATCCTGATCGATTACAATTAAATGCTAATAAAAATGCAGCAACAGGTTGGTTTCCTAAAGGAACAACAAAATATTCAACGGTTGCTCATGAACTTGGACATTATTTAGCATTTATAGCAACTTTAAAACACTATGGTTTAGATTCGATAACATTAATTGATAATAAGAATGTTGATAAATATTATACAATGATTAAAAATCATAACAATAGTACCTATGCTTATGAAATATTAACTAAAGCCTATAAAAAGTATCAGCAAGAAGGAGGTAATTTAAACTTTGATGCTTGGCGAGCAACGATTTCTAAATATGCAATAGCTAAAGACAACAGTGGCAATTACATCTATCACGAAACAATAGCTGAAGCATTCCATGATGTATATTTAAATGGTGATTTAGCTGAGGTTGCTAGTCAATATATCGTTCAAGTTTTAAAAAGTGAATTGGAGGTAAAATCATGAAACGAAAAATAATAATTATCATAACTATATTCTTTATAACTTTGTCAGTTTATGCTATAACAACAAAATTTAATTTTAGTCTTGAAACTTTATCATTTAATAAAAGTAATACTATCATGACTAACTTTAATAAAGATTATACTTTGACTTATAAAATAACTGATTTAGATAAAGAATTAGAAAATGAAATAACCAGTTTAACCAAAAAAACAACCTATTTATTACTAGGTGAAATGGGAGATGGAACAGAGACCAGTGAAGAATATTATAACCGTCATGAAGACTTTTTAAATTTAGTCTATCTTCCGGATATTCCAAAAGATTCTAAAACCTCAACTGGTTATGATGAAAATAGTCGGGAATATAAAGATTATTTAGTTTCTAGTATGACTTTACCAAAAGTATTCTTATCTTTAAGTGAATATGGAGTTATTTATAATTCATATGGAGATATTCAAATTACCACAAGTTCTGATTTAATTATAAGTACTATCGTATTACCTAATATCAAAATAAAACAAGTAAATCCTGATAACCGAAGTGAATATGAATATGTAACTTCTAACTTAATATTGCATTATTACTTTAAAGAGTTAAAAAATGATTATAAATTATACTATTTATATACTGAATTAGAAGATGATTTAAACTTATACTTTGATAATGTAGCATCGGTTGAAAAACTAAATACTTTAGCAATTATTCCACCTTATGAAAATAATTCAGATATTTATGATTATAGTAAATTAAATAGTTTAAGTAATGAAACCATTAATAATATATATAATGCTAATAAACAAAATATTGTTTATTTAACAGCAAGTTATAATAATTCGGTTGTAAAGACAGCTAATGGAATTATTATAGATGATGGATTAGTGGTTACAACTTGGAAGTTTTTAGAACATGCTTTAATAAATGCTCAAAATATTGAAATTACATCAGGAGATAAAACTTTAAAACTAAATGGAATTGTAACGATTGACCCGGATATTGATATAGCAATTTTAAAATTAGAAGATAAAACGAACAATTATGTAAAATTAGGTAATGCCAATAATTTACAAGTAAGTGATGTTGGAATTAATCTTTTAACCTCAACCGGGATTGGGTTAACGGCTAATTCAGGAATATTAGTAGCAAATGCTAATTATTTAGAAACTTCAATTCCAATTTCTAAAGATATTTCAGGTAGTCCATTATTCAATTTAAATGGTGAAGTTATTGGTCTAAACTTAGGAGAAAATGTAAATACAAGCATTTCAAGATTTTTAAAAGTTGAAGCTTTAAAAGAAATTCAAGATAAATTTAAAAGTTTAAACTTTGAAGATATTGATACGATTAGTTTTCAAGATTTAAAATCAAAATATTATTATATAAGTTATAATGAAGAAATAATTAAAAATAATATTCCAAAAAGCAAATGGAAAGAATTTTCTAAAATAGGTAATATTGAAAAAAATATTAATTTAGAACTAGTAAAAGCAAGTTATAAAGATGGTATAGTTAGTTTAAGATATAAAAATAGTATTAGTAACTATACTGATAGTATGAATTTAAGTCTAGAATTCATAGAATCTTTAGAAAATAGTGGATTTAAAAATACTTTAAATACCAATACGAAAAAGATTTATGAAAATAAACATTATCAAGTAATTATTATGAAAGAATTTGATTACTTAATTGTTGTAGAGGTGAAGTTATGAGAAAAATACAAGATTTAATGAAAAATAAAAAAGTTATTTTCATAACTCCTATTGCTTTAAGTATTTTATTAATTTTGATTATAAGTATCTCTTTGATTATGGGAAGAAAACCTTATTTAAAAACTTTAGATACTAATGATTATAAATTAGTTTATGATAGTACTTGGAAAATAAAAGAAAAGACTAATACTAAAATATTATTAAGACATAAAAGTAAAAGTGAAGTAAATATAGAAATCATGACTTTAAATACAGAAAATAAATATCAAAGTATAAAAGACTTAATAGATGAAGTAATCTATAACATTAAAGAAAATAATCCAGATTATAATCTCTTAAAAATGGAAGATACAACTTTAACTAAAAATAATTATTCAGGATATAAACTTTTATATGAAAATGAAGATAATGAAGTGTTAATATCAGTTTTTAAACGAGGAGATAAATTAATTTTTATAAGTTATTTAGCAAATAGTACTTATTTTGATATATTACTTGATAGTGTTAATAATATAATTTATAATTTTGATATGCAAGAAGAAGTATATGCTTTAGTTAGTAGGGCTAGTATTCCAGAAAAAGAATTAGAATATAAAGAAAGTAAGCAAGTGGAAATCTTATTAAAGTCTAGTCAAGATGTTGAGATTGCTAGTAATAATTATTATGTTAATTATACAATACCTGATAATTTTAGAAGTTTAGATTTTTTATCTAATACAGGAAATTATGAATTTGAAGGATTAGAAAGTGGTAGTCTTACTTTAGTTAGTAATATTTTAAATCGAAATATCTATGAATATGTTGATAAAGATAGTAGTTTAAGTTTATATACAAGATTTGATAGTTATAAAAATTATTCAGATTTTACAGAAGGATTAATTAAAATTGATAATGGTCATGATGGGTATATTTATAAAAATAGTTATCATAATAATGAAAATACTCTTGAAGAAAATGTAATTATAGTGTATACTTTAGATAAGAATCATATCTTGATAATAGAACTTAAGGCAATGGGTGTTAGTATTCCTCAAGAATTAGTTCAAATGATTAAGATAAATTCTGCTTCTAATTATGCTAATTATTTAAAAAGTGAAGTACAAGGTAATCAAATAACTTCTGAATTAAAAAGAATTACTAGTGCAACTGATGAACCATATGATAATATTAGAATTAAATTACCAATTAAGTATCAAGAACTTGATGATAATGCTAATATTTATTCAGTAAGACATTTTGGACTTAACTATAATTTAGATAAGAAAATGTATGATTATGAAGTTAAATATCAATTAGCTACAAAAGATAAAAATAGTGAAATTGATAGAATTAATAGTTTATTTAAAAAAGCTTATGGTAGTTATAAGTATTTAGAGAAAAAAGGTAATATAACGTTAAATGGTAAAAACTTTGAAAGATATATTGGAGGATATACTGATTTAAGTGGTATTATGTTTACAAATCTAAATAGATATAATTACTATGTAAATAAAGAAGTTTTATTCTTTGGGCTTGATAAGGGTGGATTTTTAGTGGTTGAAGTAAGTGGTAATGGTAAAGAGATTACCAATAGTATTCTTGAAGAAGTTACGAATTTTCAAGTATTAGAACAAAAATTAAAATAAAGAAAGAAGGAAGAAAAATGAATAATAATCTAGGACCTCAAGAAGGTCAAAATTTAAATCCAACAGGAACTAATGTACAAGTAGGAGTTGAACCAGTAAATCAACCAGTTGGTGGAGCACCAGTACCTCCAGCTCCTCCTATTGAATCTTTAACACCAGAAACCCCAGCAGCCCCAGTTGCTCCTATGCCAACTCCAACGATAGCACCTATTCAACCATTGCCAGGAGCAGGACCAGTTCCTACACCACCTCAAGTTAATGTTGAACCATTACCACCTATTGCTCCAACACCTAGTTCAACCCCAGCTCCAGTAGTATCTCCGGTTCCATCAGTTGAAAATTTAGGAACTTTAGGAACACCTCCGGCTCCAGAAATTGCTGCTACTCCGGTAACCCCAGTTACTCCTGTAGCACCAGTTACTCCAGTTGCTGGTGTAGAACCAATAACTTCAACTTCACCTGTTGAACCAGGACCAGCAGGGGATGCAATA
The DNA here is from genome assembly GCA_947624175.1 of uncultured Bacilli bacterium. GTDB lineage: Bacteria > Bacillota_I > Bacilli_A > RF39 > UBA660 > RUG591. The sequence goes on from CANQJD010000011.1 coordinate 8,455, forward strand.
GTTCCTCCAGTTGATGATAAACCCAAGGGAAATAAAAATTTAATATTTGCAATTGTTGGATTAGTTTTAGTTCTTGCTGTTGCAGGTGGTGGATTATTTGCTATGAAATTTTTAGGTAATAAAGATAAAACTAACAATGATGATAATGATGCTTCAAATGTAGCAACAACTAGTAAAGTTAATTTTAATGGTTATACTTTTGAAATTCCAGAAACTATGGATTATAATGTAAATGGAAATTTGCTAACTTTAACATCTAAAGATAATAAATGGGCAACAGCCATTGGTGTTTTAGCAGGTGCTTATAATACTTTAAAAGAAAATAAAACGACAATTCAAACTAACTTTCAAGGAAAAGGATATACAGCATCAGATGGAGATGTAAAAACTTACGAAGGAATAGAATATTTAACTTATGAATTAACCGCAGCCAAAACTAATGTTTTAGCAGCATATACAAGATTAAGTGATAATGTTGTTCTTTATTTAAGTGCTGCTAGTACTTCTAATCAATTTGATTATGAAATATTAGAAGAAATTACACCTATTGTTTCAACTGCAAAAGAAAATTCAGCATCTCTTGGTATGGAATTACCTGAAGATAATGATGTTTCAAATGTTTTAGATGATATTACAGATAATAATACTGAAAATAATACTGAAAAATAAGAGTTCATGACTCTTTTTTCTTTTAACTATTTGCAAAAATTAGAAAATAAGTATATACTAATTTTAGGTGATATCATGGATAGAGTTGCAATTGATTTAGGTGGTATTCAAATATATTGGTATTCGATAACGATGTTATGTGGGGTTATATTTGGAGGATTAATAACCTATTTAGAACTTAAAAGGACTAAGCAGGATACCAAGTTTTTTTTAGATATGATTTTTTATGTTATAATATTTGCCTTTTTAGGAGCTAGAATTTATTATGTACTCTTTAATTTAGATTATTATTTAGCTAATCCGAGTGAAATATTAGCAATTTGGAATGGGGGGTTAGCTATTCATGGAGGAATTTTAGCAGGACTTTTAACTATATTTATTTATAGTAAAATTCATAAGAAGAAGTTAGTTGAAATAATTAAATATCTTGATGCTATTATTTTAGGACTTATTTTAGGTCAAATAATTGGTAGATGGGGTAATTTCTTTAATGGAGAAGCTCATGGAGGACCAACAACACGTATGTTTTTAGAAAATATTCATATTCCAAAGTTTATAATTAAAGGAATGACAATAGAAGGAGTTGTTTATCATCCAACTTTCCTATATGAATCCCTTTTAAATTTACTTGGCTTAATAATTTTATTAATAGTTAAAAGAATAAAAAAAGTTAAGGTTGGAATGCTTGTATCAATTTACTTAATGTGGTATGCTATTGTTAGATTTTTTATAGAAAGTATGCGAACTGATAGTTTAATGCTTGGAAGTTTAAAAATGGCTCAAGTAATTTCCATAGTATTCTTGCTAGTTGGCTTAATATGTTTTATAATATCTTTAAGATATGGTATTAATTATAATAAGGAGGAAAAGAAAAATGAAAAATAAGTATGATTGTATCATAGTAGGTGGAGGAATTGCTGGAATAACTGCAGCCATTTACTTAAAAAATGCTAATAAAGATGTTTTATTAATTGAGAAAGGAACAATGGGAGGTATTTTAAATAAAATAAGTAATATTAAAAACTATCCTGGTTTTACTGAAATAAGTGGACCTGATTTAGCTTTTAACTTATATGAACAAGCAAAGGCTAATGAAATTGAGATTTTACTTGATACGGTTATTGATATTAAAGAAGAAAAAGAAGGATGCAAGGTTATTTTAAAAGATAAAGAATTTGAAACTAAATACTTAATTTTAGCAACTGGTAAAGAAGCAAGAAAGTTAGGACTAGATAACGAAGATGAGTTAATTGGACATGGAGTAAGTTACTGTGCATTATGTGATGGTAACTTCTATAAAGATAAAGATGTTTGTGTTTTAGGAGCAGGGGACTCTGCCCTTCTTGAATCTTTATATCTTACGAAAATTTGTAAGTCCGTTACTATCTTAAATAAATATCCTAAATTTAAAGGACAAGCAAAAATGCTAAAAGATTTATTAAAACATGATAATGTTAAAATTCTTTATAATAGTCTAACCACTTCTTTAAAAGAAGAAAATGGTAAATTAGTTGGTATTACTTATGAACAAGATGGAGAGGAACACGAACTTGCAACTTCAGCTGTCTTTGTTTATATTGGAAGTACTCCTAATATTTTATCAGGTTTAGATTTAGACCTTGATGGTAAATATTTAAAAGTTGATGAGAATAAAAAGACGAATCTTGACTGTATCTATGCGGTTGGAGATGTAATAAGTAAAGATTTATATCAATTAGTTGGAGCTGCTGATGATGGAATGATTGCAGCAACCGAGATTATTAAACGTTTAAATCAGGAGTAGATATGTCTTTTACAACTAGAGTTAAAAATGAAATCAGTAATGAATATAGCAATAAAAATGCAAATATGGCTGAACTTGCAGCCATTCTTAGAAATTGCTATCATCAAGATACTGGTTTAGAATTGATAACTGAGAACTCAACTATTTGTAAGCATATTTATAATTTATTTAAAGAAACCTATAATATTAATGTTAAAACTGAAATTAGAACAACAAGAACCAAGAATAGATTATATGGAATAGTAATCAATGATAAATTGGATATTATTTTAAAAGATTTAGGAGTTTTAGATGAAAATAATAAGTATCAGTTAACCATACCTGATTATTTAGTTGAATCCGAAGATGAAAAAAGAGCCTATTTAAAAGGAGTGTTCCTAGTAACTGGTAGTATTAATGATCCTAAAACTTCGATGTATCATTTAGAATTTAAAATTGATTACTTGGAAGAATCCAAATACATTTCTTTATTACTAAATGAATTTTATTTGAATAGTAAAGTAATAAGTAGAGATAAAGGGTATATGGTTTATATTAAAGAGGCTGAAAAAATAGGTGACTTTTTAAGAATAATTGGAGCAAGTTTGGCTGTTATGTATTTTGAAGATATAAGAATCTATAGAGACCATAAGAATATGACAAATCGACTTAATAACTGTGAACAGGCTAATTTTGAAAAAAGTATGTTAACATCAACTAAACAAGTTAATGATATTAAGTTAATCGAGGAAACAATTGGGTTAGATGCAATGGACACAAAAATCGAAGAAGCAGCTAGATATAGATTAAAATATCCGGAATCATCCCTAGAAGAATTAAGTCAAATTATGAGTCTTGAGACTAATCATGCAATTACAAAGTCAGGGTTAAATCATCGTTTTCGAAAGATTAAAGAAATTGCAGAAAGAATTCGTGAAAATCAAAATAAGTCTTGATTAGCAGTCCTAAAAATAGTATAATTAAAATATATTTAAAAGGAGGAAAAATATATGACATGGTTATGGATTGTATTAGGAATAATAGTTTTACTATTAATTTATGTATTTGCAACCTATAATAGTTTAGTGGGGTTAAGAAATCGGGTTGAAGAGGCTTTTTCAACAATGGATGTTTACTTAAAGAAAAGATGGGATTTAATTCCTAATATTGTTGAAACTGTAAAAGGTTATGCTAAACATGAAAAAGATACCTTAGAAGAAGTAGTATCTTTAAGAAATGGTGCATACGATAAGATGTCAACTGATGATAAGGTTGAAGTAAACAACAAATTATCTCAAGGAATTACTAAGTTAATGGCTATAGCAGAAGCTTATCCAGATTTAAAAGCTAATGAAAACTTTAAAGATTTAAGTGGTCAACTTGCAAAAGTAGAAGAAGATATTGCTAATGCTAGAAAATATTATAATGGAGCAGCTAGAATTATGAATGATAAAGTTGCTATGTTTCCTAGTAATATAATTGCTAATATGTTTGGTTTCAAGAAACAAAAAATGTTTGAAGCAAACGAAACTGAAAGAGAAAATGTTAAAGTAGAATTTTAGAGAAAAGGAGGGACTTATGAAAAAAATAATTAATATGTCTCTTGTTTTCTTTTTATTATTGTCTTCATGTTCAAATGTTAAGGCTTTAGTAATAGATTTAAGTTTTAATAATAATATCTTTATTATGATAGTTTATTATGCTATACCAATTATTTGTTTAATTATATCTTTAATAATATTAGGTATATGTAAGATTAAAAGTAAAAAAAATATCGGTAATGAAATAATACCAATTGAGTTCTCTCTTCCGGATGGATTAAATAGTTTAGAGGTTGGGCAATTATATAAGGGAGAATCATCAGAAAAAGATGTTATCTCATTACTTATATATTTAGCAAATAAGGGATATCTTAAAATATCAGATATGGATACAAACGATAAATTAAAAATAATAAAAAATAAAGATTATGATGGTAATAACAATGAAGAAAGATTATTTTTAGATGGTTTATTTAAAGATGCCTTGACAGATGAAGAAGGTAAAGAATTTATTACTTTAGCTAAATTAAAGTGGAAATTTTATAGTACAGTTCATAATATATTAATTAATGTAAATAATGTTTTTAATGTTCAAAAAATAATTGAAAAGGATTATTCTAAGCAAGAATTAAAATTAAAGAAAGTTCTTCTTTATTTAATAATCATAGTAATATTGTCTTTAATTTTAATACCAGTTTTATATGGTGGTATTGCAATAATTATAAAAAATATTAGTTATTTAATAGGATTAATATTAGGAATAATAATAGTTATTTTGATGATATATATAAGAAATATAATTAAAATAGAGCCTAAACGAACTGTTTATGGTAAGAAAATGTTTGCTAAAATACATGGATTTAAAATATTTTTAGGAACAGTAGAAAAGGATAAATTAGAAAAATTAGTTAGAGAAAATCCAACATATTTCTATGATATTTTACCATTTGCATATGTTCTTGGGGTATCAGATAAATGGATAAAAAAATTTGAATATTTAAAATTACAAAGTCCAACTTGGTATTTAGGGTTATCTGATTTAAAAGATAAAATTAATAGTACCTTTGATATTAGTATGGAATATATGACATTTAAATCTAATTTTTATCGGGATAGTTTATCAAGTCTTGAATCAAGTTCTTCTAGTTCAGGTGATTCAGGTGGTGGAATATCTGGAGGAGGCTCCGGCGGTGGGGGCGGAGGTTCATGGTAGAAAGGAGTTAAAATGAAAAAAATAAAAAATATAATTTTAATATTTATAATAATGCTATTACCAAATTTAAACGTTAAAGCTTATGAATATGAGATTACCGAGTTTGATGTTGAAATGGTTGTTAATGAAGATAATTCTTTTGATATAAAAGAGAACATCAATGCATATTTTAATATACCAAAACATGGTATTTATAGAACCCTTCCTTTAAAAAATGAAGTAAAAAGAGAAGATGGAAGTAGTTATAAAAATAGGGCTATAATTAAAGATATAGATGTTGATAATGAATATGAGACAAGTAGAGAAAACGGAAATTATATCATTAAAATAGGTTCAGCATCAAGAACTTTAACAGGTAATCAGTCTTATACAATTAAATATAAATACAATATTGGTAATGATAAAGAAAAAGACTTTGATGAACTTTATTATAACTTAATTGGAACTGGTTGGGATACAACCATTGAAGGTGTTACTTTTAAAATAACAATGCCAAAAGAGTTTGACGAAAGTAAATTAGGATTTTCAGCCGGAAGTTATGGAACTATCGGAACAAGAGATGTTGAATATGAAGTAAATGGAAATGTTATAACTGGAAAATATAATAATACTATTTATCCCGGTTCAGCATTAACAGTTAGATTAGAGTTACCTGAAGGGTATTTCATAAAACAAAAAACAAATATCATGGAATACGTAGTTTATTATTTAGTACCAATTATCTTTTTAGGTTTAACTATTCTTGCTTGGTATAAATATGGAAAAGATGATATACCAGTAGAAACAGTTGAGTTTTATCCACCTGAAGGGAAAAATAGTTTAGAGGTTGGTTTCTTATATAATGGTAAAGCTCTAAATCAAGATGTAACATCTTTGCTTATTTATCTTGCTAATAAAGGGTATATAAAAATTGTAGAAGAGAATACTAAATCTAAAAACTTTAAAATAGTCAAGGTTAAAGATTATGACTCTGATAAAGAAGAAGAAAGATTATTCTTAAATGGTTTATTTGCTAATTCTTCTAAAAATGAAAATGGTGAAGAATTTGTTACTAAAGATGATTTATATAATAGTTTCTATATAACAATGAATAAAATCTTAAAAAGTATTAATTCTAAAGAAAACAAAGATTTAATTTATGAAAAAATGCCAAGTTTTTCATTCGTGTTCATAATTTTTTATATAGCGACTTTATTATTAGCAATTATGCCACCTTTATATAAACTTGGTTATGACTTCCTAATGATGGAATCAGTTTTCCCACTTATCTTTCTTGGTTTTGGTATTACTTATTTAGGAATTATAATAACCGAGACTTCTATGAAAAAATCTAGTAAAATTGGAGCATCTATAGTAAGTATTTTCTTGCTTGGTCCAGGTTTAGTCTTTTTAATGGAACCTTTAATGGAAATGCCTGAGTTTATTCCTAGTTCTCTAATTAGCATTTTATGTGCATTTGGAATAATTGTATTTTATAAATTATTATCAAAAAGAAATCAATATGGTATAGAAGTATTAGGAAAATTAAAAGGATTTAAAACTTTTTTGGAAACAGCCGAGAAAGATAAACTTGAAGCAATGGTTTTAGAAAATCCAACTTATTTCTATGATATATTACCATTTACTTATGTCCTTGGAGTATCTGATAAATGGATAAAAAAATTTGAAAGTATTTCAATGCAAGCACCAGACTGGTACTATGGACCAACAGCCTTTGATGTTATAAGATTCAATAACTTTATAGATAATACAATGACTGTTGCAGCTCGGACAATGACATCAAGCCCAAGTTCTTCATCAAGTGGAGGCGGATTCTCTGGAGGAGGCTTTTCAGGAGGTGGCTCCGGTGGTGGAGGCGGAGGTTCTTGGTAACATCCGATTTTAAGAAAGTTTAATACTTTCTTTTTTTGTAAAAAATACTTGAAAATTTTATAAAAATATATTATTATACTTAAATAAAACAAAAAAAACAAAAAAAATGTATTTTTCAAAATTTATGTGTTATAATTATATTGAGAGGTGGATAATGAAAATATTAAGAATAGTAGCCAATAACTTTAAATTATGTGAAGACAATTTCACGATATCGTTTGTTCCAATTGCAAATAAAACAGTAGAAGATAAAGAGTTTGAATTACATGAGATAGCCCCTAATTTATTCACTTATAAAACATTAGGCTTTATAGGAAAAAATGCATCGGGTAAAACAACAGCCGTTGAATTATTATCACTTGTTTATGATATTTTTTCTAATTTTAGAATTAAGCTAGCAACGGATTTATTTAAATATTTTGATTCATTAGTATCATTAGATGTTACTTTTTATCATGATGGTTATTTATATCGTTATAAAACAGAGTTATTTAAAAATAAAGATGGAGTAGATAACAATGTAATTCTTTTTAAAAATCAAGAATTATATAGAAGACTTTATAAAAAAACATATGCTAAAAATTTATTTGATTTTTCTAAATATGAGCGAGTTAATTATAACTATGAATTACCAGAAGATACATCAATTATCTATATACTACTTAGAAATATTAACTATCGAGGAATATATTTATCTAGTAATGATTTAGGATATTATAGTTTTGATACTATGACTAATATCTATAAATTATTTATAAATGATGAAAAAATAACAAACTCTATTTTAAAAATATTTGATGAACATTTAGAAAAAATTAAGTTATTAAATGAAAATAAATTTTTATTAAGTTATAGTGATAAAACATTTAAAGAACTTACTTATATGGAACTTTTAAATATTTTATCAAGTGGTACTGTTAAAGGTTTAAGTTTATTTACTTTTGTAGTTTTTTCTTTAAAAAATGGTATAGATTTAATAATTGATGAAATAGAAAATCATTTTCATAAGTCATTAGTAGAAAATCTAGTTAATTTATATAAAGATAAATCCGTTAATAAACATAATGCTACTTTAATATTTACAACCCATTATTGTGAATTATTAGATTTATTTAATCGTAGTGATAATATTTATATAACAAAATATAATAAAAAAATTCAGGCTTTGAATTTATATGAAAATTATAAATTTAGACCAGAACTATCTAAAAGTAAAAAGTTTTATAGTAATGCCTTTGATACTGATATTAATTATGAATATTTAATGAATTTTAAGAAAGAATTAATGCATTGAAAATTTTATTAATGTGTGAAGGTAAAAATGAAGAAACTATAATGGAATTACTTTTAGATAACAATAAATTAAACTTTACAAGAAATGATTTAATAGGTTTAAAACCTTATAATATAAGAGGTCTTGATAATCCCTTTATTAAAAGTGAACTTAGGTTATATAATAAAGAAGTTTTAGTTTACAGAATAGGAGATACTCCAACTGATAAATTAAAAATACCAAATGATATAAAACATATTGTAAAAAGAGAAAATATATTTAAGTATTGTACAAAACCAGAACTTGAAATATTGTTAATTATTAATGAAAACTTATATCAAGAATATATAAAAAGTAAAAAAACTCCTAAAACATTTGCTAAAGAGAATATAGTTTATCAAAGAAAATATTATAACCAAAGTAGTGAATATTTAAAAAATTATTATGGTGCATCAAGAATTAAAATGTTAGTTGATAATTTATATGAATATAAAAGATTGAAAAAGCATAATAAAGATGAATTGTTTTTAGCCGATTTAGTAAAAGAAGTAAAAGAGAAAGTATCTATTTAACTATTAACTTTCTCTTTATTTTATTCTCTTTTTATTTAAATCAATACCTAATAATTCAAGTTTAATAATAATTTGCTTAATATCAGAATCCGATAAACCAAATGACTTTAAGGCTTTCCGATTTAAAATCCATAAATCATGAACTTTTAATATATTATGTTCTTTTAGAATATCTATTATGTTGTTATTTAATTTTAAATAACTAATATCTTCATCTAAATATTTACTACGCATGTTCTAAACCTTCTTGAACTTTGCTAATAACATATTCTTCTGCTTCATCATAACTCATATCAAGAACAATTGAAAATTCACCTAATAAATACTTTTCAGCCATTTCCATATAATTTTTATCTTTATCACTTATTTTCTTTTTATTATCAAGTCTAGTTTTATTTCTTAAATAGGTTGTTTTAATAACTTTTAATAAATCTTCATGACTACCTTCAGCTAGTAATCTCTTATATTCTCCTTCAATCATTCTATCATTATCAGTTATAACTTCAATATTTGAAATATCATCAATCATTCTTTCGACTTCTTCTTTACTTAACAAACTCCGAATTGATGGATTATTAACGGGAATACTTAATTTTAAAGATTTATCATTAATTGGAACTAATATATAATAATCAGTATCATTCATATATTTTTCTTTAATCGTTTCAACTAAGCAAACATCCTTTAAATATATTACATAATCTCCAACATTATACATTTTCTTTAACCCTCCAAGAAAGGCATATTACATCCTTTTTTCCATATTATTATACCACTTTTTAAGAAAAAATGTAAGCAAAAAAATTTAAAAAATTTGCAATTTCCCTTATTTTATGGTATAATCAAGAACCAAAGAAGGGGATAGTATGGTTAGAGATACTTTTTATATTGATTTGGAAATCGATGAGTTTGAACATTTAAAAGTATATGATTATTTAAAATTTCAAAAGATTATCTTAAATAAACAAGTTTTGAATTATATTCTTGAAAATAAAGAAATATTTTCAAGACTCTTAGATATAATGCTTGATAACAATAAATATGAAGTTGCTCTTGATATTAAAGGAAGAAAAGAATTAGTTACTATAAGTAAGATGACTTTATTTCAAACTTTATTAAAAATAATAGAAAGTAAGAATTTAAAACTAGATAAAGATATAGCCTTAAAATTAAGTAAAGTCTTAAAAACAACTTCTTATGAGTTAATAGAACCAAATAATACAATCTATGAAGTTATGATAGATAATAGAATGGAAAGAGTTCCTATTAAAACTTTTATAGATTTCTTAAATTTAGATAAATATGATTTTAAATTGATATTAAGTCTTAAAATGTATAAAGGTTATGAACTTAATCGATTTGTTTATGCTTTAATGGATTTTTTAAGAAATAGTCATCTTTTAGATTTATATGATTTTAGAGAAGATATCATTACAAGAATTAAAGATTTAAATGACATGAAATATCTTGACTTTGAGTATTTTAATAAACATCAAGAAGTAGTTGATAAGAATATTTCTAAAATAAAAATCGATAAAGAATTAGAAAATATATTAGATAAAGAAGCAGAGAAAAATACTGATTTATTTAAAAAAGTCTTAAATATCTATCTTAAATTATGTGAATTATTTACTTATGATGAAGAATATTATTTTGATGCAACTATCAAACATCAAAAAATATCTAATGTTAAAAAAATAAATCTTAAAAATAATAAAGTTGTTTGTTTTGAAATGGGTGCAATTCTTAGTTATTATTTAAATAAGTTAGGAATTAATTATCATGTTTATCCTGATGATTTAGAATATGGAAAACATCATCCAACGATTGAATTTCGTTATCAAGAATATTTAATTCGATTAGATATTGTTTCAAGTGCTTTAGTTTCCGATTTAGTTAATGTTAAAACCAATGAACCTTTAAGAGGTATTACTTGTATTAATAAGAATCAAGAGACAAGATTAGCTTTTAATAATATGTTAAATAGATATTATAAACATAAGTTTTTTGATTATGAAAAGGTTATGTTACCAAATAATAGATTTATCTATGAAGATAAATTATCTAGTAATATAAAAGATTTACTTAGATATGTTGACATTGCTTATACAAGAGTAAATAGTAAAGAACTAAAACCTATGGATAAAATGGGCTATTTCTTAACAGTTCTTCGTTATTTAAAAGAAAAATATAAATTAGATAATATGGACATGCAAGTAATTAGAGATTATAACTCTAAATATAAAATTAGTATGTTAATATCTTTAAAAGATGAAGATAATTATAGTTATGTTTTATATGATTTTAATTATTTAGAAATATTTTCAAGAGGTAGTATGCAAAAATTATTTGATAATTGTATAGTATCAGGAATTGTTGCTAAAGAAATTCCAGGTATAAGTGAGAAAATAAAAAGAAAATAGCTATTAGTGTTAATAGTTATTTTCGTTTGTCAAGTATTTTATCAATTAAGCCATATTCTAGGGCTTCTTTACTATCTAAAAAATAATCTCGTTCGGTATCTTTGGTTATTTCTTTTAGACTTTTACCAGTATTTTGAGATAGAATTGTATTTAATTTTTCTTTTAATTTTAAAATTCTTTCGGCTACAATTTTAATTTCAGTTGCTTGTCCTTGAACCCCACCTAAAGGTTGATGTATCATTACTTCAGCATTAGGTAAGATATAACGTTTTCCTTTTTCCCCACAAGAAAGTAAGAAAGCACCCATTGAAGCAGCCATACCTATACAAATCGTTGAAACATCACTTTTAATAAAATTCATAGTATCCATGATAGCCATTCCGGCTGTAATCGAACCACCTGGTGAATTTATATATAAACTAATATCATCATGATTAATGGAATCTAAATATAAAAGTTCTGAAACAATTATATTAGATAAATTATCATCTATTTCTCCACTTAATAAAATGATTCTATCTTTAAGTAATCTTGAAAAAATATCATAACTACGTTCTCCATTAGTTTCTTTATCTACAATTACAGGTACTAAGTTCATCGTATCACCTATAACTAGGTTATGTATTTTAATAGAAAATATACTTAAAATATTTTTTTGAAATAGTAGAATTTTTATGCAGAATATGATATTATAAATGTATAGATAGAAAGGTTTAAAATTTAGCGATATATAGTTTTTAAGATACTTTCTATAAATTATGATAAAAAAATACTTATTTGTTAATAATAGGAGGTACAGGTGAAAAAAAGAAATATAATGGTTTTAATGATATCTTTAAGTTTAGTATTACTTCTTGGTTCAAGTTATGCAATGCTAAGAAGTACCAAAGTTGGAACTAATCCTTATGTAATTAATGTTGGTACTTTACAAGTAACCTTTGAAGATGGTAAAACTGATAGTTTAAGTTTAGAAAATATGTATCCTATGAGTGATAAAGAAGGAATGAATCAGTCTGATGAGTTAGGCTTTACAGTTAAGAATACTGGAACAGTGGAATCATACTATGATATTACGTTAGAGGAAACAAGTACAAATCCAGAATTTAAAAGTGTCATAAGATTTATAAGTAATAAAGATGGTAAAGGTTATAATGAACCTAAGACATTAAGTGAAGATAAGTATATAGATGTAGGAGGATATTTAGAATCTAATGCTAGTAGTAGTTATAAAGTTAAGGTATGGCTAGATTATAATGCAGATAATACCTATATGAGTAAAGAATTTAAAGCAAAAGTAGTAGTAAATAGTTTTCAAGAAAGCGAGTATGCAAAAGATGTAATTAAGAGTAAATTAGTTAAATATGAGGAATCAAGTAAAGAAGATTTTGGGGGAGGACTTGTTGCTGTAAATATAGACGGAGATTTGTATAATGAAACAATAGAAACTCAAAAAATAAGAGAATATCGTTATTCTGGACCTGATGTTAATAATTATGTAACTTTTAATGATGAATTATGGAGAATAATTGGAGTATTTAAAGATGAAAAAGGAAATGAAAATGTTAAAATTGTAAGAAATGAAGTATTACCTGCAAACATATTACCAGATACTTACAATGTAAATGAAAAAACATTTTTGATAAGATATAGTGTTTCACATTCTGGAGGATATTTTGATTATGATGGTACAAATTATGATAATAACTGGAATGATGCTGGACTAATGTATTGGTTAAATTCAAAAGGACTTACAAATGGTTATTTAAAAATATTATCAAGCGATGCTCAAAGCATGATAACCGAAACAAAATATTATTTAGGAACATTAACTTATAACACCGATGTTTATATAATGGATACACCAAAAGAAGCTTACCAATATGAAAGAGCTATCAAAGGATGTATTGATGGAAAAGGACCAAGTACTAATAATTCTAGTACAGCAGTAGAAAAAAATAGTAATTGTCGAGTATGGGCAAATAATGCAGCAACATGGACAGGAAAGATAGGGTTGCTATACCCATCCGATTATGGGTTGGCCATAAGTAATAGGTATTGGAATATAAAAATGACTAAAGATGATTTTTCAACACTTGCTGTTAATAATAATTGGATAAAGAACGATGCTAACAGTACTAATCATGAATGGTTTTTATCACCATCTTCAAGTAGTTTTACACACGTTGCTCATTTACATGAAAATGGATATGTTGGATGGTGTTATACTCGTAGTGCCCATGGAATTCGACCAGTTTTATATCTAAAAAGTAATGTTAAAATAACTTCGGGAGATGGTACTTCTGAACAACCATATCAATTAGAAATTTAATACAATAAAAGGTTCTTGAAATAGAACTTTTTTAATTGTTTAATACGTAAAATATCTACAAAATACCTAAAATCTAATTTACAACTTTAAATTTACATGATATACTTATAGTATGGTTGGAGGATAATATGTTAGAAAGTATAAAAGTGTGGGTTGATGAGAAAGAAACAATAGTTAAGAAAGGGATAACTTTACTTGAACTTAGTAAAATGTATGATGAATTATTTTTACATAAAATAATTATTGCTAAGGTAGATGGAGAATATCATGAATTAAATGATGTAATAACAAAACCTTGTCATATTGAGTTTTATGATTTAACATCAAGATTTGCTAATCGAGTATATCTAAATGGTTTAGTATTTCTAGTTAATTATTGCTTTCAAGAATTATTTAAAAAGAAAGGTTATTTATTAACAAGACATTCAGCTGATAAAGGTTTATATATTGAAGCTACTTGTGATTTAACAAGAGAAATGGTATATGACCTTGAAAATAAGATGAATGAAGTAGTTCGGGATAATTTAAAGATTCATAAAGTAACTATTTTAAGAGATGATGCAATTGCTTATTTTGATGAAATAGGTGATGTTAAAAAATCAGGATTGCTTGGTTATATGACTAATACTTATGTTAATTTATATCGAATGGGTAATTCATATAATTATATGTTTAGTTTAATGCCATGTGAGACTTCTTGTTTAAATGAATTTAAGTTAACTTATTTAAATGAAGATGGGTTTATTTTAAGATATCCAACACCTTATAGTGCTGGAGAGATTCCTAGATATAAACATCATGCTAAGTTATTTGAAGTATTTAAAGAATCTAAAGAAATGTGTCGTCTTATGAATTTAGAAACATCAGTTGATTTAAACAACATTATAACAACTGGAAAAATTGGAGATTTAGTTAAAGTAACTGAAACTTTATATAGTAACCGACTTTTAAATATTGCTAAGAAGATTGCTAGTGATAGAAAAGTAAAGATTGTTCTAATTGCAGGACCATCATCAAGTGGTAAGACAACAACAACTAAAAAATTATCAATGTATTTAAGAAGTTTTGGATTAAAACCAGAAGTAATTTCGATGGATGATTTCTTTGTTGAAAGAGAAGATACACCAAGAAAAGCTGATGGTGAATATGACTTTGAATGTTTAGAAGCCATTGATAGTAAACTATTTAATACAACAATGGATAAGTTATTAAAAGGTGAAAAAGTTATATTACCAGTTTTCAACTTTGTAACCGGTAAGAAAGAATTTGATAGGGCTAATGAAATGCAACTTGATAAAAATGAGATATTATTAATCGAGGGTATTCATTGTTTAAACCCAACAATTTTATCAAATATTGAACCTAGTAAAAAAATGAAGATTTATTTATCGGCTTTAACTGAAATTAATATTGATAAAGATAATCGAATTCCAACAACGGATAATAGATTGATTCGAAGATTAATTAGAGATTATTATACTAGAGGTTATAGTCCTGAAGAGACTCTTAGTTTATGGAATAATGTTCGAGATGGCGAGGAAAGACATATTTTTCCTTATCAAGATGAAGCAGATATTACTTTAAATACAGGACTTGTTTATGAGTTTCCGGTTTTAAAGGTTTATGCTTTACCGCTTCTTTATACGGTTAAGTCAGATAGCCCTTACTATGAAGATGCTAAAAGACTTATTAGATTACTTGATATATTCTTACCAGTTCCAAGTGATGAGGTTCCAAATGATTCTATCTTAAGAGAGTTTATAGGACATAGTTACTTTGATAAATAATATTGTAAAAAAAGATTAAATTAATAAAGAAAGGAATGATTAAAAATGAAAGTAGTCATTAATGGATTTGGTCGGATAGGCCGATTAGTTTATCGAATTATGAATGAGGAGTATCCTAATTTAGAGGTTGTTGCGGTTAATGATTTAACAGACCCTGAACAACTTGCTTATTTATTAAAATATGATACTAACCATCGTAATTATAGAATTGATGAGATTACGTTTGATAATGAAAATATTATTGTTGGAGGTAAAAAAATTCGGGTTTTAGCAGAAAAAGATCCTAGTTTATTACCATGGAAGGATTTGGGAGTTGATTTAGTATTTGAATGTACTGGTCATTTCACAAGTTATGATAAGGCTGTTGCCCATATTCAGGCTGGTGCTAAACATGTTATAGTTTCAGCTCCTTGTAAAGGTGATGTTAAGACAATAGTTTATAATGTTAATAATGAAATTTTAACTGGAGATGAAGATGTTATATCAGCTGCTAGTTGTACAACTAATTGCCTAGCTCCTGTTTTAAATATTATAGAACGGGAATATGGAATTGAATCTGGTTATATGACAACTGTTCATGCTTATACAAATGACCAAGTAACTCTTGATGTTGCTCATAAAAAAGGTATAAATGCAAGACGTGGTAGAGCTTGTGCTGCTAATATTGTACCAACATCAACAGGTGCAGCATCAGCAATTGGAAATGTTATTCCTAGTTTAAAAGGTAAGATGAAAGGAATTGCTATGCGAGTTCCTGTATCAACCGGTTCCGTAGTTGATTTAGTATTAAAATTAAAGAAAAAAGTAACAATTGAAGAGTTAAATAAAACTTTTGAAAATAACCAAAATGAAACGATTCGAATTACAAATGATCCAATTGTTTCAAGTGATGTAATTGGAAGTAGTTATGGAAGTGTTGTTGATGCTTTATCAACAGATGTATTAGAAACTGAAAATGGTGATTTAGTTAAAATTATTGCTTGGTATGATAATGAAATGGGTTATTCATATCAAATGGTAAGAACGGCTAATTATTTTGCTAATAAAGATTAAAAATAAAAAAAGAAAAGGGTGTAGATAATATGGAAGCATTGTTATATTTTATTAGAGATGGATTAAGTGGAACACATTATTTTATCTATGCTTTTATTTGCTTTATTCTTTTATTTGCTATCATTGGGTATTTGTTTAAACAAAAATATGCAAAAGTTGAGTTTAAATTAGCAACGAGTCAGCCGGCAACTCCTCAGTTATCTAAAAAAGAGTTGAAGAAAGCAGCCAAAGAAGCTAAAAAGAAAGGAAAAGGCCAAGTAGCAACTCCTGTTGCTGCCCCTGTTCAAGCTGTTCAACAAACTGTTGTTCAGCCTCAAACTCAAGTTGTAAGGCAGCAACCAGTTCAACAAGTACAACAAATACAGCAAGTTCAACAACCGGCAAGTGCAGTTCCACCAACTCCTGTTAAGTTAACTCAAGCCCAAACTATTCAATCCCCTCAAACAGTTGTTCAACAAACAGTAGTTCAAACACCAGTACAAAATGTAGCACCAGCAACTGGCTTACAACAACCAACCACTTTACCAAATTTAAATCAAGCAGTTGCAGCCCCTCAAGTTCAAACACCTCAAGCAAGTGCTACAGTACCAGAAGTTATTAGTTAATCAAGAGTCAGATGACTCTTTTTTTACTAAAAAATGTTTTAGAAAATAAAATTAAATATTATAAAAAAAGTATTAAAAAAACAATTATCCACCATAAATGTGGAAAAAATAGAAAAATAGACAAAAGTTTTACACAATTTTTGGTGGATAAAAAATGAAAATTAATCTCTATACTAATTAGTCTAATTGTTGTATAATGAAAGTGGTGTAAGATATGAGTAATAAAAATTTTACTATTTTAAAAATCAGTTTTAACTATCTATTTTTAGCCTTAATTTTTAAATTTATTCATTATCTATTAGGTATAAGCTTTAATGTTTTAGCATCTTATCTAATTGTTTCAATTATTGTTGCTTATTTTGTAGTTAAATATTTAGTTTATGTTGAAATAGAAAAAGGTAATATAACAAAAAAAGATATTCTTATTTACTTTGCATTTTATGCAACCGGGATTAATTTAATATTAGGTCTTCATATTTTATATAGTATATTTTTATTAATATTCTTGTTCTTATTTAAAGATAAGAAAAGTAAAAATGAAGATATCATTAAGAAAAATATTGAAGAATATAAGAAAAATCCAATAAATAGGAGGTAGATTATGAATAAACAAGATATTTCTAAATTTTTAAAAGTAATAGCAGTTATATTACTAATTGGTTTTATAGTAATTATGTTTTTTGATTATCGAAATTATAATCCTAATGAAACTTCATTTCCATTTTATACTTATATAATCACTAGAAGTTTAGAGTTTATATTACCAAGTATTATTTTATTTATCGTATCTATAGTTTTAAAGAAGAAGTGATTTTATGGTATTGATGGTAAGTGGTAGAACTGATATTGTAGCTTTTTATACCGAATGGTTTATGAAGCGTTATCGAGAAGGTTTTATTGATGTTCGAAATCCTTTTAATCCAAAACTTGTAAGCAGGATTAATTTTAGTAATGTTGATTTAATTTTGTTTTGTACTAAAAATCCCATTCCAATTATTAAATACTTAAAAGAAATTACAATACCTATTTTATTTCATGTTACTTTAACTCCTTATAAAAAAGATATTGAACCAAATGTTATCGATAAAAGTAAAATAATTGAAGGTATAAAAGAAGTTTCAAAGATAATTGGAATTGATAATTTATATATAAGATATGATCCAATCTTTATAAGCCCTAAATATAGTCTTGAGTATCATAAAAAGGCATTTGATAAAATGTGTCAGTTATTAGATGGATATGTTAAACATATAATAGTATCTTTCTTAGATGATTATAAAAATGTAAGAAAAAATAAGAATATTTTAAATTATCAAGAATTAAAAGAGTCTGATTATCAAGAGATAGGTACTAGTTTTAGTAAGATTGCAAGTGTTCATGGGATGACAGTTCAAACTTGTTTTGAAGAGAAAAATTTAGTAGAGTATGGTTTTATTAAAGGTGAATGTTTATCAAAAGAACTTGCTTATAAATTAACTGGGAAAGTATTTAAAAAGTGGAAGGCTAGGGGTTGTAGCTGCATAGAAATGGTTGATGTAGGTGTTTATAATTCTTGCTCTCATTTTTGTAAATATTGCTATGCTAACTATGATGAAGAAAAGGTTAAAAATAATCGATTAAAACATAATCCTAATTCTTCTTTATTAATAGGAGAATTAGAATATGATGATGTAATTAAAGAAAGGATTTAATATGCAAAAGAAATATTATTTATTTGAAATGAAGGGGATGTTTTTAGAAATCTTATCAATTATTATTTTAATTGTGATGGTGTTATTAACTTATTTCTTAAATCATAACATTAAAATAAGTGATGTTGATTTAATTCTGATTTTCTTTTTAATGATACCATATCTAGTTTTTCATGAAATATTACATAGTGCATCTTATGTTTTAAATGGTGCTAAATTTAAAAATATAACCTATGGAGTTCATATAGAAAAAGGTGTATTATGTTGTTTATGTAAACAAAATATTAGTAAAAGAAATATCTTAATTTCTTTAATAACTCCTTTTATGGTAATTGGAGTTTTAACCTATATAATAGGAATGATACTAAATAACTTTCTTTTAATTTCTTTATCTGTTATTAATATTGCAGGTTGTAGTGGTGATTTAGTTATGTTCTTTGATTTCTTAAAATTAAAAGATTTTGAATATTCAGAATATGATAACCCAATGGCTTTTGGAATCTATACTAAACATGATTTAAGTAAGACTAAATTATTTGGACTTAAATATCTAAAAGTAGAAGATAAACTAGAAATTAAAGATTTAAGAAAAGTTACAATTAGTAAGTTTAGTATTATAGTGTTAATTATTTATCTCTTAACTGGAATAATTGATTTAATCTTGATGTTTTAAAGTTTAAAATAAGAGTAAAATTTGATTAAAAATAGAATTGTAATTTTCTCGAAAAATGATGCAAAATTACAATTTTTAATTCTTAAAAAAAAACTCTTTACAAGGAGTTGTAAAATAAAAAATAAATAAAAAACATAAAAAAATGTCAATATCAATGTTGCTACGAATATTATTAAATATAAAAGATATAAGAGAGATGATAACAATTTTTAGTATTCAAAATCTTAAAAAATATGATACAAAAAAATCGACAAAAACCCCTAAAAAAAATAAATTTATAAATATTTTAAAATTGTTGCAATTGCAACAATACTAACTTCAAGAATTTGTTATAATTGATTTATCATAAAAGAAGGTAGGAGGAGTATTATGAAGATAATTAAACGTGATGGTACTTTTGCTGATTTTGAACCAGAAAAGATAGAAAATGCCATTCAAAAAGCTAATGCAGAGGTAGAGGAAGAAGAAAGAGTTTCGGATATTCAAATAAAGAATATCGTAAAATATATTGAAAAATTAAATAAAAAGAGAATATTAGTTGAAGATGTTCAAGATATTATTGAGAAAAGAATTATGGCGCTTGGTAAGTATGAACTTGCTAAAAAGTATATAACTTATCGTTATACAAGAGAATTAGTTCGTAAGAGCAATACAACTGATAAAACTATCAAAGAGTTAATTGATGGAGAATCTGAATATTGGAATACAGAAAATTCTAATAAGAATGCTAAAATAGTTACAGTTCAAAGAGATTATTTAGCAGGAATTACAAGTTCTGATATTACAAGAAGATTCTTATTACCAGAAGATATAGTAGCAGCTCATGATTCAGGAATAATCCATTTCCATGATGCTGATTACTTTGCTCAAAATGCACTTCATAATTGTGATTTAATTAATCTTGAAGATATGTTACAAAATGGAACAAACATAAATGGAGTTATGATTGAAAAACCTCATAGATTTTTAACGGCTATGACAATTGCTACTCAATTAATTACAGCTGTTTCATCTAGTCAATATGGTGGTTGTACAATTTCTCTAACCCATTTAGCACCATTTGTAAGAGATAGTTATAAATTTTATTTAGATAAATACAAAAAACGTAAATTCAAAAAAGAAGATTGTGAGAAATATGCTAAAGAAGATTTAAAGAAAGAAATTGTTGATGGAGTTCAAACTTTCCAATATCAAATTAATTCTATGACAACAACTAATGGTCAAGCCCCTTTCTTAAGTGTTAATATGTATCTTGGAGAAACTGAAGAATATAAAGAAGAACTTGCTATGATTATTGAAGAAGTTTTAAAACAAAGAATTCAAGGTATGAAGAATGAAAAAGGTGTTTATATTACACCAGCTTTCCCTAAACTTCTATATGTTCTTGAAGAAGATAACATTCATAAGAATAGTAAATATTACTATTTAACTGAACTTGCTGCTGAATGTACAGCTAAGAGAATGGTACCTGATTACATTTCTGAAAAAGTAATGAAAGAATTAAAGAAAAATGAATATGGAGAAGGAGAATGCTATCCTTGTATGGGATGCCGTAGTTTCTTAACTCCTGATAGATCTATTTCATTAGGAAATATTGCTCATGCTAAAAACTATGTTGAAGGAAAAGGTAAATACTATGGTAGATTTAATCAAGGTGTTGTAACAATTAATCTTCCAGATGTTGCTTTATCATCCGAAAAAGATATGGATAGATTCTATGAAATATTAGAAGAAAGACTAGAACTTTGTCATAGAGCCTTAAAAATTAGACATGAGAGATTAAGCCATGCTTTAAGTGATGTTGCACCTATTCTTTGGCAACATGGGGCATTAGCAAGACTTGAAAAGGGTGAGTCTATTCATGAATTATTACATCATGGTTACTCAACTATTTCCCTTGGTTATGCTGGATTATATGAATGTGTAAAATATATGACTGGTCATTCTCATACTGATGGCGGCAAAGGACATGACTTTGCAATCGACGTTATGGAAAGATTAAATGCTGCTTGTAAGAAATGGAAAGAAGCAGAAGATATAGATTATTCTGTTTATGGAACACCTATTGAGTCAACAACTTATAAGTTTGCTAAAAAATTAAAAGAAAGATTTGGAGTAATTAAAGGTATTACCGATAGAGATTATATAACTAATTCTTATCATGTACCTGTATTTGAAGAAATAGATGCTTTTGAGAAATTAAAACTTGAAAGTGAATTCCAAAAGTTATCACCAGGTGGAGCCATTTCTTATGTTGAAACACCTAATCTTCAAAATAACATACCAGCAGTTCTTGAAATAATCAACTTTATCTATGACAATATTATGTATGCCGAACTTAATACCAAGAGTGATTATTGCCAAGCTTGTGGTTATGATGGAGAGATTTTACTTGATGATAATTTAGAATGGTATTGTCCAAACTGTGGCAATAGAAATCATGATACTTTAAATGTTGCTAGAAGAACTTGTGGTTATATCGGAACTAATTTCTGGAATAAAGGAAGAACTCAAGAAATTAAAGAAAGAGTTCTCCATGTAGATAATAAAGCCGATGAATAGGAAATAGATATGCATTATAATATAATCAGAAAAATGGACATTGCCGATGGTCCAGGGGTTCGAGTATCAATATTCCTTCAAGGTTGTGAATTTCATTGTAAAAATTGTTTTAATCAAGAGACTTGGGACTTTTCAAAGGGTAAAGAGTTTACTGATGAAGTAATCGAAAGAGTTATAGAACTTGCTGATAAAGACCATATTCAAGGTTTATCAATTTTAGGTGGCGAGCCCCTTCATCCTAAAAATATTGATGGAACAATTAAACTAGCTAAAGCTTTCAAAGAAAAATATCCTAAAAAAGATATTTGGATATGGACGGGTTACTTGTATGATGACATTGTTAATAAAGATATCTTAAACTATGTTGATGTTATAGTTGATGGAAGATATCAAGATGAATTGCATGATTTTAGATTAAAATATCGTGGTTCATCTAATCAAAGAGTAATTGATGTTAAAAAGAGTCTTAAGAAAAAAGAAATTTGCTTACTTGAAGATGCAATGCAACTTGCTTAATAGTTAATAAGATTAGTGTAGAAATATGCTAATCTTTTTATGTATAATAATGCACAATAAAGATGAAAGTTAATTTACATTTTTTTAAATATATGTTATATTTATAATGGTGAGAAAATGGATAATGAAGATATGAATTATTATAATCATATAAAAAATGATATTAATGTTGAAAAAGAAAGAAATAAATTTATTATTAATCAGTTGAAATTAACACATTATTATCTTCAAGATGGAGAATATAGTGTTGGTTCTCCTATATCAACTAGCATTGAATTAAAATGTAATTATAATTTTGAAACACAAGAAAAAGAATGGAAAAAAATTATAACTCATACTTATTGTGATTTTAATGATAGTCAAAAATTTGTTAGTAATATTTCTAAAGAAGATAATAAGGATTTGTATAAGCTTATACTAGAAATTGAACAAATAGATTTGAGAGATTTAAAAAATAATTACTATACTGATGAAGAGTCATCATACTGGGAATTAGAATATAATAATCGTTTTAAAATTTGTGGTACTTATGATTATGATATAGATGAATTAAATAGTATTATTAAATTATTGGATTTTAGAAATATTTTAAAACAAGAAACCGGAAAAATTAAACAACAAATAGAACAAAAAATGCAACCACATGAATATTAAGGAGGATAACTATGGAAATAATGGAAGTTTATAATCAAATTCAAGATCCATTAAAAGATCCCAATACTATTATGAAATTATTAGAAATTTATTCAAGTGGGAAAAATTTTTATAGTGGATTAGTAAAAACGATTGATAAAGAGCATGATAAAGGAGATTATTATAGAATTGATAGTGATAAGTTTTATTCAATGCTATTTAATAAATGGAAAAACAGTATTGTTAATTTAACAAGAGAGGAGTTTGAAGTATTATATAAAAAAGGACATTTTGGAATAGATTTTATAAAATTACGAAGTTATTTAAAAAATATACCAGATGTTTCGACTAGAAAAGAAGCAGATGAAATTTTTTATGGTAAAAAAAATGATGAAGAATTAGAAATTGCAATGGATAAATATAGATGGTCAGCTTTTGGAGAGGGAAGTGGTAGTTGGACACATGTTTGTTCAAGATATTTAACAGCAAAAAAAGATAAATATCCAAATGTTGAACATAGATTATATTTAAATACGGAATCATTGGATACATATAAATTAACTTATCTTTTTGTTCAAAAATGTGATAAATACCATTTGCCATTTTACTTTAAATATGATATATATGGTAATCGTGATGATACTATGGTTATATATTCTTCAACCGAGAATTTAACAAAATATATAGATATATTACAAGAGATAAAAAAAGAAAATCCTGAATTAGTTTCTAGGATGAAAACTCCACCTTTATTAACAGGAAAAATAGATGGCTGGATTGGATATGGTTCAGAACCTGCAAAGACACCTGATGGAGCAACTCATTCATTTAATGAAATTAGGTCAGAAGTTATTAGACAAGCTATTGATAGTGTAACTAGAAAATGGCTTATGAATAATCGTTATAAAATGTTATCATATAGAGGACAAACTTTTTCTTTACAAGATTATCTTGCTTTAAAGTCAACCGAAAATTTATTAGTATATTTAGAAAAGGATTATAGATGGGTAGAAAATAGATTAAAAAAACAATGTCAAAGAGAAGGAAAAACTTTTAACGAACAAAATGTTATTAATGAAGTAGGCTATACACTTCAAGATATTTCTTCTTCGAACATTAAACAAAGTATATTTAATGTTTTAAAAAGAAATTTTGAAAATGATATTACTGTATTTTGCAATCAAGGTAGATTTATTAATATTCCAGGTATTAAATTTAGTATTCGAAATGGCAAATTTTTCTCTTTTACAAGATCTGATTTATATCATAATATTCAAAAAGAAATTCCTTTGATTGCAAAAAATGATTCTAATTACATCTCAAATGTTCGTAATCAGATTATTTTAAATGGTAAGCAAAAGGGTATTGATACTGATAAATTTTGCTTTGATATAAGTGCTAAATCCAAAATGCAAGATTATTCAAACAAAATAGCTATCCAAAGAAAAGAAGAACAAAAGAAATTATCTTCTGCTCCAACTAAGAATATTGATATTAATAATGTAGATGTTGCTACAATTTGTGATTTAATCAATCCAGTTTTGATGACTAAAAAAATGAAATTACCAAATGGAGTAGAAGTATCAGCTTATCAATATATTCAAGAAGCAGTTTATTTTCAATTACCTAAGAATGGTATTGTTATATTAGAAAATGGTACAGTTTTACCGGTTAAGCAATTTATTGAAGAAAATATTATGTTTGAATGTCAAGAAAAATATAATGGTGATCTTTGGAAATATATTGCTACTAAAACAAGGAATAATTTAGGAGTTATTTCAATTGAAGTCGATGGTGAGAAAAAGGAAATTAATCCAGTAAATATAGTTAAATATATAAATCCAACTTTATTAAATAGAAAAGTAAAATTACCAAATGGAGTAGAAATATCAGCTTATCAATATATTCAAGAAATTTATGCTCCACATATACCAACATCTGGAATGGTAACGTTAATTGATAATTCAGAAATTTCAGTGCAACAATTTATTGAAAAAATTTTATTTGAGGAAGGTCAAACTAAATATAATGGTGATATAGGTCAAATTTTATATAGAACAACAAGAAATAATAATGGTACTATAAATGCTAATCCAAAAGAATTTAAGGAAAAATTAGAGGAATTAAAAAAACAAACATTAAAGGCTTCTATAGAAGAAAAGACTGAAAAAGAGAATTTGAAAAAATCATCATCTGATTTAGGAAATCCAATTATTCAAAAAGAAGTAACTACTAATTCAGGTGAAAAAAAAGTTATATACATTAGTAATCAATATCCAAGAATTATTGAATCAGTTGATTATACTGATAGATTTAATGGAAAAAAATAATGGGATCATTTTGAGGTTCTTCCGATAGTTTGTTTAAAAGTAACAAAAGATGAGTAAAATTAACTTGTCTTTTTTTTAGCCCTTATGATA
>CANQJD010000012.1 GCA_947624175.1 uncultured Bacilli bacterium
TGGTGTATGGATATGTGTAATGAAAAAATGATGCAATACCCTTGGAAAAACTTGTCCAAAAATTATTCTAACTCCCTCAAATATAATTTGTCAACATAGAGTAAACAATGGGGGGGGTTACTAACTAAATTACTTTCTATAAATAATATATTAAAAATAACACTTAAGAATTAGTAACAATAGTTACTAGATTTTTAAGTGTTTTTTGAATGGAGGTAAAGAAATATGGAAGAAAATAAGAAAAGTAATAAGAAAGTTATAATTGTAGGAGTAATTGCAATTGTATTAGTTGCCGTATTAGGTATTTCTTTTGCAGTATGGAATTATTCGAGAACTACTGATAATCAAATATTAGTTGCAGGAGACATTTATATGAAGTTTAAAGAAAACCCTGCTTTAACAATTGAAAATGCTATTCCAAGTGAAGGACCAGGAGCAAATTATTATTTTGAGTTTACAATCGAAGGGAAAAATACTTATAGTAAACCAATTTGGTATGAAATAGATTTACAATATGGAGAGGACCATGGGACAAGAAAAACTAGAATAAAAGATAGTCTTTTAAAGTTTAGGTTAGTAGAAATAAAAGATGGCAATGAACAAACAGTAGTAGATAATGCAAGTTATAATAATTTAACGAATCAAAAAATATGGGTAAATACAATAGCTGCCAATACAAGAAGTAAAGTAGAAATAACTTATAGATTGTATATGTGGATATCAAGTGAAACAATAATAGGAAATACAAGTGATGCTGTATATGATATGGAAACTTGGAATAATGATGTCTTTGCAAGTATCAAGGTAAATGTATCCGGAGATTTCAATGAAAAAAGTATAAAAAGTGAAATTGGAACAGATGTAGTAAAAGATACAATAGGTCAACCTGGAGGAATAATTGGAGTAAAGGATGATAATACTTCGATAACAAAAGAAGATGATGAAGTAAGAGAATATCGTTATTCAGGAAATGATGGAATAAAAAATTATATCTACTTCAATTGTGAAGCAGATGCAAAAGAAGAAGATGCAAGTAGTAAATGTGAATTATGGAGAATAATAGGGATATTTAAAGATGAAAATGGTGAACACTTAAAAATAGTTAAAAATGAAATCTTACCTGAAAGTATGTTTCCAGATACATATATAGTAAATGATACAACATATAAAATAAAAGATGAAGATGGAAGAGCATATTATAACTATATAAATGGTGATGAAAGTGATAGGAATGATTGGAGTAAAGGAGGACTTCAATATTGGTTAAATAGTGAAAATGATACTGAACAAAATCGAGGATATTTAAATTATTTAAAAGTAAATTCAAAAAACATGATTGAAGAAACTGAATTTTATTTAGGAAATTCTGGATTGACTTATGAATTTACTGGATTTGCTGTTCCAGCCTTTTATTATTATGATACAACAATTGAATCATATATTCATGAAAGAAGAAATGATGTTTGTGATAGTAATGCAATCTATAATTCATATGGAAAGAGCAATGATGAATTTGGTTGTGCAATATGGAATGGTAATCAAGCAACATGGACAGGAAAAATAGGGTTACTATATCCAAGTGATTATGGATTTTCCATGGTGGAAAGTGAATGGAATACAGATTTTCATGCTGGTGATTCCTGGGATGATGATAGAACTCCTAATATATCAACAAGTTGGTTAGAAACAAATTCAAATCATACTATTGGTGAATGGTTATTATCGCCTGTATCCGATGCATTTAATTATGTAGCAGTATGGAATACTAGTGCGATGAATGGTTATATTAATAATCCTTTAGGAGTTAGACCTACTATATACTTAAAAAGTAATGTCAAAATAACTTCAGGAGATGGTACAGAACAACAACCTTATTTCTTATCTTATTAAGTTAAATATTAATGATTAAACTGATAATTTTATCAGTTTTTTGCTATAAAAAAAAACTCTCGAGGAGTTATTAATATTTTCTTTTCTTAATAAAATATCTAACTATATAATATAAGAAAATAGACATTAAGATAACATATATCCAAACTAATATTAAATATAAATCACCTTTAGCATATTTAGATATAATATTAGGTATATTTTCTGGTAAATATTTACCTAAGAAAACTTTTACTTCTTGAAAAGTATTATACTTTAAAAAAGTTAATATCCTTAAGAAAATATCGACTATTGCTACAAAGAAGACTGTATTATAAAGACTTCTAAAAAAACAAATTACTACAACTAGTAAAATAATAAAAATTATTGCATCCATCTAACCACTTCCTATCTTCTATAATTTTATCAAAATATGATAAATTTTGCAATAAAAAAAATAAAATATCTTTACTTTAAGAATTTATTATTATATAATGTTAATAGAATAGGAGGATATATATGAGTAGAGAATTTAAAGAAACATTTTTTAGTAGTTTGCTAGTAGTTTTATTAGTTGTATCTAATTTACTTTGTTTAAAATTAACAAGTTTATTTGATTTAACAGTAGCCGTTTCTGTCTTTATTTTTCCATTTACATTCTTATGCACACTTATGTTATTTAATTTAGGTGGAAAGAAAGTAGCTTATCGTGGAATAATTGTTGCAGCTATTATTCAAGTATTGATTACAGTTATTTATGCAATGGCTGTTAAACTTGGAACTCAAACGGAAGTACCTGATTTAGCTATCCATGTTAATGAAGTATTTAAAGTAGATGAAGTTAATTTATTTGCATCACTTGTATCTTTTATTACTTCTAATTGTTTATTAATTTATATCTATGATACTTTTAAAAAATATGGTAAAGAATTATATGGAATTGCTTTAGGATTACTAGCTGCATCTTTTAGTGATGTTATAATTTATCAATTAATTAATCTTCAAAATAATGATTTTATGTTTATTATTAATACTCTTTTAAGTAATATTATAGTTTCAATTATAATGTTAATTATTATAACAATATTATTCTATATCATGAAAGAAAAAGATTTAGAAACTGTTGAAATTAAAAATATGAATATTGATATTAATAAATATAAAAGTGATGATTTAGCTATTGAAGATGTAATTATGGATAAGAAAGAAACTAAACCAGCAGTTAAGAAGACTAAATCTACTACTAAAAAGACTAATAGAACGAATAGTAAGAAACCAACAGGAACTAGAAAAAATGCTTCTAAAAGTCAAAAAAGTGGTCAAAAAAGAGTAAATAAAAAAGATAATTAGTAAAAATTAGTAAAAAGTATTGATTTAAAAATAAAAGTATGGTAAGTTGTATATGTAAGCATAATTTGTGCTTAAGAGTATTCACTAATTAAAGGAGGAAAAACAGAATGAAAAAAGTTGAATTAGTTGAAGCTGTTGCTACAAAGGCAGGATTGACTAAGGCTGATGCTTTAAGAGCAATCGATGCAACATTTGAAGCAATTACAGGAGCATTAAAGAAAGGTGACAAAATCACATTAATCGGATTTGGAACTTTCGGTGTTTCTAAGAGAGAAGCTCGTACAGGACGTAACCCTCAAACAGGAGCAGCTGTTAAAATTCCTGCACGTAATGCTGTTACTTTCAAAGCTGGAACTCAATTAAAACAAACTGTTAACTAAAAAGTTCAAAAAACTTTTTAGTTTTTTTGATTAAGACTTTTTTAGGAAGGAGATATATGAAAGATATTGCTTTAGAATTTCTTAAGATAATTGAAAGTAAAGGCTTTAAGGCTTATATTGTTGGAGGTTTTGTAAGAGATTATATCATGAGACTAGAATCTAATGATATTGATATTACAACAAGTGCTACTCCAAGAGAAATTAAAAAGATATTTAAAGATGTTGAAATTAAAAAAAATATAGATGCTCGAGATAATTATGGTTCCATTCGGGTTAATTATAAAAACATTATTTTTGAAGTAACAACATTCCGGGAAGAAATGACTTATTTAGATAATCGTCATCCATCAAGTATTAGATATGTAAATGATTTAAATATTGATTTAAAAAGACGTGATTTTACTATCAATGCTATTTGTATGGATAAAGATGGAGAGATTATAGATCCTTTAAATGGAGAGAAGGATTTAGAAAATAAAATAATTAAAACGATTGTTAAAAGTGATAAAAGTTTTAAAGATGATGCTTTAAGAATTTTAAGAGCAGTTAGATTTGCAGCCACTTTAAATTTCAAGTTATCTGATGATATTCTAACTTCCATTTCCGAGAATAAGCATTTACTTAAAAATATCTCTTATGAAAGAAAGAAAATTGAACTTGATAAGATATTTACAAGTTTAAGAGCTAAAGAAGGAATTGATTTAATTAAAAAATTAGATTTAGAAGAGGCTTTAGATTTAGAAAATTTAGAGAGAATTCAGGATTATACAGATTTAGTCGGTATTTGGTCAATGATAAATTCTTCTTATTATAAATTTACAAAACATGAAAAAGAATTAATCAAGAAAGTTAATATTGTATATGAACTTGATAATTTAGATCCTATAGTTTTATATAAATATGGATTATATGTTAATATTTTAGCTGGTATTAATAAAGGAATAAGTAAAAAAGATATTACAATTTCTTATGATAAATTACCAATTAAAGTAAAAAGTGATATTGATATTACTGCTAAAGATATATGTAGCATTTTAAAAAAGAAACCTGATAGTTTCTTAAATGATATTTATAGTAACTTAGAAACCTTGATTTTAAAAGGAAAATTAGATAATAAAAAAGAAGATATTTTAGAATATGTTAAAAAGAACTTTTAAAATTATTAAAAGTATGATAAGATTAATTAGAATAAAGAGGTGCATATGAAAAAAGTTTTATGTTTTTTAGGGATTATATTATTAATATTTTTAATAGCTCTACCACCCGTATTAAGAATTGTTTTACCGGCTAAAGTAGAAGAGGAAGAAGAAGTAAAATTAATAAGAAAAACTTTAAGTTGTAATTCAAAAGTGTTCTTATCAGCAACTAGTTATGAAAATGATGTTGTTAAAATGATAGTTATTAAAAAAAGTTTTACAAATCCAAATTTTGATACAGATACAAATACTGCTACGGGAACTGACACAGAGACTGATACAGAAGAAGAGGTAAAACCTGAAACAGAACCAGATATTGACATTAAAGATTTTGAAAATACGGGCTTAGCTAAACTTTTTGAAGAAGCAAAAAAAGATTCAAGAGTTGTAATAGAAGAAGTCGAGGATGGAGAAATTATTAAAATTGATTATACTGTTTCAGATTACTCAGGACTTGAAATTGAAGATTTAAATAAACCTATAAATGATCAATTTACATACTATGAAGATAATGGTTTAGTATGTAGTATCTTGGAGTAATTAAACTTAATAAAAAGATTAAAATAAAGAGAAGAATGAGAAGATATTTTAAATTCTTCTTTTTTAATAGAATATTTAAGTTATATTTAATTTGATAAAAAGAAAGTAATAGTAGAAAGAAAAAGATAAATAAATAATTAAGAGATGGTAATATTTCAATTCTTTCAATAAAACCTATTAAATTAACTTTCTTGAATATTGTTATATAAGGATATTCATAGATATTAGTTAAAGTTAAAGATAAAATACCAATTATAAATAAATAAGTTAATAATTGATAAATATTAGTAATTACTAAATCTTTCGTTTTAAATTTCGTATTACTTAAAGGATAAATTAGAAAATAAGTATAAATAATTAATAAAGTATATTTAAGAGTGTTAAGAAATAAATTATTAGTTATGAATAGTTTAGTTGTAATATTCTTAAATTCAAAATAAGGAATAGTCGTGAGATAGCCTATAATTAAGAAAAAGAGAATAAAATAACTTGCTAAAAGAATGACTTTAATAATCGTATGATAACCTTTATTACCTAGAAAGAAGATTGCAAGTAATAAAGTTAAACTAATCATGATAATTGAATATTCTCGTAAGATATTATCACCTATAAAAATAGTTACTTTATTTAGATAATAAGTAAGAAAGAATAAAGATAGAAAAGTTAATATTACTTTAGTTAGTTTATACTTATAAATATTTGTTTTTTCAAATAATAAAATAAAGAGAATAGCTAAAATATTACTAATTATAATAGATAAAAGAGATATGTTTTTAAAATTTAATAGGAATATTGCTAAATTTAAAATAAAATAAGTTATTCTAATTTCAATTTTTTTAATTTTCATAAGTACCTCGAATTGTATTTTTAATAGTTATTTTTTTATTAGTATATTTTGTTAGATTAGATTTTAAATTATTATTAAATAAGTTATTAATTTCATCTTGATTATAATTACAATCATTTGAGATTATTTTTATTTCATTAGTAATTAATAATTCATTTTTAAAATTGGAAGTATTAGATGTTAAAATATTTAAATATAAATATTTATTTTGGTTATTATGACAAGTTATAGAATATTTATAAGTATCTATATTATTTAAATAATAATTAAGATAAATAACGTCATCACTTTTAATTTCTTTATAAGTATTATTTTTAAATTCTTTTAATCCTTCTAAAGTTATATCACTTGCTATATAAGGTAAATAGATACTTTCTTTATCATAATAATTCTTGATAACATCATACATCGTAGTATAAATAGTTTTACTAGTTTCACGACTACTATTTTCGACTAAATCATTGATTTGTTGAAATTTAGAGTTTTTAATTACTTTTTCTAGATTATTTGTATTAATAACTAAAAAGTCTTCTCTCGTTTCATTATTATTAATAAAGAAATTAATTATTTCATCTAATTCTTGTGTTTTAATAGTATCATTTATAATAAGTAAGTTAAGATGAGACATATAGATTTTTTTATTTAAAGTTAAACTTAAATTATCAACAATTTGATTTAAAGAATTACCTTCTATTTCATAAGTTTCAATTTCAGGTTCTAAGGATTCTTCTTCTTTAATGTTAACAATACTTGCATATAATTTATAATTATCATTTACTTTTTCTAAACCTAAAGTATTAATAATAGCTAAATCATTAAGTTCAATATAAGAGCTACATCCAGTTAGCATGAAAAGTAAAATTAATATCAATATCTTTTTCATTTTCCCCTCACTTTATTATCACTTAAAATTGGATTTCGGTGTTTTTCTCCTTGATTATGGAGTTTTAAGATACCATCTTTTTGTTCTTCGAAGTTAATTGGTGCAAAAGGGTAGAGATAGTCTTTTCCTTCACTTTTCGTATCAGCAAGATTAGTAAGAATTAAAATGATTCCTAAAAATATCCCATAGTAACCAAAGATACTTGAAAGAATTATAACGAGAAATCTATACCAACGAATGGAGTTAATGGCTTCAACGGATTGAATCAACAACCCACTTATGGCACTTATAGCAACAACAATTATCATGATTGGGGATACTATCCCCGCATTTACAGCTGCATCTCCTAAAACTAAACCACCAAGTATAGAAATCGCAGTTCCCATTGAAGATGGAATTCTAATGTCACTTTCTCTTAAAATTTCAAAAGCAATTATCATGAGGATCGCTTCAAGAAAAGCCGGGAAGGGAACAGACATTCTTTGACTTTGGAAACTTAAAAGGAGATTAATTGGCATACTATCTGGATTATGAGTCGTTATAGCAACATAAAAAGCGGGTAGGAAAATAGCAATTATAAAAGAGATTAATCTTATAATTCTAATAAAAGTTACATTTATAGGTTTTTGGTAATAATCATCACTGGTATGAAAAAAATCAATAAAGAAAGTAGGTAAGATTAAAACTTCGGGACTATTATCAACAATTAAAACAACTTTCCCTTCTAAAAGGGCTGTACTAGCCAGGTCTGGTCTTTCGGTTCCTTTAATAGTTGGAAATAAACTTTTCGAGTCATTTAGATATTTTTTTAAATAATTACTATCAATTATTCCATCAAGATTAATCTTTTGAAGTCGTTTATAAGTTTTATTAACTAAATCTTCTTTAACAATTCCTTTTAAATATAAAAGACCAACTTTGGTTTTCGTACTCCTGCCTAATTCAATCGTTTTTATATGAAGATTTATGTCTTTAATTCTTCTTCTAATAAGACCTAGATTAGTATTATAATGTTCAATGAAAGCATCTTTTGGACCTAGAATACTTCTTTCATAAGAAGCTTCAGCAACTCCTCTTGTTAAATCGCGTCTTGTTTCAATTGCTAAAACATTTTTATCATTAATGATAATAATAGTAAAACCATTTAATAACTTTGATTTTAATTTATCATAATCCGTAATTTCTTCGGTTGTTGTTGCAGGTAAATAATTAAATAAATAATTAGTTAAACTATCAGTTTCTAAATTATCTAAAATACTTATTCTTTTTAAAATAAAGTTATTAATATCTTCACTGCTAGTAATCGTTTCGATATTAATTGTATTAATTTTATTATTTTTAAGTTTAATTTCTTTATAAATATAATCATCAGCACTATTTGATTCTTTTTTTATTTTTTCTATATAATTCATCTAATCACCATCTATGATTAGTATTTTCTTAAATTAACTTTTTATGTTAATTAGATAAAAAAATAAAAAAAATACTTGGTATGAAGCCAAATCGCGAAAAAAATTTGTATATTATATATGGAGGATATAAATAAGATACCAGAAAGTGAGGTGAAATTAAAAGTTTCTTATTTATATCTAACAGAAGGAGGAAAGAATGGAAACAGAATTAGAAGAAAAGAATAAAAAGAAAAATAAGGAAGTACATGAAAGAAAAGAAGGAGAAATAATGCCATTAATTTTCGACGAATGTTTTAAGATTATGTTTGCAAATCAATCCCATCTTGAAACTTTAACCTTTTTAATTTCAAAAGTATTAGGTATAAAATATGAGAAATTAAAAGGTAATATTACATTACAACCAGATAAGTATCCGAAAGCTGAAATAGGTAAAAAACAAGAAGAAAGAGATTTAGTTGTATCAGTTGCTTCTTTAAATGATACTAAAATAATGATAGAAGTTAATTATAATCCAAATGCTTTTGATAAACTAGGAGAGTATTTTTTAGATGATAATCAAGGCTATGTTATTAAGTTATTAAGAGACCTTTATTATGCAGCAGCCTTAGTTGGTAATAGTTTAGATAGTGGAGAAGGCTATAACAAATTAAGTGCTTTATTCTTGATAGAATTTAATCACTATTTTGTTGATAAAGACCATAAAGAGTTTTTTGAAGAGTATCACTTAAGAAACAAATATGGGCATATTTTAACAAAAAAATTCAAAATTATTAACTTAAATGTTGTCGAATGTCGAAATATGTGGTATGATAAAACATATCAAAACATTGAATATAACGACTATGAAAGAAATTTAATAGCTTTAGGAGCATTAATTTCTATAAATAACCTAGAAGATATAGAAAAATGTTTAAAAGAAGTGGACACAACTTTAAAAATCAAAAAATTATTTAAAGAGGTGATAGTTAATATGAATAAGGATGAAGAAAGATGGGGAAGATTTTATAATTTTCAAGATGAACAAAAGAAAATTAATGATAGTACTCTAGCTTATTCAAAAGAAGAAGGGATTGAAGAAGGAAAAGAGATTGGTCTAATAGAAGGAAGAAAAGAAAGAGAACAAGAAATGGTTATAAACTTTTATAATCAAGAAGTTCCTATTGAGGTTATTTCTAAAGCAAGTGGTCTATCACAAGAAGAAGTAGAAGAAATAATTAATAATTCTAAAAACAAGTAATTAAGAGGCTAGAAATAGTTTCTTTTTTTGATTTTTTTGAGACTTTTTTGTCCAAATCAAAAATTTTCCGTGTATATTATATATAGAGGGGAAGAGCAATTAATTTAGAGTTATATTTACTACCAAATTCAAATATAAAACTTTTCGCCGCTTTTCCTCTCTAACTATTATTTGTAAATAAGTAAAAAATAGTCTAAATTTTAAAAAGTTTGACTGTCAAATAAGTGTTTTTTTACTTGTTTTCTTGAAAAAAATTAGTTATAATAATTATGGAAAAAATAAGAAGATAATACTAAATCTAGTATTATTTTCATCTACATAGGAGTGATTAAGAATGGCATATGATGAAAGTTCTATAAAAATATTAGAAGGATTAGAAGCAGTAAGAAAAAGACCTGGTATGTATATTGGGTCTACTGATAAAAGAGGATTACATCATTTAATTTGGGAGATTGTTGATAATTCAATTGATGAAGTAATTAATGGTTTTGGAGATAGAATTATTATTACAATTCATAAAGATAAAAGTGTTGAAATAGAAGACTTTGGACGGGGAGTTCCAGTTGGAATGCATGCAAGTGGGGTTTCTACACCTGAAGTTATTTATACAGTTTTACATGCTGGTGGTAAGTTTGAACAATCAGGATATAAAGTTGCTGGTGGTTTGCATGGGGTTGGTGCTTCGGTTGTTAATGCTTTATCTAGTTGGATGGAAGTAACAATTAAAAAAGATAAAGGCGAATATTTTATTAGATTTAAAGATGGAGGAAAAGTTGATGTTCCTTTAAAGAAGATAGGAACAACGAATCGAACGGGAACCAAAGTTCGTTTTTTACCAGATGCAAAGATTTTTTCAACGACTAACTTTTCTTTTACAACAATCTGTGAAAGAATGCAAGAATCAGCTTTTCTTTTAAAAGGTTTAACAATTGATGTTTATGATTTAGAAGATAATAGAGAGGAACATTTTTGTTATCAAGATGGTGTTAAACAATTTGTTGAATATTTAAATGAAGATAAAAATACTCTTCATAATGTTGCTTATTTTGAAGGGGATAAAGATAAAATTCATATGCAAATTGCTTTTCAATATACAGATAGTTATAATGAAACGATTGAATCATTTGTTAATAATGTAAAAACTGGTGATGGTGGAACCCATGAAGTTGGATTTAAAACAGCTTTAACGAAAGTTTTTAATGATTATGCAAGAAATAATGGGTTCTTAAAAGCAAAGGATAAGAATTTAGAGGGAAGTGACACACGAGAAGGAATCACTGCTATTATTAGTTTGCAAGTACCGGAAGCTATTTTACAGTTTGAAGGCCAAACCAAAGGAAAATTAGGAACACCAGTTGCAAGAGTTGCGGTTGAAGCTTTAGTAACCGAGAAATTACAATATTTCTTGGAAGAAAATAAAAAAGTTGCAACGGATATCATGGAAAAAATGGTAAGAAGTAAAGTTGCAAGAGAAGCAGCCAGAAAAGCTAGAGATGAAGCTCGAAATGGAAAAAGTCGCGATAAAAAAGATAAATTATTAAGTGGAAAATTAGCACCAGCTGGAACGAAAAATCCTAAGAAAAACGAATTATATTTAGTGGAGGGTGATTCAGCCGGAGGTTCTGCTAAAAGTGGACGAGATAGAACTTTCCAAGCTATCTTACCACTTCGAGGAAAAGTATTAAATACTGAAAAAACTAGAATGGAAGAATTATATAAAAATGAAGAAATAAATACCATTATTCATACAATTGGAGCCGGAGTTGGTTCGGATTTTGAACCCGAAGAATCTAACTATGACAAGATAATTATCATGACCGATGCTGATGATGATGGTGCTCATATTCAAATATTATTACTTACATTCTTCTATCGTTATATGCGAGGATTAATTGAAACTGGTAGACTATTTATAGCTTTACCACCTTTATATAAAATTGATTTTTCAAAAAAGACTTATTATGCTTGGGATGATAATGAGAAAGATCAAATTATGAATAGCCAAAAAGTTAAAGCTACTAATGTTCAAAGATATAAAGGTTTAGGTGAAATGAATGCTGAACAGTTATGGGAGACAACGATGAACCCTGATACCAGAAGTTTAATTAAAGTAACTATCACGGATGCATTACTAGCTGAAAAACGGGTAAGTGTTTTAATGGGTGATAAAGTTGAACCTCGGAAAGAATGGATAGAAGAAAATATTGAGTTTTCACTTGAAGATAATTATGTGATAGGGAAGTGATAGAGATGGACAACGAATTAATTAAAAAAATATACGATAAAACCCTTGAAGACATCATGGAGGATAGATTTTCAAGATATGCGAAAGCCATTATTCAAGATAGGGCCATTCCCGATGTAAGAGATGGTTTGAAACCTGTTCAAAGAAGAATTTTATATGGTATGTATAATGACCATAATACTTATGATAAACCAACCAGAAAAAGTGCTAAAACGGTTGGTAGTATAATGGGTAATTTCCATCCACATGGTGACTCTTCTATCTATGATGCCATGGTTAGAATGAGTCAATGGTGGAAACAAAATACTCCTTATATTGAAATGCAAGGTAACAATGGTAGTATGGATGGAGATTCAGCTGCTGCCATGCGTTATACGGAAGCAAGACTTTCTAAAATTAGTAATGAACTTTTAAAAGATATTGAAAAAAATACGGTTACTTGGGCTCCAAACTTTGATGATACAATGATGGAACCAACAGTTTTACCAGCCAAGTTCCCGAACCTTTTAGTAAATGGTTCAACCGGAATTTCAGCCGGATATGCAACTAACATTCCACCTCATAATTTAGGAGAAGTAATTGATGCAACCATCAAACGAATTGATAGTCCAAACTGCAGAGAAGAGACAATCTTTGAGATTATTAAAGGACCAGATTTTCCAACCGGTGGAATTGCTTCAGGTATTGAAGGTATCCATGAAGCACTTCGAACAGGACGAGGAAAAGTAGTTGTTCGAAGTAAAGTTGATTATGTTAAAGAAAAAGGCAAGGAACAACTAATTGTTCGGGAAATTCCGTTTGATGTAAATAAAGCCATGCTTGTTAAACGCATGAGTGAATTAGTTTTAGATAAAAAAATTGATGGTGTTATAGAAATTCGTGATGAATCCGATAGACATGATCCAGTTCGGATTGTTATAGATTTAAAAAAGGGTGCTAATAAAGATTTAGTATTAAATTATTTCTATAAAAATAGTGATCTACAAATCAATTATAACTATAATATGGTGGCTATCGTTGATAGATGTCCAATGACTTTAGGAGTAATTGGTATTCTTGATGCTTATATTAAACACTTTGAAGAAGTAATCACGAGAAGAACGAACTTTGACCTTGAAACAGCTAAAAAAAGAATGCATGTGGTTGAAGGTATGATTAAAGCCATTTCCATACTTGATGCAGTTATTAAAACTATTCGGGCTAGTAAAAATAAAGCTGATGCGATTTTAAATCTCCAAAAAGAATATGACTTCACGGAGATTCAAGCTGATTATATTGTAACCTTACAACTTTATCGCTTAACAAATTCGGATATCGAGGATTTTATCAATGAATATAATAATTTAAAGAAGATAATTGAAGGCTTAGAAAGTATTCTAGCTTCTAAAGAAAAATTAAAAGATGTTATGAAACAAGAATTAAGAAATATTAAAAAAGAATATGGAACGGAAAGAAAAACCATGATTGAAGATGAAGTTTTAGATATTTCAATTGATGAAAAAGCCATGATTCCAAAAGAAGATGTTATTGTTTTAGTAACTAGGGAAGGCTATATCAAAAGATGTAGTTTGAGATCTTTCTCTCAAACAGATGCTGAACCTGTCTTAAAAGATAATGATTATCCAATTGGAATGTATGAAGCCAATACACTAGACACTATTTTATTATTTACAAATCTTGGTAATTT
Organism: uncultured Bacilli bacterium; assembly: GCA_947624175.1. Classification (GTDB taxonomy): domain Bacteria; phylum Bacillota_I; class Bacilli_A; order RF39; family UBA660; genus RUG591. The sequence goes on from CANQJD010000012.1 coordinate 13,647, forward strand.
CTTATATATTCCAGTTTATACAATTCCTGATATGAAATGGAAAGATTTAGGAAAACACGTAAGTAATCTTATTCCTCTTGCAAGTGGTGAAGAAGTTATTAGTTCCCTTTGGGTTACAAATTTTGATACGGATTTAGATATTACTTTAGCAAGTATGAATGGTATGATTAAAAGAACGAAGTTAAGTGAATTCAAACTCCTTCGTTATAATAAAGCTGTTAATTGTATGAAACTAAAAGATGATGATAAATTAATAACGGCCTTTATTTCAAAATATAATAATATCTTTGTTGCAACCTCAAATGGTTATGGACTTTGGTATGATATAAGTGAAATACCAGTTGTTGGACTTCGAACTAGTGGAGTTAAATCAATTAACTTAAAAGATGATACAGTTGCAGCAGTTAATAACTTTAATACAGTTGATTATATAAGTCTAATCACGAATAAGAAAACAGGTAAGCGAATGAAAATAAGTGAGTTTGAAAAGACATCTCGGGCTAGACGAGGATTGATGATATTAAAAGAAGTTAAAAGTAATCCTTATAGAGTCTTGAAAACCTTCACAGAACCTAACAATAAACATTTAGTTTTAAGAAGTGATAATGGTCTTGAAGTTATTAAATTAACTGAACTTCCAATTCTAGATAGATATTCAACAGGTTCAACGATTACTAAGAATGATTTAACTGATGTAAATGTTGATGTTGAACTTCAAAAGAAAGAAGAAGAGGAAGAAATAGAATTAATTGTTCCAGATACCAAAGAAAAGCCAAGACCAAACTTAAAAGAAATAGATGAAAAACTTTTAACTATCGATGATTTCTTATAATGAAAACTGATTCAAATTTTGAATCAGTTTTTTAAAGCCTTATATAAATAATTAAAGTAATCATGTTGAATAGCTAAATTACTATATTTAATTTTATCTTCAACAATTTTATTAATTTTAATTAAATCATCAACGGTATATTCCTTATAAGTATAATAAGTTATATTACTATTACTAGCATCATAGAAAGCATATTTATTTTTCCAAGAACCATCTGCAAATATTACTAATCCTTCATAATCATTAGAAAATAAATCACTTCCAGTATAATATCTTGAATCATAGTTTAGATTAAATAAATTAGCAATAGTTGGTACAACATTAACATAAGATGTGTATTGTTCAAAAGTTCTAGGTTCTAAATCATTTGACCAAATAACAAATGGAACTCGTTCATTTTCATACTTTTCACTTCCTACATAAGGCAAAGCTTCTTTTAAAATATTGTTAGAAAGTCCGTAAGGATAATGGTCTCCATATAAAACAATAACCGTATCATCAAGTTTACCTTGTTTTTCTAATCCTTTAAGTAAGACACCTAAGCCATCATCTTCAATTTTTAATTTAGACATATATCTTTTTAATTTAATATTATAGTTATCATATTTAGGATCATCAAACAATTCTAAATATTTATCTCCAAATTCACTTTTACCATAAGGTTGATGTGGAGTTACGGTTGTTAACCAAGTCATGAATTTATCATTAGGACCATAATTATTTAGAATTTTAACTACTTGCTTCATGAAATCTTCATCACTGGCCCATTCTTCAGTCCATGTATTATAAGTCAAACCTAAATCATCAACATCAAAATAATGCATACTTCCCATATTCGTGTGAATTTCCCGTCTTGCATAATACCTTTCCGTATAATCATGCATAGACATTGTTTTATAACCTTTATTATTAAATAAATTAAAGATACTTTCAGGATAAAGATTATCTTTATAAGCATTAGCTGTACACTTATTATAAATAGAATATAAACCAATCATTCCACTTAATTCATTATTACCGGTTGCACAAGAATTTCTTGGTGAATAATTATTTTCAAAATAATAACCCGTACTTAATAACTTATAAAAATTTGGATACAACTCTTCATTGATAAAAATATCATTGGTTGATTCCATCATAATAACAATTAAATTCTTATCTTCAAATAAACCCGTATAACTATTTTCACCAGTATACTTATTATTAATAAAATAATCATTTAAATTATTTAAAACTCCATTTTCTTCCGTTTCAATTAAAGATAGCCATTTTGAATCATCTATCTTTAAACTAGGATCTTGATTATAATGGGTTGTCACTTCAATTGTTTCAGGTTCAACTCCTAATATAACATTTTTAATATCTAAAAGCATATACATTGTAGTTCCAAATTGCTTAATAGCAATACTAGGATTACTAGGATTATTAAATAATTCTTTATTTGTAATAGTTTGAAGTTTATTTTGAAAAGCCTCAACTGAGATACTAACATCATATAGAAACGTAAAAATTAAGATAAGTATTAGAGAAGTAAATAAATTTTTAGATTTATATAAATTATCTTCAAACTTAAGATTAATAATTTCTTTTTTTCTTAAGATATAATAAACAATAACTAAAATTAAAGGAAATAATAAGAAATAATAATACCAATAAAAACTTTTAATAAATTCAAATATATAACTAGCAACAGCTCCAGCTTGACTTGAAACATTAAAAGATATATAAACTCCTAAAAAATTATTAAATCCAACTTGTAATAAACTATAAATAGTTAAAACAATAATAATAATTAAATTTATAACCTTTGTATATTTATCTTTAAGAAATGATTCAATGTAACTAATAACTAAATTAATACAAATTAATCCCATTAAAATTCGCATACTAGAAACATCAAAGATATTTTGATTACTAACCATTTTAAAAATCATTTCAATGATAAAAATTATTAAAGTTAGAAAAGTAAAATCATAATAAAATTTATTTTTAAACTTTAAATTTAGTTTGAAGTTTTTAATTTTCTTCATAAATTTATCTTTCTTTTTTTTCACACACCAACACTTCCTTGTTAATATATTAGCATAATTTTTTTAAAATGTAAAATTGACTTCTTTAAAACTTAATGATATACTTTATATAGATAGTAGGTGGAGATATGAATAATGAATTAAAAGAAGCTTTAGAATTTTATAAATTAGAGAGTAATTATATAATAAAAGATTTAAAAGAGAAGAGAAATAAGTATATTAAAGATAATGTTAATATTACAGAGAATTCATATCCAGAATTAAAAGAATCTGATACTTACTATAAAATATTATTAAAAAATATTTTAACTAAGGAAGAGTTATTTCAAGAAGAAGTTTTTGATTTTGAAAGAAGATTAGTTTTTTATACTAGACCAGGTGGTAAATTTAATGATTTATCGGAAAAGTATTTAATTAAATTACAATATGTAAAAAATATAGAAGAACTAGAAACATTAGAAAATAATTATTATGTAGATTTACAAGTAGTTTTAGGACTTAATAAAAAGAAAAAGAAACCTAGTAAAGATTATTTAAAGAAGGAAAAAGAAAACTTTGATAAGAAGTTAGAATCTGATTTTTTAACTGCTAAAATAAAAGATACAAGAGAAATAGTTAAACGATATAAAAAAGATTTAGAAAGAATTAATAATTTAAAAAATATGTTAAAGTTAGAAGAAAAGTACGAAAGAGAAACTTCTAATTTAGAAAGAGAAAAAGCCGATATTTTATTAGAAAAAAGAAAATATGAACTTCAAAATGAATTAAAATTATTACTTAATATTCCAAATAATCATACGTATCATGATTTATTAGGTAAATATCAAGAATTAATAAATAAATGTCAAAGTGCTAAAGAATTAGAAAGTATTCATGAAGAATTCTTAAAAGAATATGGTACAATCTTTAATAAGAATCAAAAATATGTAAAAGAGTTGAAAAAAAATATAAAAAAACTATTAGAAAATAAATTAAAAGAAAGTAATAATTTAGGAATTGATGCGATTGAGTTATTTAGAGAATTATGTTTTAAAATTAAAGTTTTAGAAGAAAATAAACTTTATGAAATCTTACCTTTAATAGATAAAATAGATTTTAATGATTTAGAAACTATAAAAAATGTTATAAAAGAATGCGAAAGTATTATATATATTCATAAGTATAATGGAGATATCGTATCAGTTACCAGAATGGATAAAGAAGCAAGATTTTATAGTTTAATGAAACATGATTATTTTGAAATGCCTATAGAAAGACTTAAATATAATTTTATTTCTTTAAAAAGTTTTCTAAGACAAGCTGAGTATGTAGGAGATAGGGAAGTAAATTTAGTAAGTGATGGTAAAAAGGTTCCTTTAAAATTTCCATGTCAAGAATTTATTTATTACCATGATGGAATAATGCTTGCCTTTGAACATGGTTATCAAGAACATGATAATTTTTACTTTTATCCTGATTCTAATTTTAAATTACATAGGAATCCAACTTGGTCTTATGAAGAAAAATCTAGTAAATATGGACCAGCTGCTGATATCTTTAAAGATAAAGAATATACTTATCAAATGGTTCTTGAGAATTTAGATAAAAGAATTGAGAGAGAATTTCAAGATAATAATTCTAAAAAACTTTAAATTTAGAGAAATATGATTTAAAATCGTTGATTTTAAGTCTTTTTTTCTATATAATATTAGGGTAGGTGGTATGTATGAATACAATTTCTTATAATGATTTAGAAAAATTAGTAATTTCTTATGCTCCTTTTGATATTCCAAAGTTAAGAAAAGCTTATGATTATGCTAAAAAACACCATGATGGTCAATTAAGAGCTAGTGGGGAACCATATATAATCCATCCTATTAATGTAACTTACTTTTTAGCATCAATGCATGCAGATATTGATACTTTATGTGCCGGAATGCTTCATGATGTTGTTGAAGATACGGAATCAACTTTAGATGATATCGAAAAAAGATTTAATAAGAATGTTCGAACTTTAGTTGATGGAGTTACCAAGATGACGAAGATTGATTTTAATAATAAAAAAGAGTTATCGGCTATAAATCTCCGAAGATTAATTGTAAGTTTGGCAAATGATCCTAGAATTATTATTATAAAACTATCAGATAGACTTCATAATATGAGAACACTTGAATATAAAAGTGAAAAGAAACAACAATCAAAAGCTTTAGAAACTTTAGAAATTTATGTACCTCTTGCTTATTATATTGGAGCTTCGAGAATAAAAGATGAACTTGAAAATATAGCTTTTAGATATTTAAAACCAAGTTTATATGGAGATATTGAGAAAAAACGAGATGATTTAAAGAAAGAAACCAAAGATATTTTAGAAGAGACTAAAAAAGAAGTTGAAGCCATCTTCAAGAAAAATGGAGTTAAAGCTAAATTTGAAATAAGATATAAAGATAGTTATAGTATTTATAAAAAATTACTTACCAAGGTTAATTTTGAGATGATTCATGATTTAATGTGTATTAAAGTACTAACTAAAAATGTTAAAGATTGTTATCTTGCTTTAATGTTAATTCATGAACATTTTACACCTATTAATAGTCGGTTTAAAGATTATATAGCCAAACCTAAAACTAATATGTATAAATCAATTCATACAACCGTTTTTGGAAAAGATAATCATTTATTACAGTTTCAAATTAGGACCTATGATATGGAAAGAGTGGCTATCTTTGGACTTACTTCTTATTGGTTTAAATATAAAAATAGTGCCCGTAATTTAATGCAAAAAGATTTAGAAGAGAATTTTCAATTCTTTAAATCAATTAAAGAACTTGATAGTACGATTCTTGATAACATAGAATTTATTTCAAGTATTAAAAAAGAATTATTTTCAAGTAATATCTATGTTTATACAACAAGTGGTGAAGTTATTGAGTTACCAGATGGTGCAACCGTTATCGATTTTGCTTATAAAATTCATACGGATATTGGAAATACGATGGTAGCTGCAATTGTTAATGATGAAGCCGTGCCGCTTGACTATGTATTAGAAAATCAAGATAGAGTTCGAATTATCACCGATAGTGAAGCTTATATTCCAAAAGAAGAATGGTTAGATAAAGTAGTAACTCCAACGGCTCGTAATAAAATACTTGAGTTTATTAAAGATAATGAAAGTGTTGACAAATAAGTATCTTTTAGATAAAATATAAAAAGTTTTAAGGAGATGAACTATGAACGATAAATTAAAAGAACTTGCTGATGTAATGTTTCCAAATGTTACTAAGACAGTTGCTGATTATGAAGCAATGTATCCTAAAAGAAATTTAAAGGAAGGAGCCATTGTAACTAGATTTGCACCTAGTCCTACCGGGTTCGTGCATATGGGAAGTTTACTGGGAGCCTTTCAAGCTTATAAAGTAGCTAAAGAAACGGATGGTGTTTTTTATCTTCGAATTGAAGATACAGACCAAAAGCGAAGTGTTGAAAATGGTATAACCGGAATTCTTAATGATTTAAAAAACTTTGATATTATCCCAGATGAAGGAATGATTGATGAAGAAAATAGCATTGGAAACTATGGACCTTATATTCAAAGTGAAAGAATGGAAATTTATCATGCTTTTGCAAAAGATTTAGTCTTAAGAGACCTTGCTTATCCTTGTTTTTGTACTTCTCATGAACTTGATGAAACGAGAGAAATTCAAGAATTAAATAAAGAAAGAATCGGTTACTATGGTTCATTTGCTAAATGTCGGAGTATGGATATTGATGAAGCAATTGCAAGAATTAAAAATGGCGAAGAATTTGTTGTAAGACTTAAATCACCTGGCGACTTTAATAAAAAGATTGTTTTAAATGATTTAGCAAGAGGTGATATTGAATTCCCAGAAAATGATTTAGATGTTGTTTTAATTAAATCAACTGATAAATTACCAACTTATCACTTTGCTCATTTAGTAGATGATCATTTAATGCGAACAACTCACATCATGCGAGGTGAGGAATGGATTGCATCATTTCCAATTCATGACCAATTATTTGAAATTTTTGGCTTTGAAAAACCAAAGTATGCTCATCTTGGATTAGTCATGAAAATTGATGAAAATGGAGTTAGACGAAAATTATCAAAAAGAAAAGACCCCGAAGCAAGTGTTGAATATTATCACAAGGAAGGTATTCCTAAAGAAGCTGTTAAACTTTATTTAATGACGATTGCTAACTCAAACTTTGAAGAGTGGTTAGATAATAATCCTAATGGTGATATCAATGACTTTAAATATGATTTCAAAAAGATAAGTGCAAGTGGTACTCTATTTGATACGGCTAAACTATTTAATATTTCAAAAAACTATTTTGGAAAAATGAAAGCTTCTGAAATCTATGATAACTTACTTGTTTGGACCAATGAATTTGATAAAGAATTCCATGATATTTTAGTAAAACATAAAGATTATGCTATTCAAGTATTCAATATGGAAAGAGAAGTTGAAAAACCAAGAAAAGATTATACAAGTTATTCAAGTATTAAAAACTTTGTTTTCTATATGTTTGATGAGTTATTTGAAAATCCTAATTATGAATTTAATAAAATAACAGACAAAGATGAAATAGCTAATATTTTAAATACCTATTATGATGAATATATGGATTTAAGTGATAAAGATATATGGTTTAATAAAATTAAAGAAATGTGTGATAAATTAGGATATGCATCAAATATCAAAGAATATAAGAAAAATCCAGATGCTTACAAAGGCAATGTTGCTGATGTAACGGGAGTTATTAGAGTTAGTTTAACTAGTAAAACGAATACCCCGGATTTATTTTTAATCATGAATCTATTAGGAAAAGATAAAATCAAAGAAAGATTTACTAAGTGCTTAGATAGCCTTAAGTAAATCTTTTTAATTTATATTTCTAAAATTAAAATAAGTTATTGAAATAAAATCTAAATTATAGTAAAATAATAGTAATAATAGAGGTGGCACATGAGAAATAAAAAAGTATTGATGATAGGATTAGCAATCGTATTAAGTTTAGCAATATTATTAGGAAGTAGTTATGCTTATTTAAGAGTAGAAAAGAAAAGTGGAAATCAAAATATAAGTATAGCTAATTTTGGATTAGTAATAAAAGAAGATATGAAAGCTATTACTTTAAATAATGAAGTACCAAAGAGTGATGAAGAGGGATTAAAAAATACTCCAAATACTTTTAAGATTGAAAATCAAGGAGATGTTACAGCCAAATATAAATTAAGTTTAATAGATAGTACTATTCAAAGTACTATGAGTAACTTAGATATAAGATATAGAGTAAAAAGAACTAGAAGTACGGGAGTAGAAACGGGAGAAGTTAAAAGTCTTAGTGCAGATGGAGTATTTGATGAAGGAATAATAGCTCCAAGTGAAGAAATAAGTTTTGAACTAGTAATATGGATAAATCATGATGCAAATCCAAATGGATTAACATATAGTAAAGTATTAAGTCTAGAAGGATTACAAGCAGATACTTTGGATAAAAGTGGAGCCAACCCACCTGAAATGCTTCCTAACATGATACCAGTATATTATAGTAAAACAAGTGATACAGAAGGAGTATGGAAAGTAGCCGATATAACAAATAGAGATACAAATAATAAATGGTATGATTATAATGATTTCATGTGGGCTAATGCTGTTACTGTAAAAGAAACAAATGGAACATTAGATGAAGAAGGAAATATAACCTTTGATGGTGTTGATGACTCTTATAGTTTAGGATATGCAAATTATAACTTTAAAAATAAAATAAGCATTGTAGCAAGAATTAAACTAAATAGTACACCTAGTACAGAAGCAGGCTATATAGTGGGATGTACTTCAGTAAATAGTGGCGGCTTTTATTTTCAAGCTACTAAAGGTAATTATATTCAATTTGGATTTTTTACAGAAGATAGTTATCAACAAATTGCTAGTGGTATATCAATTGATTTAAATACTTGGTATACAATAGTAGTAAGTTATGATGCATCTTATATTAGATTATATATTTTTAAAGATAATAGTTTAATAAAAAAAATTGAAATGGAGTGTAGTGAAAATATAAATGTATCAAAAGAACCTTTAAGATTAGGAGCTAGTTCTGGTACTAATAGATATTTAAATGCAACAATAAAATCAGTATATGTTTATACAGATGCATTGACAGAAGAAGAAGTATCAAAATATTTTTCGGGTGAAATAACCGATTATCCAAAAGATAATTTATTAGTAGAAAAGACAGAGTTTAATGAACTTGATGCAAGACAAAAATACCTAGAAGCAAGTGCAGGTACCGAAGTTAAGATGGATGATATATCTTCTATGTGGGTTTGGATACCAAGATATAAATATACAATCTTTAATGGAAATAATGGAACAGCTGATGAGCAACTAATAGATGTAGAATTTGAACATGGAATAGAAACAACTGGAACAGTAAATTGTCAAGATAAAATATTAACAGATGATAATTCAACTTCAAGTGAAGTATGTACCGATGAAACAAATAAAGAAATAAAAAATGGAATAAGTACTTATACACATCCAGCTTTTAAATTTGGTGAAGATGAATTAGTAGGATTTTGGTTTGCTAAGTTTGCAATGTCAACAGATGATAATGCTTGCTTAACTAATCAAAGTACAAGTTGTAATAATACTAATATGAATATATTAGTAAAACCAAGTGTAACTAGTTTGAGATATCAAGATATATCAAATATGTTTGTTAATATAAGAAGAATGGAATTAACTAATAATATACATGGGTTTAAGCAAAGTGAAAATGCTACTTCTGCCAGTTTAACAGGAGAAATAACTAATGATTCAAATAATTATGATATTCACATGGAAAAGAATATGGAATGGGGAGCTGTAGCCTATTTAACAATGTCAAAATATGGAAAATATGGAAATGGCTTATATAAAGATGCTAATAAAGAAGTATATATAAATAATTATAGTCAAGTAGAAAATGATATAACAACCTTTAAAACAGGATATTCAGGAAAAGAACCAATTACAGGACCATCTACAAATGGGGTTCCATATAATGATTTAACAATAGGAAGTGATGGTCAAGGATATCTTGGAGCTGGAGCCTCAACTACTGGAACAGTATATGGAATATATGATATGTCAGGTGGAGGACATCAAATTGTAATGGGAAATGCAGTAAATAAAAATGGAAATTTTAATGTTGATTATGCAAGAAAATGGACAGAAAGTAATAAACCTTTAGATAAATATTATGATAAATATTCTTATAATACTAAAAGGGATACTCAAGATAGTATTTCTCGTTCTAAATTTGGAGATGCTATCAAAGAAGTGAAAAAGAAAATAGCAGATGGTTCAAATAATGCATGGTTTAATGATGTTCATCATGTATCGAGAAGTTTCTTTATAAGAGGAGGGAATACACCTGACTATTCAGGGGCCGGGATATTTTATTCAGGAGAAGGAGATGCTAACTTTGCAACCAAAGGTGAAACGTATTTAAGTCCCTCTACAATTACAAGACCAGTTCTTACAATCACTCGTGATTTTCCATGGCAAGAATAATGTCAACAAAAATATGTTGACAAGCATATAATTTTAATGTATAATTATAACCAAGAAAGGAAGTGTTATAAATGGCAGTTAAATTAAGACTTAAAAGAATGGGAAGTAAAAAGAAACCAGTATATAGAATTGTTGCTATTGATTCACATACAAAAAGAGATGGAGAATATATTGAATTAGTTGGAACTTATAATCCTTTAACTAATCCTGCAACTGTTAAAATAAGTGAAGAAGTTGCACTTAAATGGTTAAAAAATGGAGCAATTCCAAGTGATACAGTTCGTAACTTATTAAGTGATGCTGGAATTATGAAGAAATTCCATGAAACAAAAGGTGAATAATATGGATTATGTTAAATTAACAGAAAGACTTATTAAAGCTTTAGCTAAAAACGAAGAAGCAGTAACCGTTAAAGAATTTCCTAGTGAAGACTCTAAACGAGTTGAGATTGAAGTTTTAGTTGAAGCAGATGATTTACCAAGAGTAATTGGTAAGAGTGGCCGAAATATAAATGCTGTAAGAACTATCTTAAAAGCTAGTAGTAGTTTACATGACCATAAGTATATTAACTTAAATGTCGAAAGTTTTTAACTAGTTTTTACTAGTTTTTTTCTTTTTATCTTTATTTATTTTAAAAAATAGTATATAATCTTTATTAAAGGTGATTGAGATGAATGTAGAAGCAATAAATAATCGAGATTTAATTACAATGAAATTATTACATTACTTTATTACAGTTAAAAATTATACACCGATGATAGTTCAAGGAGCTAAAAATGAAATTTGGCTTGAGAACTTAGAAGAAGATGTTAAAATAGTAAGAATTGTTAATAATTATATCCATAATGATGAACAAATGCAATTTGATTTATTTAAAACAAGGAGATTAGTTAATAAAATAAAGAAAAAAACTTTTTCTTTAAAAATGCAAGTTTTAAATATATTTACAGATTTAGGTGATAATGTTAATTTTGAAGAATTAGATAAAGTAAATGATAAAGTATTAAAGTTTATTAATGCTAAAGAAGAAAAAGATGTTTTAAATAATAAATTTATTAAAGCTAATTTTTCGGATTTAAAAAATAATTTTGCTTATAGTGAAGAAGGTTTCGGACTATTCTTAAAAATAACTAATGAAATTAATCAAAAGAATAGAGAAGAAGCGATTAAAACAGGAGATATTTTTGAGCCTAAAAGAATTATTGTAACTTATGTTATAATTGGAATATTAGTTGCTATTCATGCTTATGGTTTATTGTTTAATCAAAGTAATAATTTAATTAATATGTTTGCAGTCTATGGACCTTATATAAGGGGATATCATGAATATTATAGATTAATAACTGGTACACTTCTTCATGGAGGGATTATTCATTTACTTACTAACTGTTATGCTTTATATATAATTGGTAAGCAAATTGAAAGTTTTTATGGTAAAGGAAAGATGCTTATTATTTATATCTTCTCTGGTTTATGTGGTAGTTTATTAAGTATTTCTTTATCAGAATATGCATCAGTTGGAGCCAGTGGTGCTATCTTTGGACTTATGGGTAGTTTACTTTATTTTGGTTATTACTACAGAGTTTATTTAGGAAGTACTTGGAAAAATAATATTTTACCAGTTATTGTTTTAAACCTTATATTAGGTTTCTTGGTTCCAGGTATAGATTACTTTGCTCATATTGGAGGATTAATCGGTGGTATTTTAATCAGTATGGCTTTAGGACTTAAATATAAAGAAAGAAAGAGAGATCAAATAAATGGTTACATCTTATCAGCAATTTTCTTAATTTTCTTGATATATTTAGGTATATTTATAAAATAGAACGTAATAGTTCTTTTTTTTTATCATAAAATTTAGAGAGGTGGCTATGAAAAAGTTTTTAAAAATAATTTTTCTTTTACTAATAACTTTTAGTTTATTACCAATAAAAACTTATGCAGCTAATGATTTACTTGGAAATGCTAAAGCAGGTATTTTAATGGATTATGAAAGTGGTACGATTTTATATGAAAAAAATGCTAATGAAAGATTAAGTGTTGCTTCAATGACTAAAATGATGGGAATGATTTTAGTTATGGAGGCTTTAGAAGATGGTTCTTTAAGATTAGATGAAAAAGTTAAGGCTAGTAAAAATGCAGCGGGTATGGGAGGTTCTCAAATTTGGCTTGAAGAAGGAGAAGAAATAACAGTTTTAGATTTAATTAAAGGGATAATGATGGCTAGTGCTAATGATGGTATTGTTTGTATGGCTGAAAGGATTGGGGGAACGGAAAAGAATTTTGTTTCGATGATGAATTCTAAAGCCAAAGAATTAGGTCTTAAAAATACCAATTTTGTAAATCCAACGGGACTTGATGAAGATAATCATTATTCAAGTGCTTATGATATGGCCTTAATTGCAAAAGAACTTTTAAAACATGAAGATATATTAAAATATACAAGTATCTATGAAGATTATTTAAGAAAAGGAACTAGTCGGGAATTTTGGCTAGTTAACACGAATAAATTAATTGCAAGTTATAAAGGAGCAGATGGGTTAAAAACCGGGATGACTGATAATGCTGGTTATTGTATGGCGGTTACGGCTAAAAGAAATAATATGAGGTTGATTGCAATTGTTTTAGGAGAAAAAGAAGGAAAAGTCAGAAATCAAGAAACAGCTGAACTATTGGATTATGGTTTTAATTTATATGAAGTAACAACAATTAAACAAAAAGGAGAAGTCTTAGGAACTATTAATATTGATAAAGCTAATCTTAAAGAAATAGAGATTGTAGCAGGAAGTGATGTTACGATTTTAAAGAAAAAAGCGGATAAAGACAAAGAATATAAAACAAGTGTTGAACTTAATACTTTAAAACTTCCAATTAGTAAAGGAGATACGATTGGAAAATTAATAGTAAGAGATACAAATGGGAATAAAATAGATGAGGTTTCAATCACGATTAATAATGATATTAAAAAAGATAATTTCTTTAATATCTTCTTAAAACTTCTAAAAAGTATGATTCAAGGAGAACTATTTTAGTTCTTTTTTACATAAATATGTAAACAAATTAAAAATAATAATATGTAAAAAATTGAAAATGTGTTATTATATATGTATAAGTGTAAGAATATATAATGAAAAGAGGTTAATATGGAACCTAAATTAGTAAGAAAAGATATAAAATATCAAAAGAAAACTTTAATGATTGTAAGTCTTTTAGTAATTTCCTTATTCATAGGTGGAAGTTTTGCTTTGCTATCTAGTTCAGATGAAACCGAAGAAGTAGTAACTTTTAAAACAGGTAATTTTAATTTAGAAGTAGCAACAACTGGTACTTTAAGTTTAGATGGTGAAGTGCCAAAAAGTTATGATGATGGATTTAAGAATAATGATATAACTTTAACGTTAACAAATACAGGAAGTTTAGAAATTGGAAAATATGATGTTAAGTTAGAAGGAGATACTGGAACTACACTTGATGCTAATTATATTAGGTATAGTGTCTCAGATGATGAAGGAAAAACATATCTTGCATCTAAATTATTAAGTGAAACAAATAATATAATTTATACAGGATATAGTTTAAAAGATACGAAGGTATTAAAAGTTAAGTTATGGATAGATGAAGATGCAGGAGAGGCTGCCTTAAAGAAAAGTTATAATGGAAAAATAAATGTTGAATTATATCAAAATGATGATACATTAGTAGATGTTGTAAAGAGTAAATTAGTAAGTAATTATTCTGGAAGTAATGAAAGTTTTGAAGGCGGAGTTGTAGCAGTTAATAATGATGGTAATTTATATCATGAAACAAAGTCTGAAACAATAAGAGAATATAGATATTCAGGGCTAACTGTTAATAATTATGTAACTTTTAATGATGAAGTTTGGAGAATAGTTGGAGTTTTTAAAGATGAAAATGGAGAAGAACATATTAAGATAGTCAGAAATGAGGTAATAAAACCAGCAGATTTTCCAACAATATTTGAAGTAAACAATGTAGTTTATAATATAAAATCAACTGAAACAAATGGAGATTATGCTTATTGGAATTCTAAAGCAAGTGATTCCAATAATGACTGGGCAACTGCAGGCATTCAGTATTGGTTGAATGCAGGAGATGATGAACAAAGTAAAAGTCCTGAGGCAGGCTACATGAGTTACTTAAGTAAAGATGCTAAAGATATGATAGAAAAAACAAAATATTATTTAGGAACTCTAACATATTACAATCAAAATATGAATGGCGGGAGTACTGCTATATATGGAATAAAAGACACAGCAAATGAAGCCTATAAAAACGAGAGAGCAGTAACAGGATGTGATGACAAAAAAGGTCCAACTGAAAATAATAGCACGTTAAAAGTTCAGGATAATGCAACATGCCGAGTATGGGCAAATAATCAAGCAACTTGGGAAGGAAAGATAGCCTTATTATATCCGAGTGACTATGGCTATAGTGCTGATAGTTCACATTGGAATATTATATTAGGACGTGGAACGTTTGACGGAAATGCTAGTGATAGAAACTGGTTGCAACAAACCTTGAATCATAACGACATTTACGAATGGCTATTGTCACCTTCGATTTATGGTTATGGATATACTTCCGTTTGGAATCCGACTGGCTATTTGAACTGTAATTACGTCTCTTTGTCAGCTTGGGCTATTAGACCTACGTTATATTTAAAAAACGATGTTAAAATAACAGGAGGGACTGGAACACAAGAAAATCCGTATAAACTTATATTAAATTAAATGATTTGATAAAAAAGAAAGTAGGTGGGATATGGAACCTAAATTAATAAGAAAAGATATAAAATATCAAAAGAAAACTTTAATAATTGTAAGTCTTTTAGTAATAAGTTTATTTGTAGGAGGAAGTTTTGCCTTATTATCTAGTTCAGATGAAACCGAAGAAGTAGTAACTTTTAAAACAGGTAATTTTAATTTAGAAGTAGCAACTGCTGGAACATTAAGTTTAGATGGAGAAGTACCAAAAAGTTATGATGATGGTTTTAAAAATAGTGATATAACTTTAACCTTAACAAATACAGGTAGTTTAGAAATTGGAAAATATGAAGTAAAATTAGATGGAGATACAGGAACAACACTTGATGCTAATTATATTAGATATAGTGTCTCAGATGATGAAGAGAAAACTTATTTAGCCTCTAAATTATTAAGTGAAACCAATAATATAATTTATACAGGATATAGTTTAAAAGATACGAAGGTATTAAAAGTAAAGTTATGGATAGATGAGAAAGCAGGCGAAGCAGCTTTAAAGAAAAGTTATAATGGAAAAATAAATGTTGAATTATATCAAAATGATGATACATTAGTAGATGTTGTAAAGAGTAAATTAGTAAGTAATTATTCTGGAAGTAGTGAAAATTTTGAAGGCGGGTTAGTAGCAGTTAATACTAATGGAGATTTATATCATGAAACAAATTCAGAAGAAATAAGAGAATATAGATACTCAGGACCAACTGTAAATAACTATGTAACTTTTAATGAAGAAATGTGGAGAATAATTGGAGTATTTAAAGATGAAGAAAATACAGAACATGTTAAAATAGTAAAAAATGAGACATTAAGTGGAATATTTCCAGAAACCTATACAATAAGTGGAACAACTTATAATATAAGATATACTAGCAATGATATTAGTGCCTATTGGAATAACAAAGTAAGTGGAACAAATAATAATGATTGGGCAACCTCCGGACTACAATATTGGTTAAATACAAAAGAAGATGAAAACGAAGTAGAAACAAATAAAGGATATTTAAGTACATTAAAAGGAAATGCATTAAGTATGATAGAAGAGACAAAATATTATTTGGGAACTATAACATATGATTCAGTAGGTTCTACTGGAATAATAGATAATCCAAAAACAGCCTATGTCAATGAAAGAGATGTAGAAAGTTGTGTGGGAAATACTGGAAAGAGTGAAATTGAAAATGGTTGTAAGGTATTTGCAGGAAATCAAGCAACATGGAAAGGAAAAGTAGCATTATTGTACCAATCAGATTATGGTTTTAGTACCAAAAGTAGTAATTGGGAAATGCAATTAAGTAATTTTAGTAGTATAAAATCATCAAGTTGGTTAAATTCAGAAAATCATAGTAGTTATGAATGGATGTTGTCTCCGACCTCTAATGGTCCGACTCGGGTGTCTTTTTGGCATCCGTCTGGTACTATAGGTACTGCTAGTGTCTCCGTTGACTACGGTAGCATCCGTCCAACTATTAATCTAATATCTGATGTTAAAATCACATCAGGTGATGGAACAAGTGCAAATCCATATAAGCTTATATTAAATTAGACTTCAGTATTGAAGTTCTTTTTTTTTACATTAATTATTAGATTAAAACATAAAATTAATAGGAGGTTTGGATGAATCGAAAAGGATTAAGTTTGGAAGAAGTAATAAAAAGTCGCAAAGAACATGGTGAAAATGTAATTGAAGTACATAAAAAAAATAAATTTTTATCTTTATTAATAGAATCATTAGGTGACCCTATTATAAAAATATTATTAATTGCTTTAGCAATTAAAATTGTTTTTTTATTTCAAGATTTTGACTTCTATGAGACAATTGGCATTTTTATAGCTGTGTTTTTAGCAACATTTATTTCAACTATTTCAGAATATGGGAGTGAAAGAGCATTTGAAAAATTAGGTGAAGAAGCATCCAAAATAAATGTAAGAGTTTTAAGAAATAATAAAATTGAAGTTATTAATATAAATGAAGTAGTAGTAGGTGATATCGTAATATTAGAAATGGGTGATAAAATTCCAGCTGATGGTATTTTGATTGAAGGTAATGTTACAGTTGATGAATCGCTTTTAAATGGGGAACCCAAAGAAAGCAAAAAATACCCTTATTTAAATGGTAAAAAAACGGAACGAAATTATTTATATCGAGGAACAACTATTTATTCTGGAGTTGGAAGAATGTTAGTAACCAGTGTCGGTATGAACACTTTATATGGTCATTTAGCTTTAGAACTTCATGAACAAGAACCAACTAGTCCTTTAAAAAGTAGATTAACAGATCTTGCTAAAGTTATAAGTAGAATTGGTTATATAGGAGCTATTTTAGTAACCATAGCTTATTTATTTTCTAAAATAGTTATTGAAAATAATTATGATATATCTCTTATTAAAGCAACTATAACTAATTTTCCTTTGATGATGAATTATTTAATATATGCCTTAACATTAAGTGTTACAATCATCGTGGTAGCAGTACCAGATGATTGTTTTTTTTAATGATTATAAAATTTCTCTTGATAATATAATTTAAATGTAGTAAAATTAAATAGAAAGTAAAAATAAGAGAGGAATGACCAATAATGACAAAGTATATGAAAAATATTCTTGATACAAAAGTTAACGTTTTGTCAACAATGGGGGGGGTATAGTACCTAAATCACTTTCTATAAAAAATGACAAATATAGACACATAGAACTAGTATAATAAAACTAGATTTTATGTGTTTTTTATCATTGATTTGAAAGGTGGGGCAGCTTGTGTTATAATGGATAAAGAAAACTAGAAAGGAAAGATACAAATGGAAGTAGAATTAGTAAAAAAGAAAAATAAGAATATAAAAAGTCTAGTAATAGGAATATTATTAGTATTAATAGTAGCTATAAGTATTTCATATGGTTTATTCAAGTATTCAAGAGTAGCAGATAATCAAGAACTAATAGCTGGAGATATTTATATGAAAGCGATTAGTAATGAAGTAACAGTTGGAAATTTAAAACCAATGGATAAAGAAGAAGGAAAAGTAAATGGAAATAAATATAAATTTAAAGTAGAAGGATATAATAATTCTAAAAAAGATATCTATTATGGAATCTATTTAAAATATGGAGAAGAAATTGAAAATAAGCAAAGATTCAATGATGAAGATATAGTCGTATATTTAACAGAAACTAAGAATGGAGAAACCAAAGATGTCTTTGGACCAGGAAGATTATCAGATTTTAATCGAAATATGATTTATTCAAATACAATAGATGGAAATATAAGTAAAGAAGATAAAGTAGAAATAGAATATGAATTAACAATATGGTTAAGTGATAATGTTTTGGTAAGTGATACAGAGACAAGTTTTGAAGGAAAACATATCTATACAACAAGTGAATATGAAAATAGTTATTTTAATATAGATGTCGAAGTAGAAGGAGACTTTGTAGAAAAAGAAATCATCAAAGGAGAAACTAGCATAGAAGCTTATACGGTAGAAAGCAATAAAGATTATGATTTAGAAAGTGCTCCAGTAGTAAGAGAAGAAGTAGAAGTAATAATTAAATCAGATAAAGAAACCAATGAGATGGTAGTAACTGATGAGACAACAAGTGAAGTAGATAATATAACTCCAATCAAGAAAGGAGGATTATGGGAAGGACATTATATAGCAGAATCAACTGGAGATTATAATTATTATGTAGTATATACAGATGGAAAGATAAGTCCAAGAGAAAATTTTTCGATTAAGATAGAATATATACATATAAATAAACCGAATAATAAGTTATGTATAGCAAGAACCTATAATGGAGAAGAACAAGA
>CANQJD010000013.1 GCA_947624175.1 uncultured Bacilli bacterium
TTATCATAAGGGCTAAAAAAAAGACAAGTTAATTTTACTCATCTTTTGTTACTTTTAAACAAACTATCGGAAGAACCATTCATAAAGATAGTTTAATATTTATATTTATTTAATTTTCTGGTTTCTCTTTCTAAATCACGATTTCTTATAGTTTCTCTCTTATCATAAGTTTTCTTACCCTTACATAAACCAAGTAATATTTTAACTTTATTCTTTTTAAAATATAATTTCAATGGAACTAAAGTTAAACCTTCTTGATTTATTTTATCATTTAATTTAAGAATTTCTTTCTTATGTAAAAGTAACTTTCTACTTCGTCTTGGATCATGATTAAAGATATTTCCTTCTTTATATTCTGAAATATGAGTATTTAAAAGATAAACTTCATTTCGTCTTATAACAGCATAACTATCTTTTAAATTAACTTTACCAGTTTTAATCGCTTTAATCTCAGTCCCCGTTAACACAATCCCACATTCGATTTCTTCAAGGATAAAATAGTTGTATTTAGCTTCACGGTTGATAACTTCCATCTTTATCCCTCCAAACTTCGAACACTTACTTTATCAGAATAAGCTTTTACAACTTTACTATAAGTTTCATAGTAAGACTTATAACCACTTAAAATATTATTATTTAATTCATGATAAGGGTAAACGATAAATCCATTATATCTAGCTGTATATATTAAAGTACCCTCTATATTATCAAAAGAAATCGTCGTTTTTCCATGATATTCTTCTTTTTTAATATCTAAAGATAACATAAGACCGGTTAATCGTTCAACTCCAACTTGACTAGAGATAAAGTTACCTAAAGAATAAATTACTAAAGTATTATCAATATATTCAACAGGTTCAATTACATGAGGATGTGTTCCAATGATAAGGTCAACCCCTAATGATGCTAAATATCTAGCAATCTCTTTTTGCTCATTCGTTGGATATGTCATATACTCGGTTCCCCAATGCATAGCAACAATTAATAAATCAACTTTATCTCGATAGTTCTCAATTTCTTTTTTAATTAAATCTTTATCATAAACGTTAACTAAATATTCTTTACCAGTTGGAACAATTAAGCCATTAGTATAAGTTGTATATGATAAGAATCCATATTTAATCCCATTAACTTCTTTAACTACTACTTCATCTCTCTCATCAAATGAGGAATAAGAACCTCTAGCTAATATTTGGTCTTTCTTAGTATTCCAATAGGCTCTTGAATTTAAAACTCCTTTTTCGCCTCGATCAATCGTATGATTTGTAGCAAGTGATACTATATTAAAACCAGCATCAATAAAGGCATCTCCAACTTCATAAGGAGAATTAAATAAAGGATAAGTTGATAAACCAAGTTCTGTTCCACCTAAAATAGTCTCTTGATTATAGTAAGCTAAATCATAAGGTTCGGTAATCTTTTTAATTCGCTCTAGCATTGGTTTAAAATCATAACCATTGTAATTAGCATATTTCTTAGCTGTTTCATAAACCGTTCCATGAATTAAAGCATCACCTACCATAACAAGACTGGCTTTACTTTCTTTCTTGGTATTAACCGTTTTATATTCAACTTTAATTTCCCGTCCAGCTAAGCTTTCTTCTCTTTGTAAATACCAACCAGCATAAACAGCAATTACTACAAATAATGTTAAAAGTAGAAAATTACGAATATTTCTTCTTAGTCTTCGTTTTTTCCGAGTTTTCATATTCATCACCCTTTTCAATCTCAAAATCAATTTGTCTTAAATCTTTAGATGCATTTATAACTTTTATTTTTAATTTTGTACCTATTGAATAAACTTGATGTGTTTTACTTTCAATTATAGTTTCCGTTGTTGCATCATAAATTAGTCTTAAATTGGAAGTATCTAATCGAACCATACCTTCAATTAATTTATCAGGAAGCATTACAAACATTCCAAAGGAAGTTATTCCAGAGACAATTCCCTCATAGACTTCTCCAATATGCGACTCCATATATTCAGCCATCTTCATCTTGTCAACTTCTCTTTCACAATCAATACTAGCTCTTTCTCTTTCACTAGCAGTTAAACAGATATCATCTAAAATACTTTCAAAATGCCTAATTTTCTCATCCGTTATCCCATCTTCCAAAAAGAAATAATTTCGAAGCAACCTATGTGTCATCGTATCTGGATATCTTCTAATTGGAGATGTAAAATGTGTGTAATTTCTTAAAGCCAGTGCAAAGTGACCAATATTGTTTGTTTGATATTTAGCTTTATCCATACAACTTAACATTAAAGTAGCAAGAATCTGAAATGCTTCATTATCTGAAAACTCTTTTAAAATCCGTTGAATCATTTTTTGATTAACATTACCATTTAAGTTTTCATTTATCTTAATACCAAGTAGTCCTAACTGATTAATAAACTTCCGAAGTCGATCAACATTAACTTCCCCATGAACCCTATATATTCCTGGTAAATCCATATTATCAATATAAGATGCAACACATTCGTTCGCTGCAATCATAAAGTCTTCAATCAACTTTTCTCCAACTCCTCGATATCTTTTTACAATATCTAAGACTTTACCTTCAGAATCTACAACAATCTTGGCTTCATCTACATCAAAATCAATATACCCTTGATTAATTTTTCTTTTTCTTAAAATATTTGCAAGTTCTTGCATTTTCTTTAAAGTTGGAACAAATTTTTCGTACTTTGGATCAACAATATCTCTTTCTAAAATATCATTTACTTTATTATAAGTCATTTGAATTCTAGACCTTATAACGGAAGGATATATTTGATAATCAACAATTTTTCCATTTTTATCTATTTCCATTACACAAGAAACACTTAATCTATCAACATTTGGATTCAAAGAACAAATACCATTCGATAATTGATGAGGAAGCATTGGAACTACTCGATCAGCTAAATAAACACTGGTACCTCTCTTTCTTGCTTCTTTATCAAGAGGTGTATTTTCTTTAACATAGTAACTAACATCAGCAATATGAACACCTAATTCATAGTTATCATTAGGAAGAACTTTTAAACTAATAGCATCATCAATATCTTTCGTATCATCTCCATCAATTGTAAAGATTTCCATATCTCTTAAATCCGTCCGTCCTTTTAATTCCGATTCACTCACTTCACTTGGAATCGTTTTTAATTGTTCAATTACATCATCAGGAAACTCAACATCAAAATCATGTTCAGCAAGGACAGCTACAATATCAATACCTGGATCATTTTTATGACCAAGCCTTTTTTTAAAATTAGCAACTGGTGTATGTTTCTTAATTTCATTATTTAAAGAAACGGCAACTAAATCACCATCAACTAGCCTTTCAATCCCTTCTCCTTCTAATAACATTTTAGTTTCTTTCTTATCATCTTTTAGAATACCAAAATAAATCCCATTTTCATTTACTACTTCTGCAACTTTTGTCTTTGTATCTCTTTTTAATACTTTAACAATTTTACCTTCACAACTACTAGTATTGGTTTTACCTTTAATGACATTAACTAAAACTAAATCTCCATCCATAGCTGAATTAACATTACTGCTATCTATATAAATATCTTCATCTAAATTGGAAACAATTACAAATCCATATTCTCCTTTAGTACTTTGAAATATTCCTTTATACATACTATTTGCTAAATCTGAATCTTGAAAATTCATATATCTACCATGTTTAGTCATATATAAATCATACTCATTAACCATCTCATTTATCGTTTCCATGATTAAACTATCATATTCCCGATTGTATCCTAAACTTTTTATTATATCAATGGCTTCTCTCGCTTTTTTATCACTTAATAAATCTACAATTGCATTTTTAATCTCTGTCTTCATAATCCACCAACTTTCATAAATAGTATAACATGTCTAATTAAATAAGTAAATTAAAAACGAGTAAATTTTTACTCGTTTAGATTAAAATTAACTTCATTCCATTTAATACTTTAGCTTCTTTTAAATTTAAATCCGTATTATAGAATTCACATGTATCACTATTCATAAGTCCATGATTAGCACTAATTGGATATGCTCCTTGTGATAACTCATTAGCAGCTTTGACTAAATTAATAATAACATTTCCAATTTTCTTATTGACCGGGATAAATAAATCATATTTAATATCCAATTCCGGTATATATACTTCTACTAAAACTTTATGATTCATATTATAACTCCTCTATATTACTTTCAATTTTTTTATTCTCTTCAGCTAAATTATTAGAATCAAAGGTTAATACTTTAACTAAAGCATGACGTCCATTTACAACAGCGTAACCAAAATCATTCTTGATTTGAGTTTGTAAGGCTCTATCCGTACTCTTTAATAACTTAATAGTAAATTGATTAGCAATACCTTCACCAATCCAAATAGCATTATCAGCTGAAGTTGCTTGTTTATACCAAGTATCATATTCAATCTTCTTAAAGTTGTCAACACTATCAATTACAACAAAATTAATGATTGGTAATTTACTTGCTTTCGTGAATAAATTAGTCATGATTTGATTCAAATCAACCGTTGTTTTACTCTTAAAATTATTAAAATCATAAATTACAAATAACATTGGTTGATATTTCGTAATTATTGCATTATCATAACCACTTGCTTCATATTCTTGATATATCTTATCAACATTTTCATTAATACTATTTAATACTTCATCAAATCTATTGGTATATTTTGTAATATTAAGATAATTATCTGTAATTTGATTATTAGAATCAAATAAATACGTTTTAAACTTTGTAATACTATTAAAGATACTTAATAATTCTTTCGTAAATGATTTTGTATTTTCTATATCACTAGCAGTAATCTTACTCATGAATTCCTTTTTAAAGTTATATAGACAAGTTTCAAGATTATCTTTATAAATTCCAATTGGAATATTATCTAAATTATTTATCTTATCACTTACTAAACTCATATTAACTTTATCAGGTAATACTGGTATCTTAAGAGCTCTAGCTTTATATTTTTCATTAAGTTCTAAAGCTAACTTCTTAAAGAATTCACTACTTTCAGCTTGACGTGATGGATGAGCAGTTTGGAATTCATAAATACCTTCCCCTACTCGAACTAAACCACGACCAACCGCTTTAGATGGCATAATTTGAGTTTTTCCAACAACCGAATAGTAATCGCTCTTATCATTAAGTTCAAGGGCTAAAATTAACTTGAAGTTTTGACTTAGTTTATAACGAACACTACTTGTTCCATTAGCTGTTAACATAAAGTAAATACCAAATCTTGGACATTCTCTTGTATATTTTGATAACATTTCAACATAATCAGGATAAAGTTCAGAGAATGAATCAAAGCCATTTATCATCACAACAACAGCTGGAATTTGTTTGCCAGTAGATTTTTTATATTCATTAATACTACCACCATAATTTAAGAATAAACGTTTTCTTTCTTCAACAAAAGTATTAATTAATTTAAATAAGTTTTCTAACTTATCTTTATCATTCGATAAGATAACATCTCCAACATGAGGTAAATTTCTTAAAGAAGTCATGGTTTCTGATGAAAAATCTAAAATATAGAAATTTACTTCTTCAGGGGTATAAGTTGTAGCACATGAATAAACGACGGTTGTTAGAACTAATTCTTTACCACTTCCAGAAACACCATAGACAATCGTATTACCTGATGCACTTATTGGTAAAGTAAGAAGATGTTGTTGTTGATTAACAGGATCATCAAACTCTCCAATAACCGGATTAATATATAAATCTTTTTTATAACTATATTTATTCTTTAAAGCATCTAACTTAATAAAATCAGGAATTCGATTAAGCCATAATTGATTAACCATAATATTTTCTTTATAAGCAACATCATCAAGATATTTAACAATATTAGTTATCTCTTCTCCTTGACTCTTTAATTGTTTCTTCTTTGTATTATCTATCGTTTTATAAACTGCACCATAGTTATTAATGAAATCCATGGCTGTATCAACTTTTTTAATTCGAAAATCACTAGGATAATAAGGAGCACCTGACCAAGCACTTTGTCCAAAATAGAAATATTCATTGAAACCAACTTGTAAGAAGAAACTACCAATGTTTGTAATACTTGCTGCATCATCTCGTTTTAACATATCCATTGAATCACTTCGATCTTGAACCTTCAAGCAAACTTTAAAACGGGAGTTACTCCAAATCTGGTCATTGACGATACCACTTGGTTTTTGAGTTGCAAGAATTAAGTGAACACCTAAACTACGACCAATTCTGGCAATTGACATTAATTCATCCATGAATTCTGGTTGTTGCATTTTTAGTTCCGCGAACTCATCACTGATAATTATCAAATGACTCATTGGTTCTTCTACTTGACCATTTCGATATAATTTCTGATATTTATAGATATCAATTGTTGATTCATTTAATTTATCTCTTGCTTCATTAAATATTTTTTGTCTTCTCCTTAACTCTGAATTTAAACTTGATAAAGCTCTCGTTATTTCCGTTTGATCAAGGTTTGTAATGGTACCTGCTAAATGTGGTAATTTAATTCCCGTATCTTTATTTTCAAAAGCACCGGCTAAACCTCCACCTTTATAATCAATTAAAACAAAGTTTACTTCATCAGGATGATAATTAACTGCCATTGATAAGATATAAGTAATGATAAATTCGGATTTACCTGAACCAGTCATACCAGCAATTAATCCATGTGGTCCATGCACTTTTTCATGAACATCCAAGGTTAATAAATCCCCTGTTTCACTTATTCCAACTGGTGCTTGTAAACTTGAAATTGGATTAGATTCTCTCCAACGATTAATAACATTTAATTGTTCAACCCTACCTACATTATACATTTCAAGGAACGTATAAGTAGTTGGCAAACTAAATCTTCCATTTTGAAATTCAATTGGAACATTTGCAACTCTTGTTGTCAATAAATTCATATTTAAGTTATTAAAATCAGCTTTAAATTCTTGTTTCATTCCACTTGTTAAGTCAGGCTCTAACATTAAACTTGTATCAGCACTAATATCAATAAATACTTTTGCTTCATCCGGTAATCTTCTTAAAGTTCTATCAATCGTGATTAATGAAAAACCAAAGTTAAACTCTTCATGTAAAATTCGATTTAATATTTCAACATTCCGCATATTTTTATAATCATCTGTAATAATTACATAATATGGTAAATAATTTTTATAATCAGGATTATCAACTTCATAAGTTCTTTCTTTATCTTTATACTTTCGATTCATATATTCATCCATTAAATATAAAGATATTTGATTAATTTCATCTTTACAAGTTCCAAAGAATCTAAACGTTCTTTCATTATTCCAAACAAATGGAGTTAATTTTAAATATTCAAAATATCCTTGATTCTCTTCACTAGTTAATACAACAATTTTTAATTCTTCAAAACTATGAAATGCAATCATTTGTAAAACCATTGTTTCTAAGAACTGATAACCAAGTTTAATATCCGCGGTAATGGCCATGACATTTTTTTCAGTTAAAGAAACGGTAACTGGAACACTTTCTAATTTTTTCTCATCGCCACCTAATTTAAATAATAATTTTTTTAAATTATCATCAACTAACGTAAATCTTTCTTTTTCATAATCGACTTCAATTTTAGCATCAATATTGCCTATTCCAATTCGAAGTGTTAAGAAATCATCATGACTAAGTTTTCTTTCCCACATACTAGTTTGTTTATTAATAATCATTTCAAAACATTTATCATTGGTTTGATTATTTTCAAGTAAAACAAACTTTTGTTCTTCCATTTTATCTTTAATGTCTTTTTCTCTTTCATGAACATATTCTGTATATTTATCTTGTCTTAGTTTTTCTTTCTTCTTTTGATGATTTTTTTGCCAAATTCGAGAAATTAAAGGAACAATGAATGAAGCAAACAAAGTTATAGCTGTAATAATCAAGGTTGGCATTACTTCTTTCATGCTTGCACCTTCATTTAACCTTGATACTGCTGTATATAAACTCATACTACTTGTAGCTGCCATCGTCATAGATGATGCTAAAGTTAAGAAGAAAGGAGTTGATTCTGGATCTTGATTTTCTGGAGGCGAATCAATATGAAACTTTTCTTCAACAATATTTCTTTTAAACCTTGGAGTTCTAAAGAAATAGTCTTCTTCATCATAAATATCTAATTCTTCTTCAATTTCACTTTTAGGACTAACGGTTCCAAGTCCAATAGGTTTTAATTTATTACCATTTATACTTACTGTATTATAAGGATTATTAATAATCATATAATTACCAAGAACAACTATTCTAAGTCCTAAAATAAAGATTACATCACCATTATAAAGTCTTTCTTTTTTAACACTTCGATTATTTAAATAAACTAAATAAGTATCATTTAAAACTTCTATATACCAAGCATTTTCATAATAAATCCGAACTCCATAACTAACTAAATAACCATTTCGATAATTAATATCAGAGTTGCTAGAACCTATTGTAATAGAGGCATCTTGAACATTATATAAAGTTGTTTTATCGAATGTTGGTAAGCAATATAAAATGTATTTATAGTCACTCTTCCGATATAAAATTTCACATGAAAAATAATCCGTTAAATTAATACTTCCAACTGGTGTATTATTAACGATGATTGCTGTATCCATAGTATTAGTAAGTAACCATTTACCATTCTTTTCTTTAATTGTGATTAAATCAATTTGATTACCATTATCATCAACATCAACAATTTGAAAATCTCCATAAATGGTATTTGGTAATGTTGTTGTTATTATTCTTTCTTTTTTAAGAATTAGTATCTTCATAAAAATCCCTCTATTCTTCTAATATAGAGTATAGCAAAAAAAAAGAATTCTGACAATAAGAAATCAAAAATATTTACAAAAAAAGTATTACTTTTACATAATACTTTTAAACTTTCTTTAATCCTTTATCTAGTAATTCTTGCATACTAGCTCTATTCTTTTCCATAAAGCCTAGTTGGCTATCAGCTTGTCTCAAATATGTATCTCTTTCTTTTCTACGATTCTCACTATATCTTTCTTCAGCATCAAGATCTCTCCATTCATAGCCATTTTTGTCTTTGGTGGTTATACATGGAGGATCATTAGCTTTATTTTCAGCCTCTTGTGCTAATTCTATAAGCTTTGATGCACTCTTTTTATTTCCTTCATATAATCTACCAAATGCTCCGAATTTTTCATTATATTCATTAAACACTTCTATTGCTTTCTGACTTATAGAAGTATTATATCCATCTATTGCCATTCTTCCCTCAGACACTGAAGTTTTTAATTGTCCAATTTTTGAGACAGTATTTGAATAATTTTTTTCGTCAATTTTAATAGCTCGTAAATTATCGGCATATTCATCAAGTTTATCAATTATATCAGTATGAATAAATTGATTAAATGTATCTACTTCCTGAAATAACAATGAACTATTATAATCAGTAGCATTCAAATTATTTACAGTCCATCTATAACTATCTGCAATACCAGTATATTTAGCTTTGGCTTCTCCTATCGTCATATTTTCATTCCTCCTATCCTACATTATTAGATACACCTGTACTAGCATTAGTATCTGGAGTAGTTGTATCACCAAGTATACCAGCTTTAAACACATCAAGTGTTACCATTTCAACGGAATCACTAAGAGGCACATAATAATTTTTACCATCCATACCATCTAGTATATTGGCAAAAGTAATATTTGAAGAATCCCCTTGACCAGGTAAAGTACCATTTACAAAATATACTTCATTTATATCAGTCATTTTAGTTAATACATTTTGTCCAATATCAGGAGATGATAACATCATAGCATCTTCATTCATTTTTAATACTTCCGCATAATCAGTTGTAAAATTAGAATTATTATCAATTTCTGCATAATAGAATTTTTTAAGATTTTTATCATAAATTCGATAATAATATTTTCCTTCATGTTGGAAAATACCAACTACATCATATTCTCCGGTTAAACTTGATTGAATAGTTGAAGGTTTACCAAGTTCTTCAAATAAAGGTACAATGGTTGAAAATGTTAAAGTTCCAACAACTGCTGACTCTATAAATACATTTGGAGTATTATCAGTACCTGGTATTCCACCTATATCTCCAGCTGATGAACTTCCATCACTAGCTGATGAACTTCCAGAATATCCACCACTGGCACCACCTGTTCCAAGAGCCCCAGCTAAATTTGGATCTCCTCCTTCTGGCAATGCACCCTCTGCTTCTTGAATTTTTGTTTGAATTGATTCAAGATCACTTTTAAGATCTAATGTGAAAGAATTCATAAAATTAATCGTTCTTTCAATTTCAATTTGCAATTCGGTTCCACTTCCAATTTCACCTGCTAATTTGGTTCTTAAATCTTCATTTAAAGCATCATATTGTTCGGCAATTGTTTTAGCACTTTGTAATGGAGCCTCCAATACACCGGCAGCATTACCTAACCTTGTAATAACATCTGAAATAACATCTGTATCAAAACCAGTGTTAGCAGAATCTGGAAGTAATTCTTCAACCGTTGAACTAAAACCTTTACCTGTTCCATCTTCATATACTGTTCCTAATGATGCAGTATCAATGCCTTGTGACTCTAAATAATTTCCGTAATTTTCAAAGGTTCCATGACCTAAATCTTGTAATTTACTCCATTCTTCATAAGACAAAACATCTTTATTTTCTATATTGATATTACTTACTCCACTAGCCGTACCAGCTTTCGAAGAAGCAGCAGGTGAAGTAGTAGGTTCAGTTTTAGGGTTTGATTGTCCTGATTGAGAAGTAGACCCATCAACAATTGCAGCTTCATTCTCTGGTTTTCTAAATAATAAAGTAGAACCATCAGCCGATAATCCTCGTCTTTCAAGATAAGATTCATAACTTTCTGCATTTGTTCTTCCAGAGGTATAATGCTCATACCATTCTCTGCCTCTTCCTGTCATATAAGCATCTTCAAATGTTGGATTATATGTTTCTGCTAATGTTTCAAAAGTTCCACTAGAAATGGCATCTGATATCATACCATTAGCTTCATTTAGATTATAGCCATTAGCCATAATAGAATCACGAGTATAAACTAAATCTGCTTGATGTTCCTGAGAGTAGTTAATTATCTCTTGTGGAGATAAATTTCCTCCGTTTGTTGCCATATTTTTTCCTCCTTCTAGAGTTCGCTAGTATCACACTAGCTCTCCTTTTTATTTTTTCATTTAGAAAAGACACAAAAAAGTGTGTCTAATATTAAGCTTCATCTGTTTCTTCAATAGTTGTTGCATATTTACCAATTTTATCTTTAATAGTAGCAACATTTTCAGCAATCGTTTTAGCTTTGGTAGATAATTCATTCATTGTTTCAGCTTGTCTTTCAGAATTAGCACTAGCATATCCTTCTTGTTGATTAGAATATGTAGTTTGTAGTTTTTGGAAAGTTTCATTAATCTTTCCAGCAACTTCATCTACTTTAGCTAAATCTGTTCTTAAATCTTCAATACTATTTACACTAAAATCGTTATTCATTAATATCCCTCCTATAATCCTGTCGTAGCTTCATCAAAACTATTTTTCTTATCAATTAGGTTTTGACGATTAATATTTTGGTTTTCAATTACTTCTTGTAAACTCTTTTCCATTTCACCTAACTTTGCATAAGCAGCATCTGCTTCAGCACCTGCTAAGTTACTTTGCATTCTTTGTTTTAAAGTTTGGACTTCTTTTAATTCTTCATTTAATTCATTAAGCCCTGTTGTAATCTCATTAATTGTTTGTTCCATACTTGCAGAATTGAATTTTACTCCTGCCATATTTCATTCTCCTTTCGTTGATAGTTTTCCTATCCTCATATTAATGATAACCTATTTTTTTTAAAAAGTAAACAAAAAATTACACTATTTGACACTTTTTGTCTTAATATCATATTTAGAAGGCCCTGAAATCACGTTTCCTTCTATATCAAATCTTGATCCATGACATGGACAATCCCATGTTTTTTCAACCGAATTAAATAATAAATTACATTTTAAATGCGGACATTTTCTTTTAACTAAATAACCATTATTATTATCAATAAAGATAGCATGTTCTCTACTATATAAGATTAATTTATTCTTTTTAATAATACCTTTTAAATAACCATTCATACTTTCATAGATATTAATACTTGAATTAATAAATTTCTTTAAGGTAATCTTTTTTCTTGGTTTAAATAACTCGATATACTTTTGATATCTTTTTTTATATAATAGGAAAGTGCGTTTCAAAAATTATATGAGAAAGTCTGGTATCTAATTAAATACAAAAGATAAAGAACAAAAAGTGATATCAAAAAACATAGAAAAAAATCTAAAAAAATATTAAAAAAGTCTTGCCAATATAAAAAATAAAATATATAATAATGTGTCAAGAAAATGAGGATACAAAGATGAATCAATTTAAAACTTATATATTTAGATTATATCCAAACAATGATCAAAAGAAAAAACTTAATTCTTTTCTTGGTACTACAAGATTTGTTTATAATCATTATTTAGAATTAAAAGAAAAAGATTATAGTTTAAACTTTAAAGATATGAAAAAAGATATTCCAAGTTTAGTAGAAAATTATCCTTGGATGAAAGAAGTAGATTCTATAATTCCAAGATGTGCAATTGATAATTTAGAAAATGCTTATAACAGATATTTTAATAATTTAGGTGGTAAGCCTAAATTCAAAAAACATTCTTCACTATGTAGTTATAGAACTTCTTGTATAAGAAGAAATTATAACGACAAAGAATATCAAAACATTAGAGTTGATTTAGTTAATAGAACAATTAAATTACCGAAAATATCTGAAATAAAAGTAAGAGGTTATCGTAACTTAACTTCATTTGATAAAAAGATAATTAATGTAACAGTTAAAAGAGTTGCAGGAAAATACTATGCTAATGTTTTAGTATCAGAAGATATAGAAGTACCTAGTTTTAAACCATCTTTAAATATGGTTGGAATAGATTTAGGAGTAAAAACATTAATGACAACAAGTGATGGAGAAAAAATAGAAAATATAAAAGAACAACTAGCAAGATATGAACATAAATTAAAGGGTTTAAATAGGTGGTTAGCAAGAAGTAAAAAAGGAAGCAAAAATAGAGAAAAGATAATTATAAAAATCCAAAAATTAAATCAAAAAATTAGAAATGCAAAGAAATTTTACAATAATATTATGATAAATAAAATATTAAAAGAAAACGATGTTGTTTTCTTAGAGAATTTAAAAACTAAAGAAATGATTGAAAAGGGACAACATGGTTTAGCAAAATCTATATCTAATTCAAACTTCAGTGACATTATAAATAAATTTAAATATAAAGCGGGGATACTAGGTAAGAAAATTTATCAAGTAAATACTTACTTTCCAAGTAGTCAAATATGCTTTTCGTGTGGTACAAAGAATGAAAGGGTTAAGAATTTAAGTGTGAGAAAGTGGAAATGTCCTAAATGTCATAGTATAAATGAAAGAGATATAAATGCTAGTCTTAATATATTAGAAGAAGGAATGAATTTGTATTTTAAAGATTTGGATAAAGAAATGAAACTATATTTAGAAAATATAGATAGAGAATTAAAGTTAATTTAGAATAATTATAAATCATATAAAAAACGGTGGCAACCATCGAATCTTGGTCTATGGAGGATACCAAGTATCCTATGAAGTAGAAAAAGGAAGTCGTGAGGCTTCCATAGTGATTTACGAATTTATTCGGAAATTACTTTTGTTCTTCATAATTAAACTAGCAATAATATTTGCTCCTATATGACTAGATAATATACCCCAAGTATTAAATCCCGTTATAATATACATGCCTTTAAATACTTCTCCAATAATTGGTAAATAATCATTCGTTGTAATATCAATATTACTCCATAAATTATCACATTGAAGTAAGAAACCATTATTTAACACTTTCGAAAATCCATCTTCATCATTAACTTTATTAGCAATCATTCTTGAACCAGTTAAATATATCATTTTCCCTTTATAAAACCTAATTGAATGAACATCTTTATCAATATTAATAGCATTAAAGTTTTCTTTATAATTATATCTTGATTTCCCATAACCAATATAAGATTTTTCAAGTCTTACTTTAATTGGAAAGAATAAAGGTTTTAAAAAATAAGGATAATTAGTTGCAAACACAACTTTTTTAGCTTTATATACTCCCTTATTTGTTTTAATCATAAATAAATTATTTTCTTTAATAACTTCTAAAACATTAGTCTCTTCATGAACACTAGTATTTTTTAATAATCTAACAATTTCGTTTAAATATTTAATCGGATTAATTTCATAAGCCTCACTTGTTTTAAGGGATGCTTTAATATCTAAATTACCTAGTTCTAATTTCCTAAATTCGGTTTTAAATTTTATATTATCTAAATGAGACTTAATTATTTTTAATTTTTTTACATTACTACTTTTAATTGTAAATAAATAAGAATCATTCTTTAGAAAATCACAGTCAAGATTATAACTTTCAATATTATCTTTTAAAAGCTTCATTCCTTCAATTTGACTTTTTAAATAGGTATCTAACTCACTTTCATCTATTTTAGATAAGATATCTTGTAAAACTGTAACCTTAGCAGTCATTTTGGAAGTTACAGCATCCATAATTTTATTTCTTTCTAAAATAGCAATTCTTTTACCAGAATCTTTTAAGTAAAAAGCTGTTAAAATACCAGCTATTCCTCCCCCAATTATTAAATAATCATATTCTTTTTCATTATCATTATCTAAATTATTATTTAGATATTTTTTCCATAAACTTTCTTTTTCCATATTAATCTTTATTAGTATAAGTAAAATATCAAAAAATATTAAAAAGAAAATAGGATATTCTCCTATTTATTAGTTTGAAAATAATAATTATAATCAGATAATTTTATTAATAAATCTTCTAAATCAGAATCAATATCTTGATATCTTAACATTTCTTCTAAATGAAACATTAATTCTTTAACACTTTTAAATTTTAAATAATCAATATCATATTTTTCTAATACTTCAATATCAGAATCTGATAAATATAAATCATGATGAATATTCTTTGTAAAATTATTTTTCATTTTTGCTCCTTGTAATTAAGAATAAAATTCCTTCAATTATTAAAGCAATACAAATAGATCTTCTAACTTTTCTAGTTATTAAATAAATTATCAAACCTATAATAATACTTATTAATATTTCAAGCATGAACATATTTTCAATATGTTTAAATCTTTTATATTTAATTAAATCTTCAGTCTTTTGAAGGAAATTATCTTTATAAATTTTTAAGTTATCATAAGCTTTTAACATATGTTGATGTAAAAATGATTTATTTTTTAAAATACTTTTTACTCTTTTGCTTACTTCTTCGGTGTTATCACCTGGTTTAAATAAATTCAAGGTTTTATTTTTATAATTAGTAATTGTCTTTCTTATATCTAATAAAATAGTAATTGTAATGATAATATCTAAAGTTGTTACTATTAATAAAACTAAAGCTATAACATGTCTTAAATTAGGATTAAAATTAGTAAGATAATTTATTAATAAAGGATTTAAAAAACAAACAATTATCATTCCTAAAATGCCAAATCCTATTGTATTAACTAAGCAAATCCTGCCATTTACATTCATAAATCGATCAGAATAATCCCACCATCTGACTTTAAAAATAAGTTCTAAAATGTAACTTGCCATATATTCAACAAAACTACAAATAATAATAGAAACAGAGAATATTATAAAAGGATCTCTTTGATATCTACTCAAGAATGATAGTAAAACTCCACCTACTCCGTATATAGGACAATAAGGACCTAGAAAAAAACCTCGATTAACAAACTTTTTTTCTCTTATAAAAACCCTTATAACTTCCATTAAATAACCAGCTATTGCATATATCCAAAATAATATATATAGTACTTCTATTTTCATTTTACTTACCTAAACTATAAAGTTTTTTAACCTCTTTAGGAGTTAAAGTTCTATATTCTCCTGGTTTTAAATTAGTAGTATCTAAAAAAGCAAATCTCAATCTTGTTAATTTTAAAACATCATAACCAACAGCCTCAAACATCTTTTTTACTTGATGATTATGTCCTTCATGAATTCTAATTTCAACCATTGAAGTATTAGTCTTTTTATTAAAACTTTTTAATTTAACATAACAAGGACTAGTTGTATAATTATCGATTTTAATACCATTTTTTAATTTATAAATATCACTTCCTGTAATAATACCTTTTATTTTAGCAAGATATACTTTTTCTATATTACTACTTGGATGAAGTAATAAATTTGTTAACTCACCATCATTCGTTAATATTAAAACTCCCGTCGTATCATAATCAAGTCTTCCAACTGGATAGATTCTTTTGTCAGTTTCAATTAAAGAAACTACTGTCTTTCTTCCTTTTTCATCTTTAGCTGTTGATACAACTCCTCGTGGCTTATTTAATAAGAAGTAAACTTTATCATTTTTATTCTTATCAACTAAAACTCCATTTATTTTAATAATATCAGAGTCTTTTACTTTATCTCCAAGACTAGCTACTTGATTATTTATAGTTACTTTACCTTCTAAGATTAATTTTTCAACCTCTCTTCTTGATGCATAACCTAAATTACTAATCACTTTTTGAACTCTTTCCATAAGAACCCCTTTCATAATAATAAGATTATAACATATTTTTTATCTATTTAAAAGAAAAAATACTTAAATCAGTTCTACAATTTCTAAAGTGAAGTAAAAATCGTGCAAATTTTTATATAACAACAGAAAAACAGGTATTTTTTTCTTTTAAATTTATTTCAAAATTTTTTGATTTCAAATTTTTATTGTTATTCATAGAAAATATTTTCATGCTTCCTATTTCACACCAGAAATGGTAGAGCCTATATTTTATTTAATAAAATATTCGCATAAAAAAAGAAAGATTTTTATATACACTTTTATAAATAATCTTCTTCTTTCTTTTTTCTTTTTTGAATAACAATTATTACACATAATAAAATTATTATTCCAATTATTCCACCTAGAATTAAATATAAATTGATATTAAATTTTGAGTTTAATAAATCAGAATTTTCTTCTTTTTTTAAATACTTTTCAAATTCTTCTTCTATTTCATCATAATTTTTATCTTCATCTATAAATTCTTTTGAATATTTAAAATCAGGATTATCTTGTAACTTTTCTTTATTAAAATAGTAATAATCATTATACACTGGTAATTTTATTTTTATAGTTTTTAAAAGTTTTTCAGTACATAAATTAGCAGTATAGGAATAAATATATAATACTAAGGTTCGTCCTTCTACTAAATCTTCTATTTTAGGTTCTTTAGAAGTTAATTCAATCAATTCGTCTTTAGAAGTATCAGAGTAGCCATATTGAATTTTTAAATCTTTATCAAAATTAATTATATCAATATCATATAATGTATATATAGATTTAGTTTCTTCATTTACTATATCAATTTTATTTTTATTATTTATTTTAATATTATTAGCTAATTCATTAAGTCTTGCCATCTCCGTACTACTACATTCCGTAACTGCTTTAACATTAACAATATCTAAAAATAGTAATAAACTAAATATTAACAAATAGCATATTTTTTTCATATTTAGACTCCTTCTTTTATACTTTTTTTGCTATACCATAATGTACCATTATCACTACTAACTTCATTTTCATTTCTTGTAAAATGACATTGATATTTATTAGTACTAGTAAAATAACAATTTCTTCCTAAATAACTGTGTTTTAAATCTTCAGATGTATCTTTTTTTATATTTTCAATATTAGTTTTGCTTAATAGATAATCATAATCTGCAATAGTTTTATTACTCCAAATATCATCATGAATTATTTTTTCAAAATTAAAAGTATCATTAGAATAATTTCTTCCTACTCCTTGATTTCTATCATAGTTTTTTAAAAATGGATCAGCAACATCAATTTGCCTAAATATAATATAACTACGAGGATTATTACCAGGAATATCTTTTTTATAATAACAAGCAGGATTATTTGGCTTTTTTTCATTTTTCATTTCAAAGTTTAATTTTCCACTATATCCAGCTTTGGGAACAGTAATGCTTATTTTACCACCTTTAGCATCTAATTTTACAAAGAAGTTATTACCACCAGCAAGTTGAGCAACATCATTTTTACAATTTTCTGGATTACCGCTCTGCATATTTAAACAAGTATTAGGTAATTGCATATCTTTAGTAAGTTTTAATTTACATTCTTTATTATAAACAATTTTTTCACCATTATATAATGTATCAGTTTTACCAGCCGTACATTCCAATTTGTTAGCTATATCACCATAATTAACAAAATTAATTATATCAGCATCACTATTGTCATCATAATCTACTTTTAAGGTTGCTATTTGCGATATAAAATTTTGTCGATACCTTTCTATATCTGAGGTATCATTTACTATCGATTTATATCTCTCTAAAATCTTATCTAAATCTGCTATTTTAACAACTAAACTAGCCTCTTGTTTTTTGAAAACATCTAAGTCATCTTTTTCTTCTTCTGTTAAATTTGCTGTATTCTCTAAGTCAGTAATACTTTTTTGAGTACTTGTTAATTCAGCAGTTAATTCATTATGTCTTTTATTAAAATTAGCTATTTTTAAATTATAAGTACAGATTAAATTAGCTTCCATTTTAATAGATACTGGAAATTTATAACCAGAATTTTTATAAAGAGTAAATTGATTCTGAGCTGTTTTAGCATTAGGTTTACCAGTAAAACTATTAACATTAGCTGTAACTTTAAAACCTGGTAAATTATCCCAACCTCCTTCATAACAAATTTTAGAGAAAAATGAATATTCATCACTTGCATCTTCTGTTCGCACTTTGTCAACTTGAGCATATGAATAGCAATCATCTAATATAGGTTTGTTAGGTATCCAATAAACTTCTGGAGTATCTTTTACTAAAATTGATTGTAATCCTTCACTTTTACCAGTATAAGAAAATTTAAAATTATCATTAGTTTTATGCCAATATTTTTCAAGACCATCGTTTCTTCCTGCATCTGGATCAGCAAACTGATCTATTTCGATTTGAAATGGACCAAATGTTTGACCTGCTTCTGTTACAACATTAAGATTATATTCTTTGTAACGTCCTGTATCATTAAGTTTATAGAATTCATTTCCAAGTTGATCAGTTAGCTCAATAAAAACTTTATTTCCATCGGTTTCTTCTTTTATAGCATTAGCTGCTTCTTGTAATTTGGAAGCCCAATTTTTAGGACTAACATTTTGAGCATTTATATAATTATTTCCAGTTAAATTTTTCATAGCTGCTTTATCACATTCACCTTGTTTATTTCTTTTCCAATGTCCATTCCACTTGTCACCATTACAACAAGCTGTACACATCTTCCCATAATTAGTACCACAATAATGACTACAAGCAGCAGGATCTCCTATATAACCATCATTATATAAAACACCCTTAACCTTTATACCATTTTTAATCATGTTTTGAGCAGTATTTAATGCACTACCAGCAGCACTTTTACTTATTGATTGATCATTCCAATAATTACCATCTCCAAACAATAAAACATATCTATTGGCATTTTCAGGAATATTTTTCTTATTATTGTTAAATAACTTAGAAGCCCAATCAAAGGCAGTATTAACATAACTTTGTCTATGATCTTCATCATATTTAGGCCATTTAATGCCACTATCAAAATTATAATTTTTAAAACTATCTCTATTCATATTAACTGTATTATTATTAAAAGCTCTAGCAGCTAAATAATAATAGGCATAACCATTGTCAGAACTTGGTATTAAAGTTCTAGCAAAAGTTTTAAGAGCAGTAGTTGCAGAACCTATATTATCAGACATTGTACTGGAAACATCAAATAAAACCGCAATATAAGTTGGAGCAGTAGTTTTTACAACATCTAAATTACCTTGAACAAAAAAACTTACATCATATTCTCCTAAATTTTTTCTTTTTTTAACTGTTTTTATTATTTTTATATATTCATCACCCATTTGTTTAAAATAAGTAATATCAACTTGCTCAGTTTTTCCATCAGCCCCAGGTTTTTCTGTACAACTAACAGCATTCGAAGAAAGAGTCTTAGGACATCTTAAATCTCCCTTATAATATTCTGGCTCATCGGTATTATCTTCAGCATTTATATTAAAAGTAAAAACAAAAAATAATATAAAAGTACACAATAATTTAAAACTTTTTTTCATAACACACTTCCTACCTTATTTAATAATATAATATTTTTTTCAATTTTACAAGAATAACACATAAATTTTTAAAATTATTTGTGATTTTTAAATGAAAATGTCTCTAATAAAAAAAATAAATTTTAAGTGAAAATGTCTCTATAATTTAATCAAAAAAATTTTAAAATTGACGTAAATATAGAAGTTATATCTAATTTGGTAAAATAAATAATTAATAAACTTAAAATAATAAATGGTCCAAAAGGAATTACGTGTTCTTTATTCTTAATAAGTAAAAACATCGAAACCGGTAAAGCTACAAAACTAGATAAGAAAATAACCATGATTGCAAGATATGGGTCAAGTGCAAGTCCAGCTAAAAACATTAGTTTAATGTCAGCTCCGCCCATACTTTCTTTCTTAAATATTTTATTTCCAAGTAACATTATTAAATACATAAAAAGAAAAGCTAGTAGTCCATAACCTATTTGAATTAAAGTAGCAATTAAACCTAATTTAAAAAAATCTGTAATAATTATAATAATACTTGGAATTATAATAAATCTATCAGGAATCATTAAATAAGTTAAATCGGAAACAATAACTAAAATAAAGGTACTTACTAAAGTTAAAGCAATAATTAAATCGAAAGATATTCCAAATGAATGATAACAAACGGTAAAAAGAATCGCAGTTGCAAGTTCTGAAAATGGATAAAACCAAGAAAGTTTAACTCCACACTCTCTACACTTCCCTTTTTGGATAATAAAAGATAAAAGTGGAATTAATTCATACCACTTTAAAGTATGTCCACACTTCGTGCAATGGCTTCTTGGACTACTTACTGATTCTCCATTTGGTATTCTAAGACCACAGACATTGAAGAAAGAACCAAAACAAAGTCCGAATAGGAAAAAGGTAATATAATAACAAACTTCCATGATATCCCCTATGCAATCGTTTGATATAAGTCAAACATTGGTAATATAATTGAAATAATGATTAATCCAACTACAAAAGTTAACATAACAATCATGGCTGGTTCAACTAAACTTTTAACCTGTTTGGTAGCATTTTGATATAAGTTTTCATAATAATTAGCAACTCTTTCCATCATGGTTCCAAGTTTACCAGTTGATTCACCAGTTACAATCATTTCATAAGCAACAATTGGAATATACGGATTATCTTTAAAAGCTTCTGATATCTTACCACCACGATTTAAGTTCTTAACTGTTTTGATTATTATTCGTTTATAGATCTCATTATCGGAGACTTTAATTAAAACATCCATACTATCTGTAATAAATACTCCATGATTTAAAAGAGATGCAAACGTTTTAGAAAACATTGAAACTTCACTATACATAATAATGCTTTTAACAACTGGTATTTTTAAATAAATAAATTGCATCATTCCTCGAAATTGAGTTACATTTTTATATAAAATAATATAAACTAATAAAATCATAATTAAAATAATAAGCATTTCAATTAAATTATTTCGAACAAAGTCACTGAAAGCCATAGTCATAACTGTAATTTTAGGTAAACTGGTACTCCAGTTTGTAAACATATCAACATATTTAGGTACAATATAATTAAGTACAAAGACAATAACTGCAATTGCCATAAAGAAAACTATCGTTGGGTAAGTCATTGCACTTTTTAATTCTTTTTTTGTTTTATCAATGGCTTCATAATAATTAGCCATATCATCTAAAATAGAAGGTAAATCACCCGTTAATTCAGCTGATTTAACCATGTTAACAAGTAATTTAGGAAATATTTTAGGTTGATGAGACATAGCTTCTGATAAACTATCACCAGCAAGTAAGTCAAAAACAACCATATCATATATCTTCCTTACTAAAGGTTTAACTGATTGTTTTGCAAGAATCCGATAAGATTCAATCAAAGAAATACCAGCTTTTAAATAAGTTGATACTTGAGTTAAAGCAAAAGCCATCTCACCTGTTTTAATAGGAGATGTTAAAATCAAAGAATTCGTGAAAATATTTTTTTTAACTTCTTTAATTTCAGCTATTTCATAACCTTCATTGGTTAAGAACGTTTTAGCTTGTTCAATATTATAAGCATCAAATGTTCCATATGCAAATTTTCCATTTCTTTTTTTATATTTATATTGATAAGGAAATTTTTCCATTGCTGCCATCGCATTACTAGCTTCTTCAAGACGAGTAGTATTTCTTTTAACATCTTTAAATATATCTTCTTCAAAGAATAAATCTTTAATTTTAGCTTTTTTACCAATGATAGTATAAATTAAACCAACTAAGCCCTTATAAGCATAAGTTATAACATTATCCTTTGTTATCATAAAATCCCTCTATTCTTAAATATATAATATCATAAGTTTTTAAAATTTACAATTAACTATTTGCAGTTTTATTATTTTTTATAATTTTAAAATAATTATTTTTTAATACTTCATCATTTTTCTTAATTAAATTATTAATTTTATCACTCATTAAATTAATATAATCCGGTGTTGCATTCAAGCCTTTCACAATTTCTCCTTTAGAATCAACATATCTTTTTCCATCATACCAAGAAAAATCATTAAAGAACACGTATCCGGAATAAGAATCATCTAAAGCATCTTCTCCAACATAGTAATTTGGATGATTATATAAGTTAAATAAGTTTAATAAAGTAGGTAAAATATTTAATTGACTAGTTGTCTTTTTAACTTCAGTATACTTCATATCACTACTCCAGATAAAGAAATCGGTATGATTTATTAAATTAGTCTCCGTATCTTTATATTGACTTAAAATTGTTTTATCAGTTAAAGTATAAACATAATGATCAGCAAATATAGCTAAAACCGTATTATCATATAAACCTTTATCTTTTAAGTTTTGAATTAATAATCCTAACATATTATCAGTTTCATGAGCTTGAATTTTTAAGCAATCAAGTTCCGTTGGTTGATAATCAGGGTTTTCAATTTCTTCATCACTTAGTAACATCCGGCATACTCCTCGATCTTTTGTAAATGGAGTATGAGCCGAATATGTAATTATGTAAGATACAAAGTTATTGGTTAAAGGATTTTCCATATTAAATATTTTAGCATTAAATTCTTCATTTAACATGAGTTCACTATCTAATTGATAATTTTTATTATCTTTATACATATCCATATCTTTAAGACCATTATAAGAATTATAACCAAAGTTTTTATAATTAACCCCTCTTGAATAATATTCACTAGAATTCATA
Organism: uncultured Bacilli bacterium; assembly: GCA_947624175.1. Classification (GTDB taxonomy): domain Bacteria; phylum Bacillota_I; class Bacilli_A; order RF39; family UBA660; genus RUG591. The sequence goes on from CANQJD010000013.1 coordinate 23,534, forward strand.
TGAAAAGCATTAACTGTATAACCTACACTTTTAAATAAATTAGGTAAAGAGTAATCAAAGTTATTTTTACTGAATGTATAAGCATTTTGATTATAAGTATAAGGAGTTGCATACCCGGTATTTACCATAAACTCCGAATTAAAGGTTGAACCTCCTCCGTTAACAAAGGAATAATGATCTAAAAAATTAATGGAATTTTTTCTTAAAGCTGAAAGATTTGGCATCACTTCTTCATTCGTTAAGAATTTATCAATACTTTCAAGTTGCACTATAATAAGATTCTTTCCTTCAAATAAACCTGTATAGTTATTCTTATGAATACTTTCTTCCGTATTAAAAATATTTTCTAAAAAGGCTAAACTCTCTTCATCACTTTTATCTTCTTCTCTTATATAGTTAACATATAAATTTCTAAAATTATATTCAAATAAACCAACTAATTCCATACTTTTATTATTATCATTAAAAGCATTATATACATTTCTTCTATTACCCCAAGCATTCCATTCGAGTTCGGTCGTAGCTCGCCCAAATGTTAAAGGATAAACGGAATGTAAGACAACAAAGAAAATAGTCACTAAAATAGCACTTCGAAAATTACTAGTTTTATTATTATTAAAGTTTTTAAAAGTTAAAACCATTAAAATAATACTAATAATAATTACCATATACATCCAAAGTCTTATATCTTTTAATGTATCAAGTAAATAAGAACTTCCTTCACTAGCAGCACTTAAAACTGAAAAATCAAAGAAGATTTTAAAATAAATATAATAGATATTATGAACTAAAAACATCACTAAAGAAAATCCATAAAATAAACCATAAATAAGTTTACCATAGATATTTTTTAAATATTTAGTAAGAAAAATGATAAAAAATATCCAAATGAAAGAAAAGAAATTTGCTTCATAGGAAAAAAACTTTATAAAACCAATGGAATTAGTAGCAATTCTTGTAGATATATCTAAAATAAATAAAGATAAAAACATAAAAATATATAGTTTATTTTCTAAATAGAACTCTTTTAACTTTAAAAATAGTTCTTTACTTTTTTCTTTATATGAGTATTTTTTAATTTTATTAATTATTTTTTTAAGTTTTTTCATTTTCAAACTCCATTCTATTATGATTATATCATAGAAATTAATTTTTTAACTATCAAAAAATAAATTTTGACACAAAAAGTGTCAAAAATATAATTAAATATTTTATTAAAAAAATAAAAAAGTTCTTTGATTTAGAAGAAAATTTTGGTACAATTTATATAAGAGGATGGGTTATAACATGGAATTAAAAAAAATGAAATTTATTGATTTATTTGCTGGCATTGGTGGATTTAGATATGCACTTGAATTTTTTGGATGTAAATGTGTATTTTCTTCAGAATGGAATAAATATTGTCAGGAAAGTTATAAATTAAACTTTGGAGAAACTCCTGCTGGTGATATAACTAAAATTTCCGAAAAAGAAATTCCTAGTTTTGATATATTATGTGCTGGATTTCCTTGTCAACCATTTAGTATTTCAGGCAAGCAAAAAGGTTTTGAAGATACAAGAGGAACTTTGTTTTTTGATATTGTTAGAATTGTTAATTATCATAAACCTAAAATCATCTTTTTAGAAAATGTTAAAAATTTAAAAGCCCATAATGGAGGAGCAACTTTTGAAGTTATTTCAAATACACTTGATAACTTAAACTATAATATTTATTACAAGGTTCTTAATGCAAAAGATTTTAACCTTCCCCAAAATAGAGAAAGAATAACCATAGTATGTATAAGAAAAGATATAGATAATCATAAATATAAATTTCCAACTCCATCAAAAAACTTTATTACTATAAGCGATATAAAAGAAGATGATGAATTTACAGAAAAATATATATTAAAAAGAAATGATATCCATATTGATGAAAATAAATTACAAAAGGCTATTCAAAATGGTAAAGTTCAAAAGCCAATTCAAATTGGGATAATTGGTAAGGGTGGTCAAGGAAATAGAATTTATCATGAAAACGGAATTGGAATAACACTTGCGGCTTCAAGTGGTGGAGCAGCCTCTAAAACAGGTGCTTATTATATAAATGGAAAAGTTAGAAAATTAAGTCCAAGAGAAGCCGCAAGACTACAAGGTTTTCCAGAAGATTTCAAAATAATTGATAATGATAGTCAAGCTTTAAAACAATTTGGTAATAGTGTTCCTATAAATTTATTAAAAGAAGTATTTAATGGACTAAAAGATATTTAGGAGGTTTAAAATGGTAAAATGGAAAGATTTTGAAGATGAAATGACTGAATATTTAAAAGAAACTTTAAAAGATTATGATATTTCAGTTCAACAATATGGAGAAAGTGATAGTACAATTCCAGATATAGAAATAACTATTAACTCTTCGAAGAAAAAATTTTATATAGAAACTAAAATGCCTACATCTCAAACATCTCAATTTGTAGTAGAAATTATAAATAATAAATTTGTATATGGAAAGAAAAATAAATTTAAAGCCAATAAATATTCAGATGAAATTATTAATGTTTTAAATAATAATTTTGAATTATATAGTAAAGTTAGAGAAAAAGGTATGATTGTTCCTATCCCAAATACAATTGCATTTAGTTGGATTGCTTCAAACATGAAAAATAAAAATGTTGATTTTGTCATATCTATTGATGATAAAGGGAATAAAAAGGTATTTTCCCTTAAGCAATTTAATCAATTTTTTAATATCAAAACCATTTTTAGACGAAAGAAAAGTGGAAGTCAAAATTTACCCAAAATGTATTATGAAGATTTTAAAAAACATTTAGATTTAAAATTTTCAAATTATAATCTTACTACAAATGGAAAAGAATTATTTTTGGATTTACCATTAAACTTAAGCAAAAAAGAATGTTATATTGATAGTGATATATTACCAAATGGAAAAAAATATTTTTTATCTAATATTGAAAATGGTAAATATAAAGTAAAAATAACTTCTGGTACTAACAATCCAAATATAATATTTGAATTATCTTTAAAAGATAATGTTAACTTTGATATGTTTACTATTCAATGTTTAATTGATTATATAAATAATTATACGTAAAAAGAACTATTACAAAAGTTTATAATAGTTCTTTTACTTATGCATTGCTTTCTTTCTTAATTCAGCATTTAATATTTTCTTACGAAGTCTAAAACTTTTAGGTGTAACTTCAACTAACTCATCGTTATTGATATAATCAAGAGCAATTTCTAAAGACATAACTCTAGGTCTTTTTAAGACAACGGTATGGTCACTTCCAGCAGCTCTTGTATTGGTTAAGTTTTTACCTTTAACAACATTAACCGCGATATCATCATCATGATTATGTTCTCCAACAATCATTCCTTCATATACTTCCATACCAGGTTCAACAAACATTGTGCCTCTTTCTTCTAATTGACCTAAAGCATAAGCCGTTGTTTTACCATTTTCCATTGAAACTAAAACACCAAGTTTTCTTTCTCCAACATTATTACCTACCATTTCACGATATTCTTTAAAGGTATGATTCATAATTCCATAACCTTTGGTAATTGTCATGAACTCGGTCACAAATCCGATTAAACCCCTAGATGGAATAATATAGTTAAGTCTTGTTGTCTCTCCTAAATTTTGCATATTTAAAAGGGTTGCAAATCTATTACCTAAAGATTCAATTACCCCACCTACATAGTCATTATTAACATCAATTTGTAATTCTTCAAATGGTTCACATTTCTTACCATCTATTTCTTTAATAATTACTTGAGGTTTCGAAACTTGTAATTCGAATCCTTCTCTTCGCATGTTTTCAATTAAAATAGATAAATGTAATTCTCCTCTTCCTTTAACTAAGAAACTTTCTTGGTCATAAGGAGTAACTTTTAAACTAACATCTCTTTCGGTTTCTTTCTTTAATCTTTCTTCAATCTTTCGAACGGTTAATAACTTACCTTCTCTTCCTGCAAAAGGCGATGTATTAACACCAAATGTCATCTCCAAAGTTGGTTCATCTATTCTTAAAATTGGTAAGGCTTCTTCAAAACCCGGATTACAAATTGTTTCTCCAACGTTAATATCAGGAAGTCCGGCAATAGCAATAATATCACCAGCCGAAGCATTCTCGATTTCTATTCTTTTTAATCCATGGTAACCAAACATCTTTTGAATCCGAAATTGTTTTTTAGACCCATCTAATCTCATACAGGTAACATTTTCTCCAACTTTAACATGACCTCGTTTGATAACTCCAATTCCAATTCTTCCGACAAAGTCATTATAATCAAGTAAGGCAGGTTGGAATTGTAAGGTTCCATTCTCGTCCCCAACTGGCTCTTTAATCGTTTCAATAATCGTATCAAGTAATGGTTCCATTGTCTCTTTTTGAGTTTTAGGGTCTGGATCTAAACTAGATGTTCCCATCACCGCACTAGTGTAGACAACTGGAAAATCTAATTGGTCAACATCAGCACCAAGTTCAATAAATAAATCAATTACTTCATCAACTACTTCCTTAGGACGAGCAGATTCTTTATCTATCTTATTAACAACAACAATTGGCGTTACTTTAGCTTCTAAGGCTTTTTTTAATACGAATCTCGTTTGAGGCATGGTTCCTTCATAAGCATCAACAACTAATAATACTCCATCAACCATATTCATGATTCTTTCAACTTCCCCAGAAAAATCAGCATGTCCCGGAGTATCTAGAATATTAATCTTTAATCCTTTATAATCAAGTGACGTTGTTTTAGCTAAAATCGTAATTCCTCTTTCTTTCTCTAAATCATTAGAATCCATTGAGGTTACTTCTTCATTATCTCTAAATGTCCCACTTGCAAGTAACATCTTATCAACTAAAGTTGTTTTACCATGGTCAACATGGGCAATTATTGCTATATTTCTTATATTTTTCATAAAAATACACTTCCCTTTAACAAACTCTAAAATTATACCATAAAAAAGATACCTTTGGCAATACTTTTAAGGTATCTTTTTCTCAAATTTCAATCTTAAAATCAAGAAAACATGCCTAAATCCATCTCTAATAGTTCTTAAATGTGATTTTTTATTTCTTAAATCTTTATATAATTTAGTAGGTACTTCCACAATTCTTAAATTATTTATTTTAGCTTTGATTATCATTTCACTTGCAAATTCCATTCCCGTACTTTCTAAATTTATATTAATTATTTTATCTTTCCTAAATCCTCTTATTCCAGAATGATAATCATTTATATTAGTTTTAAATAATATATTAGCAAATCTACTTAATCCTTTTACTCCTATCCTATGACTTAAACTCATTGCCCCTTTTTCAATTCCACCCATAAATCTATTTCCAACTACTAAATCATATCCATCTTCTAACTTTTGAATAAATAAATCTAAATGTCTAAAATCATAACTCATATCAGCATCTCCCATGATGATAAACTCTCCTTTAGCATTATTTATTCCATTCCTTAAAGCATTTCCATAGCCTTTTTCTTTAGTTTCTATTACTCTAACTTTCTTACTTTTACATATCTTAACTGATTTATCTATACTTCCATTATCACTTACCAATATTTCATATTTATATTTCTTATCTTTAAAATATTCTCTTACTTCATCAATTACTTTTCCGATTGTTTCTTCTTCGTTTAAACATGGTATTAATATTGTTATATCCATTCCTTACTCCTTCTACTATTACTAATAATAAAACCATTACTAATCCTATATAAGCTCTATAATCAAAGAAATAATGTTGAAATGAATGTCCATATAATAGACTCATTCTTCCTATTCCAATTAAACTTATTATAAATAGTATACTTATATATTTCTTTTCTTGTTTATTCAATAGAAATATATATATCAAAGTTATTATTATTAAAGTAATTATTATTAAAGTAATTATTATTCCTAGATAACTTTTTATTAAATTAAATGGAGTTAAATATAACATCATATCTAATAATACTATTATTATATTCCAGATATTTTCTATAGGTTTACTAAATCCTGTTACTCTTAACTCTAAATTATATTTTAATTTATCTAAATATTCTATTCCTAATATACTTAAACTAATTATCCATTTTATCAAATAAGTTATACTATAACTTAGTAACCATATTATAACACTTTTTATTATAAATTTAATCTCTTTTTTATAATTAAATTTTTTATTCTTATAATCTAAATATACTTTAATAAATAATGGTAACATTAAACTAACTGTTTCACAGGTTAAGAAATCAAAGTAACAAGCACTTAACCCTGATAATATGAATAGATAGTTATAGTAATAATCTTTCTTATCGTATATCTTAATACTTATTATAGCCATAATTATACTAATTAGAAAGATAAAATAATATTCAAAACAATATGGTACTACAAAGTAATTTATACTAATTAAACTAAGTAAAGTTATTAAACTTAATATTTTATCTTTCTTATACATTAAATATAATAAATATATTGTTAATAATCCTAGTATTATATAATTAATTATTCTAATTTTATTTACATTAAATAATATTAATAATAATTTTAAATAAATTATACCACCATGATAATATCTTGAATATTCTATATTTGGTTCTATATCTTTTTCTATACTTATTTTTAAACTATCTTTAGGACTTCCTATTTCAAGATATTTCATAAGTATTAATGATTTAAAATTAGGATTTCTATTACTATTCCATATGATATTTAAAGTTACTAAATCCGTTCTATTCTCTACTTTAGTAGAATTACCAATTAATTTATTATCATTATCTATTAAAGGAGTAATATTTCTATCTTCAAAACTATCAAGAGAATTTATTAAATTGTTTTTTATATATTTATTAGGAATATTTATAGTTATAAATTGTGACAACATCAAAAGAAAAAGTAATGAAAGATAAAATAATATATATTTGATTATTTTTTTCATTTCATTACCTTCTTTCTATTATGAATTTCTGTCTAAATGTTCACATAGTTTATATGAACCATCTTCATAGCCATAGACATCTAAACCTGTAGGACTTGCTATATCACCAATGAATGGATATTCCTTTCGTTCTAAATTTGTCGGAGAGGCAGGTATATTTTTTATTTCTTCACATGTTTTTTTAACTTGTAATTTTTCTAAAATACCTCCAGCACCACTCAAACTAACTGAAGCAAATGCTGCATAATCTATATACTTTATTCCACTTCCGACTTTTACTTCTTTTAATTGTCTATTATTTGAAAAAGCATTGTCACTTACCCATTCAACACTATCTGGTATTTCTACTTTTGTTATATTATTAGATGCAAAAGCACTATCTCCTATTATTCTTACTGTATTTGGTATTACTACACTTGTTAAACCTTTCCAAGAAAATGACATATGATATTCATCTTCTGAAAAAGCCATTGGTTGTATATAAAGTTCATTATAATTTTTATTATCACTTCCTATAACTGTTACCTCATGTCCATTTATTATGCTTGGAATTACGGCTTCTCTTCCACATGATGTATCATAATCGGTTATCATAACTTCTGTTTTTCCATTATTTTGAAATTCTTGTGTCATGAAACATGATGCTGGTTGAGTATAATTTACTTCTTTCTCATTAAAATCTCCTGCTACATTTATTTTAACACTTGCATAAACTTTATCATTCCATGTTTCCATATCATAATCTATATTATCTCCTACTCCTATTCTTGTTGTACTTGATATCCACATATATAATCTATAAGTTCTAGCTATTTTTTCTGTTGTATTTGCACCAATTGTATTTACATATATTTTTTCATCACTTATATCTTCATAGCCTCTATTTGTAAATATTTCTTTCTCTTCTTTGCCTACTACTTCTACTAATCTAAATCGTAGTAAATCATCTCTTAATCTTTCAGTTCTTGTTGGTTCATCTGCAGGTGGATCTCCATCTTTTAATACTATTTCATACCATATATCTTTACTATAATTATTTACTCCTTCTATTTTAAATTCAAAATAGGGTATTACTTTATTTGATATATATTCTTGTTTTATTATATTTAGACTTCTTAATTCTTCTCCATATTGTAAAATAAATTGAGGATTATCAAGCAAGTTTTGAAAAGTCATATTATTTACAGTTCCTGTTCCCTCACAAAAACTTCTTGCATCTGAACCTTCATCAAAAGGAGCATGCATATTATTAATAAAACTCTCACAACTGGATAACTCTTCTTCTGTCATATTTGGATTTACTATATATCCTCCATAATACTTATTAATATCAATAGGTAACATATCCGGTGCATTTATTTGATTAGTTCCTGTATATTTCATATAAATATCACCCGTAACTAAAATCTGATTATCAGTAGTTCTTG
>CANQJD010000014.1 GCA_947624175.1 uncultured Bacilli bacterium
AAATTTGAAGGTGGAGAAGAAAGTAAAACATTAAGTTGTAAAATAACTCCAAAAGCAGTAACAATAACAGCAAAAGCCCAAACAATAACTTATGGAGGAAGTATAGCCCAAGGAGCAACCCAAGTAACGGCAGATGGATTAGTATCAGGTCATAGTGTAACAGGAGTAAGTTTAGCTGCATCAACCCCAAATGTCCCAGGAGGAACAATAACACCAAGTGGAGCAACAATAAGTGCAAGTTCAACAAATGTAACAGCAAATTATAATATATCGTATAAAACTGGAACGTTAACGATAACTAAGGCAAATGTTGGAATAGGAAGTTGTGCAGATAAAACCTATAATGGAACAGAACAAACAATAGTAAATACAGTAGGAGGAGTAACATATTCAAATACAAAAGGAACAAATGCAAATACATATACAATAACAGTAAAACCTGATGGAAATCATAAATTTGAAGGTGGAGAAGAAAGTAAAACATTAAGTTGTAAAATAACTCCAAAAGCAGTAACAATAACAGCAAAAGCCCAAACAATAATATATGGAGGAAGTATAGCAACAGGAGCAACTCAAGTAACAGCAGATGGGTTAGTATCAGGTCATAGTGTAACAGGAGTAAGTTTGGCTGCATCAACACCAAATGTCCCGGGAGGAACAATCACACCAAGTGGAGCAACAATAAGTGCAGGAACAGTTAATGTAACGGGAAACTATAATATAACTTATAAAACAGGAGCATTAACAATTAATAAAGCTGACGTTAGTGGACCAGGAAGTTGTGCCAATAAAACATATAATGGAGGAGAACAAACAATCGTAAATACAGTAGGAGGAGTAAATTATACAGCAACAAAAGGAATAGATGCCAATACTTATAATATAACAGCAACTCCAGACTCTAATCATAAGTTTTCAGATAATGCAGCTAATAAAACATTAAGTTGTAGTATAGGAAAAAAGAGTGTAACCCTAACTTGGAATGTAGGAAGTTATACCTATAATGGAAATAACCAAGGACCAAGTGCAACCGTAGCATCAGGGGCAATAAGTGGAGAAACCCTAACTATATCAACCACAAAACAAACAAATGCTGGAACCAATCTAACATCAACAGCAACCGTATCAGGAGTAAGTGGAGGAAGAGCCAATAAAGATAATTATACAATATCAAATCCAACTCAAACTTATACAATTGCAAAAGCAACTCCATCTTTAAATTTAAGTGCAACAAGTGGAAGTGTAAATAAAGATAGTAAAATAACATTTACAGAAAATTCAAATGTCAAAGGGAAGTTTAGTAATGTATCAAGTTTGGTAGGAGTTGCAACTGTCTCTCCAGGAACCACAGGAGAAATAGCAGCTAATACTAATCAAACAGTAACAATAACAGGAGCAGGTTTAGGACAAGCAAATATAAATGTAACATTTACACCAACAGATACAACAAATTATAATACTAAAACAGGAACTTATAGTGTAACAGGTTATTTAGTAGCATCAACTGGAAGTTGCCAATCAAGAACCTATACTGGAGGAAGTCAAACCCTAATGTCAGGAGGAGTAGGAGTAAGTTATGTTAATAATGAAAGAACAGTAGCAGGAAGTCAAACAGTAACTATTAATGCTAATTCTGGATATAGATTTTCAGATAATACAACATCCAAAACTCAAAGTTGTAGTATAGCCAAAGCAACTCCGGTAATAACATTAGGAGCATCCAGTGGTACAGTAAATGCATTACGAAGTATGACATTTACAGAAAAATCAAGCATTAAAGGAAAATTTGCAAACGTATCAGGTTCAATAGGAGTAGCTACCATCTCTCCAGGAACCACAGGAGAAATAGCAGCTAATACAAATCAGACAGTAATAATATATGGAGTTGCTAAAGGAGCTAGTACAATAACTATTAATTTTACTCCAAGTGATACAGCTAATTATAATAATGCAAGTAAGACTTACACAGCTAATATTGATTATCCATTTATAACAGAACTTCTTAAATCAAAAGCTGATAAAGAAGCTGAAATGATTGCTATTGATAGTAATAGTAATAAATGTACTAGTATAACCTCATGTACTCCAAGAGAATATCGCTATAGTGGAATAAGTGCAAATAATTATGTTAAACTAAATAATAATAATATTGATGAATTATGGAGAATACTGGGAGTATTTAAAGATGAAAGTACAGGGGAGGAATATATTAAAATAGTAAGAAATGATATGGTTCCAGCAGACTATATTCCAGATAAATATGTTGTTAGTGGTAAGACTTATAAAATAAAATATAATAATAGTACTCTTGCATATATGAATTGTATTAATTGTAATGATAATGATACTTACAATTGGCCTTATGCTGGTCTTAGATATTATTTAAATACAGAACAAGATAGTGGAAATAATAGAGGATATTTAAGTTATTTATCTGATACAACGAAAGCTATGTTGAGAAATGAAAAATATTATCTTGGAGCTGTTTATGCCACTGGAAAAGAAGATTCAAAATATAGAGTTAATACACCTACAGCTTATAAACACGAAAGAGCAGTATCTGGATGTAGTGGAGGTAAAGGTTTAAGTGCAAATTCTACAAAAGCTAAAATGGAAACTCAGACAACATGCAGAGTATGGAGTGGATTTGCTGCAACTTGGAATGATGTTGTAGGTTTAATGTATCCAAGTGATTATGGATTTAGTTTTGATAGTCAATATTGGAGTAAAATGACATATAATTTAGGTGATACTGGTGTTAAAGAAAATACGTGGTTTAATTCTCTTACAGATGGTTTTTCAACATGGTTAATAAGTCCTTGTCCAAATTCAAAAATCTATAGTGGATCACTTGGTTCCGACCGTCGTGTCTATGGTTATCATCGTGTTGGAGTTAATGCAGTAGGTATTCTTCCAGTTCTTGCTATTCAATCTAGCACATTAGCATCTTCAGGAACTGGAACTTCTTCTGCTCCATACACTTTATTATATAAAGGTACATCTTCTCCATCAAATGTAGAAGGCCCCGAAATATTTGATGATAATATATCCAATAATTCTAATAATAAAACAGCAAGTTTAGGAAGTTGTAATAATCTTGTTTATAATGGAGAAGAACAAACATTAGTATCAGGTGGGAAGAATGTAGTCTATAGTAATAATACAGGAAAAGAGGCTGGAAGTTATACAGTAATGGCTAAAGCTAATCAAGGATATTTCTTTAATGATGGATCAACTAGTAAAACCTTAAGCTGTACAATTGAAAAGAAAGTAGCAACCGTTAATTATTCAAGTACAAGTATAAAATATACTGGAGGATTAGTAGCACCTAGTGCATATATAGTGGGAGTAAATGGTGAGGAAATAGAACTTGAAACAACTAAAGCAAGTGAAGTAGGAAATTATACAACCGTTGCTACTATGAAAAGTGTTAATCCTAATTATACATTAAGGAATACAGTTATAGATTACGAGATAACTAAAGATGATGTTAAGGAAAAAGATGATAATATTAAAACGAAGGTAGTTATAAATCATTATTTAATGAATCAAGATAAAACAAGTTATACATTAGTAACAAGAGAAGAATTAAAAAGTAAAGAAGGAGATAGTATAACTGGAAAATTAAATACATATGATGGTTATATAACTCCAAAAGAAATAACTATCAAAGTAGTTAAAGGTATTAATACTATTAATTATTATTATGATAGAAAATAGTTTTAGTGAGATTCACTATAACTATTTTTCTTAATATCCAAATATTGGAAATTTATTATTTCATAATCCTTAATTTTTGATATAATAATAGAGGTGGTGAATAGAAGTATGGATAATAAGAAAATTGGTAAATTTATAGCTAGTCTTAGAAAAGAAAAAGAAATTACTCAAGAACAATTAGCATTTGAAATTATGACTACAAGAGAAAATATTTCAAAATACGAAAGAGGTGTTACTACTCCACCTCCGGAAAGTTTATTACTTTTAGGTAAATATTTTGGTGTTTCTGTCAATGAGATTTTAATGGGTGAAAGAAAAACAGAAGAAAATCAAGAACAAGTTGAAAATATGTCAGTTGAAGTAATGAAAGCTGGAGAAAGAAAAGTAAAGAAAATTTTAAAAAGATTTATAACTTTAGTTTCCTTAATGGTAGTAGCCTTTTTAGTTTATTATTTTATTAATACTTATAATACAATTAGAGTTTATAAAATCGATGGTTATAGTGAAAATTTTGACATTTTAGAGGGATTAGCTATTTTTTCAAAAGGAAAAAGTTATTTAAGAATAGGAACTATTGAACCAATAGGCGATTTTAAATATGATACTTTTGAAGTTTTTTATAAAGATAAAGATGATGAAGAAAAATTAGTTCTAGTTTCAGATGATACCAATTATACTTTATTATCTAGTTATGAATATAATGAAGTGTTTTCTTATAAAAATTTAAACGAAATTGAAAATAATACATATATAAGAATTAAATATCAAGATAAAGAAGAAGTAATTAAATTGAACTTTCAAAGAGATATGGTAAATAATTTTTTATCGCCTGATTCTCATACTGACATTATTGATGATAGTAAGTTTGAGAAAAATGCAACTGATGTTGCTCAGAAACTTCAAAACTATGCTAAAAAGAATTGGAAATACGACAAAGAAAATTATGAATATTTTTATAGTGAAAATAATAATAGAATTAAATATGAAGTATCTTATCATGTAGATGAAAATTTGTTATATATTACTGAATATAAAAATGATATTATATGTATTGTAGAAGTTAATTTACTTAAAAATCTTTTATATTACTCTGAGAAAAAAGATGAAACTTTAAAAGAAATTTATAAATATAATTATAATACTAATGAATGTTTGTCTGAAAATTGTGATGATAACACAACCAATTATTATTTAGAAAATTATTATTATAAATATATCAAATAAAGGCTTAAAACCTTTATTTTTTTGTTTAAAAACTCGACGGACTTTAAAAGTCCTTTACAAATTTCGCCAGAAAATTTATACTGGAATTGTTGAAAGGAGTTTAAGAAAAAGAAAATGAAAAAATTAGCATTTACTTTAATATTTGCTGTACTAGTTATGGTAAATGTTAATGCAAAAGAAGTTTATTACACTAATGGTAAAGTTGAATTGACTGAGAAGGAGTATAAGTACGTTGTTGATTTCTATGGAAAAGATTATTTAGAAAAGATGACGGAAGAGGATTACAAATGGATTAGTGAAATGGATGTTAATAATCGTGAAGTAAAAATCAAAGAAGTTTATGATGCTGGTAGTTTAAATCAAGCAAATCCGAATGGTTCTTTTGTTCAAACTTCAGCTAAAAAACTTTCTATTTCAGCTAGTTGTGCTAGTGACTTTTGTATAGTTACAACAATGTTAACTTGGCTTGGAAATCCATCAGTTCGTAGCTGGGATGTTATGGGAGCTAGATTATATGGTACATCTTTATATAATCAAAATGTTGAAACAGTTTTAGGTAATCTTACAGATACAACTTTTCCTTCTAATTATCGTTTCTTAAGTAATGGCTTTGGTAATTCATTTAAATTACCTTCTGGAACAGGGCTCACAATTCAACAAAGATGGTATGTTAAACCAGGTGGAAGAGTGTATGCTAGTTATCAACATGCAATGAGTAATACTACTTTAGCAATTAGCAAGGAATACAATATAAGCGTATCTGGCTATGGTAGTACATTCCTATTTACAGGTAATGCAGTAGGTGTATACGATGGCATGGTTGGTGTAGATATGGTTTTATAAACCAAATTAAATTTGATTAGATAAGAACAGGGACAATGGGTATTTCTTTAAACTGCTTTATTGGTCCTGTTGTCCCTGTCTTATTTAATACATAAAAAAAGAAAGGAGGGAAGGCAAGTGAATACTAATTATGTACTTATAACAAATACGAATTTTGATATTCCTTATGATGTTACTGAAAAGATATTTAAAGAGATGATACCACCAGAATGGAGAGATAGTCAAAAAAGAATGTATATGGGTTAATGAGTAGTCAATTTTTAGATAATTGATTTTTTTATTTTTTAGGTATTATTGTTTAACTCTTGAATAAAGTTTAATGGTGATTGAATGGAAAATCAATTCAAATTTAATATCATTTATAATGAAAATGGTATTAGTTTAGAAAATATTGTAAGAGATTTTATAAAGAGAGTTAAAGATGAATAATTATCAAGTTGCTCTTTATATTAGATTATCTAAAGAAGACGAAAAAGCTGGAGAAAGTGAAAGTATCACGAATCAAAAAAGTTTATTATTAAGGTATCTAAAGGAAAACAATTATAATTTATATGACATGTACGTTGATGATGGATACTCCGGTACCAACTTCGACAGACCTGAATTTAAACGAATGATAAAAGATATTGAACTTGGTAAAGTTAATATGGTAGTAACTAAAGATATGTCGAGATTGGGTCGGGATCATATTGAAACATGTTTATACATTGAAAAATATTTTCCCGCTCATAATATTAGATATATTGCATTAACTGATAACTTGGATACTTCGATTGATAATGATATAGCACCATTTAAAGCAATCATGAATGATTATTATGCTAAAGATATCAGTAAAAAAATAAAAACAGCTTTAAGAACGAAACAAAGAGATGGCAAATGGGTTGGAGGTTGTCCACCACTTGGTTATATGCAAGATAAAAGTGATAAAAATCATTTAGTTATTAATCAAGAAGAAGCATCGATTGTTAAATTAATATTTGATTTAGCTATAAAAGGGAAAAGTTGTTATCAAATAAAAGAATATTTAAATAAGAAAAAAATACCTACGGCAAGTATTCTAAGAGGAAGTAGAGGAAGAAGTAACTTGGCAAGTCTTGGAATTTGGAATACAAAAACTATTTGGAATATTTTAACTAATAGAATGTATACTGGAGATTTGGTTCAAAATAAGAGAAATAAATTAAATTATAAAATTAAAAAAATAGTTTATAATTTGGAATCTGATTGGATAATTGTTCCTGATACACATGATGCAATTATTTCTAAAGAAGAATTTGAAGAAGTAAATAATATAATAAAGAAAGTAAAAAGAAGTAAAATTAATCATGAAAAAAGATTATTAGATGGCTTACTTTTATGTTTTGAATGTAAACATAAATTATCAATTTGTAGTCCTCGAAATAATAAAACTTATTTAGTTTGTAATTATTATAGAATGTATTCAAAGAATAAAGTTTGTACCTCCCATGCTTTTAACTATGATAATTTAGAATTAGAAATAATTAAAATAATTAAAGATAAATTAAATGAAATAAAGATAGATAAAAAGATAAAAATAGATAATAAAGAAATTGAAAAATTAGAGTTAGAAATTAAAACTAAAAAAAATAATTTAGATAAAATGTATATAGATAAATTAGAAGATAAAATTGATATAGAGATGTATGAAAGAATTAATAAAAAATTAAATATGGAAATAAAAGGATTAGAAGAAAAACTTTTAAAACTTAAAAATATAGATACTAATAAAGAGATTGATTTAATAAATAGAGATTTAATAGTTAGGTTAATTGACCATATAGAAATACATAAAGATAAAGTGGTCGATATTTATTTTAACTTTTGTAATCATTAAAAGAAATAATCAGAAGGTTTACCGATGATGATAACTTTAGTTTTATCGAGTAATATGAAAAGGATGCTTAAAAATAACGTTTTAGTTAGAAAATTGGTAGGAATTGAAACAGCTGGAAATTTAAATATTTTATTAACGGATAAAACTGGTACTTTAACGAAAGGACAACTTGAAGTTATTAAAGTTTTAAATGGTAATTTAGAAGTATTAACTAAAAATGATATTATAAATAATAAACGAAATTTTAGATATTTTGA
The DNA here is from genome assembly GCA_947624175.1 of uncultured Bacilli bacterium. Classification (GTDB taxonomy): domain Bacteria; phylum Bacillota_I; class Bacilli_A; order RF39; family UBA660; genus RUG591. The sequence goes on from CANQJD010000014.1 coordinate 7,903, forward strand.
AGCCTTGTCTTATAATACAGATAGTATGTATGACAAGAATATGAATGTTATAGGTGGTAATTCAACTGATAGGTCAATTTTAAAATATTTAAATAAAGAGATTAAGATAAAAAAGAAAGTTTTAAATCAAAAACATTTTGATAGTAGTTATAAATATAGTAGTGCAACGATAGATAACATAACTTATTTTAAAGGAGCAAGTGAAGTTATATTACCTAGGTGTACGAAATATTTAAAAAATGGAGAAGAGGTAAGGATAGATAATTTTGATAGAATAAATTTAGAAATAAAGAAAGCTACCAATAAGGGAATTAGAGTTATCATGATGGCTTATAAGACTGGGAGTGAAAGTTTAAATGATTTAGTATTCATGGGACTTATTTATTTAAAAGATGAATTAAGAAGCGAAGCTGTTGCTGGCATAAATTTAATTAAAAAAGCGGGAGTTAAAGTTATTATGATAACTGGGGATAGTAAAGAAACTGCAGAATCTATTGCAAGAGAAGTTGGAATTATTACAGAGAGTACGGATATTGCTTTAACAAGTGCTGAAATGCGAAAGTTAAATGATGTGGAATTAAGAAGTAAAATTAATCAAATTAAAGTTATTGCAAGAGCCTTACCAGAAGATAAAAGTAGGTTAGTCAGGGTTATTGAAGAGATGGATTTAATTGTTGGAATGACTGGAGATGGGGTTAATGATGCACCAGCCTTAAAGAAAGCAAATGTAGGATTTGCTATGGGAAGTGGTACGGAAGTTAGTAAAGAAGCCTCGGATATTGTAATTTTAGATAACAATATTTTATCAATTAGTAAAGCAATTCTTTATGGAAGAACAATATTTAAAAGTATTCGAAAATTTATTATTTATCAATTAAGTGTTAATATGTGTGCGGTTTGTTTATCAATTATTGGTCCCTTTATTGGATTTACATCTCCAATTACCATTGTTCAAATGTTATGGCTTAATATGATCATGGATACTTTTGCAGCTTTAGCTTTCTCATTTGAACCACCTTTACTTGAATATATGGATGAGCCTCCTAAAAAGACAACCGAACCAATTATTAATAGTTATATGTATAATGAAATAGCAACAACTTCTATTTATTCAGCCACTTTATGTATATTATTTTTAAAATTACCTGTTATCAGAACCATATTTCGAATTGGAGAAAATAATAAATATTTAATGACTGCTTACTTTGCTTTATTTATTTTTATAGGTATTTTTAATGCTTTTAATGCTAGAACTTATCGGATTAATGTTTTATCAAATATTTTAAAAAACAGAATCTTTTTACTTGTAATTGGATTTATTATAACCGTTCAAATCTATTTAATTTATTTTGGAGGAGATTTATTTCGAACTTATGGTTTAACAGCAAAAGAATTTTTATTAATCATTTTAATTGCTTTAACCGTTTTTCCAGTTGATATATTAAGAAAATTAATTTTAAAAAAGAAAAATTTTAAAAGAATGGTTTAAATAATTTTTAAAGTATGATATATTAATAATAGAGGTGTGTATGAAAAAAGGATTTACATTAGTTGAATTATTAGGTGTTATTGTTGTTTTAGCTATTATTATGGGACTTGCTGTTGTTTCAGTTTCTTATATAATTGATAAAGGAAAAGCTGGAGTATATGATGATTATATTAATACTTTAAAAACAGCTGCAAGGACTTATTTTATTGATGATAATGTAGGTACGAATCATGATCCTAATAAAGTACCTTTTCCTAAAATAGGTGAAACTGTAACCGTAACTTATGATAATATTAAAGGAAATGATTCTTCATTTAAATCATTGACTGACCCTAATGGTGGTAATTGTGATGCTAGTTATGTTAAAGTAACAAGAAATGCTGATATTGGAATTAATTATAGTCTTTCATATACAGTTTGTTTAAAATGTACTAATTATACAAGTGAAGGATGTAATTAAAAATAGAACCTTGGTTGGGTTCTATTTTAATATGTTTTGAATTTCTTTTAAATCTTTTAAAATATCTTTATTAGATAAATATTTTACTTCATCATTTGTATATCTTGGAATAAAGTGAACATGAAAATGTTTAATTTCTTGAGCATAATCTTTATTAGTTGTTAAAGTTAGGCCATCACATTTTAATTTTTCTTTATAAATTGGATATAGTTTTTGCATAACATCATTTATATGATCTAATACTTCTTTTGGAGTATCAAACATATCTAAATAATGTTTTTTAGGAACAATTAAGGTATCTCCATTAGTAGCAGGGTTAATATCTAAAAATACAAAAACATCCTTGTCTTCATAGATAATTTCACTAGGTATTTCTTTCTTTATAATTTTACAAAATAAACAATCATTCATAATTTTATCTCCTTTATATTTAAATTATAAAATAATTAATGAAATTAAGCAATTATTTTTTCAAAAAAATGTAGCATTTATTAGTTTTTTGTGATAGAATTATTCTTGTAGTTTTAAAAATCTATTAAATATTCGAAGTAATATTAATAAATTTAGAGAAAGTTAAGGGTTGATGGAACTTAATAATTTATTGATATGAAAGGCTGCTTATTTAGGATTTTCGGGATACCGTTATAAAAAGTGAGACCAAAGTAGGATGGTAACGCGGTTAATCGCTCCTATCGTGGTCTTTTTTATGTAAAGGAGTATATTGTTTATGAAAAATTTTAGTATTGCAATTGATGGGCCAGCTGGAGCTGGGAAAAGTACGGTTGCGAAGGAAATAGCCAAAAGATTAAAGTTTATTTATATTGATACAGGAGCGATGTATAGGGCCTTTGGTTTATATTATCTTAAAAATAACATATCATTAGATAATGAAGAGGATGTTAATAAGTATGTATCTCAAGTTACTATTGAAATGGAAAATCAAGCTGGAGAAAACAAATTATTTTTAAATCAGGAAGATGTAACTAAAGAAATTAGAACTGAGGAAGCCAGTCGTGGGGCTAGTAAAGTAAGTGTTTATCCGATGGTTAGAGAAAAAATGGTTGAACTTCAACAAGAAATGGCTAGTAAAAATAATGTTGTTATGGATGGAAGAGATATAGGAACGGTTGTTTTACCTCATGCAACTTTAAAAATTTATTTAACAGCATCTGTAGAAGTTAGAGCTGAAAGAAGATATAAAGAACAAACTGAAAAAGGAATGGATGTTAATTTAGACGATATCAAAAAAGATATTGAAGAAAGAGATTACCGCGATATGCATAGAGAGACTAGTCCTTTAAAACAAGCAAGTGATGCTATACTAGTTGATACATCTTCTATGAATAAAGATGAAGTAATAAGTGAAATATTAAAATTATGTCAAGATAGGGGAATAGAATTATGAAAAAAATGACAAGTAAAGAAATTAGAAAAATGTGGTTAGATTTCTTTGTTAGCAAAGGACACAAGATTGTACCATCAGCACCTTTAATACCAAAAGATGATGATTCTTTGTTATGGATTAATGCTGGAGTTACACCTTTAAAAAAATATTTTGATGGAAGTGTCGTTCCAGAATCAAGGAGAATCACCAACATTCAAAAATGTATTCGAACTAATGATATAGAAAATGTTGGAGTAACTCGTCGTCATCATACTTTCTTTGAAATGATGGGAAATTTTTCAATTGGAGATTATTTCAAAAATGAAGCTTGTGAATTTGCAATTGAACTATTAACTAGTAAAGATTGGTTTGATATTCCGATTGAAAAACTTTATTTTACTATCTATCCTGATGATGATTTTACATTTAACAAATGGAAAAGTTTAGGAGTTATTGAAAGTCATATCATTAAACTTGAAGATAATTTCTGGGAGATAGGAGAAGGACCTTGTGGACCTGATAGTGAAATTTTCTTTGATAGAGGCGAAAAGTATGATTATGATGGCAAGGCTTTAGAACATTTCAAAAAAGGTGAAGACAACGAACGATTTGTTGAAATTTGGAATAATGTTTTTAGCCAATTCAATTCGGAAGAAGGAGTAGAAAGAAAAGATTATAAAGAACTTCCAAGTAAAAATATAGATACAGGAGCTGGACTTGAAAGATGGGCTTGTATTTTTCAAGATGCTGATAGTAACTTTGATACGGATTTATTCTTACCAATTATTAATCAAATTGAAGAATTAAGTGGTACTTTATATGATGGTTCAATGCCTTATAAAGTAATTGCTGACCACATTAGAGCTTTAACTTTCTCTCTTGCAGATGGAGCAGCCTTTGATAACGTTGGAAGAGGCTATATTATCAGAAGACTTTTAAGAAGAAGTGTTAGATATGGAAGAAAACTAGGACTTACGGGAACATTCATGTATAAGTTAGTTGACTCCGTTGTTTCTAATATGGAAGATGTGTATCCTTATTTAAAAGAAAAGAAAGATTTAGTTAAAGAATTAATTAAAGAAGAAGAAGAATTATTCTTAAAAACCCTTGATAATGGCGAAAAGAAATTAGCTGAATTAATGGATTTATCAATTGATAATACAATAAGTGGAAGTGATGCATTTAAACTTTATGATACTTATGGTTTCCCATTTGAATTAACTTTAGAATATCTAGAAGAGGCAGGATATACAACAAGTAGAAGTGAATTTGATAAATGTATGCAAAAGCAAAAAGAGTTATCTAAAAATGCTCGTAAAGAAAATGAATCAATGCAAAATCAAAATGAATTATTATTAAACTATAAAGATGAATCCGAGTTTGTCTATGAAGTCTATGAGTTAAAAGGTAAAGTTATTAGTTTAATTAAAGATGATAAATTTGTATCTACTCTTGATAAGCAAGGTTATGTAGTTTTTGATAGAACTCCTTTTTATGCTGAAGCTGGTGGTGAGATAAGTGATACGGGAATGATTACTTCTAAAACTTGTAAAGCTAGAATTTTAGATGTTTTCAAAGCCCCAAATGGTCAACACATCCATAAAGTTAAAGTTTTAAGTGGTAAAATTGAAAAAGGTATGGAATTTGAATTATTAGTTGATAAAGAAAGACGACTTAATATAGAGGCTAACCATTCAACTGTTCATATCTTACAACTTGCTCTTCAAACTTTAATTGATAAAGATATTCATCAAGCTGGAAGTTATGTAGCAGATTCTTATATGCGTTTTGATTTCACTTATCGTGGTAAAATTTCCGATTCAGAGTTAATCGAAGTTGAAGACTTTGTTAATAGTTATATTAAGAAAAATATTCCAAGAACAACCGAATTAAAAGATTATAATGAGATTGATAAATCCGAAGTCATGGCTTTATTTACTGATAAATATAAAGATAAAGTTAGACTTGTTTCAATTGGGGATTCTCATGAATTATGTGGTGGTTGCCATGTTAAAAATACTTCTGATATTAGAAAGTTTGCAATTACTTCTCTTGAAAATAAAGGAAGTAATACTTGGAGAATAACTGGAGTAACGAGAGAAAAAGTAGATGATGCGATGTTAAAAGTTGCTCAACCTTATAATGATAATATAGTTAAAAATATTATGAAGTCTAAAGATATTTCTTTAATGGCTAAACGGGATAATCTTAAATTAAGTTTAAATATTAAATTTGATAGTCCAAAACCAGTATCTTATAAAGATATAGTAGAACTTAAAAAGAAGGATGCTGAAATTTCTAAAGAAGTAAGAGAATTTGAAAAGAAATATCAAAAGATGAAAAGTGAAAATGCTGTTTTTAATATTTCAAGTTATGAAGAAAAAATGGAAGAAGTTAAAGGTATTAAATTATTACTTTTAAAAGTTCAAGATGAAGATACCCAATCTTTAAAAAATATTTTAGATACGCTTGCTAATAAATATGATAATATTTTCATGTTAGTTGCTAATCAAGTAGGAAGCACTTTAACCTTTGTTGCTCGGAGTAACTCTAGTGTTGATGCTTCAGGTATTATTAAGAAAGTTACTAGTTTAACTCTTGGTAATGGAGGAGGAAGCCCTAAATTTGCTCAAGGTTCTGGAAAAGATGCTAGTAAACTTGATTTAGCTTTTGAAGAAATTAAAAATGGTATTTAAGATGGAAAAACTATATATAATTGAAAGTGATAATCAAACTTTAATTAATAAAGAAATAGATAAAATAGAGAAGAATATTAAGGGAGAATTTGAATTAATCAAGTATGATTTAGAAATAAATACCATAGATGATGTAATCGAGAGTTTAGATACTTATGGTCTATTTAGTAATAAAAAGATTGTTCTTGCTTATAATCCTCCCTTTTTAGTTCAAAAACAAGAAGATAATTTAGATAAGTTTTTTAAATATCTAGATAACCCAAGTGATAATATTTTAATTTTGATAACCCCAAAGATAAACAATGTTTTAAAAGTAGTAAAGACGATAAATAAATATTTTAAAATAATTAAATTAAATGATATTAATTTAGAGGGTTTTGTTAAAGATAATTTAGAAGATTATAAAATGGATAGAATGACTTTAATGTATTTTTTAAGTAAAGTATCTAAAGATTTAAATGCTATTTTAACGGAACTTGATAAATTAAAAATGTATAAATTAGATAGTAAAGTTATATTGAAAGAAGATATCGATTTAGTAACAAGAGAGAGTTTTGAAAATACTATCTTTGATTTAATAGAAGCAATTATTAAAAAAGATAAGAAGAAAAGTTATGAGTTATATAATCATTTTATTTCAAGTGGAACTGAAATCTTTCAAATATTAGTTCTTGTAAGTAATCAAATTAGATTAATTTATAATGTTAAAGTTTTAAATACTATCTCTGATTCTAAAATAAGTGAAATTTTAGGAGTTAAAGAATATCCAGTTAAGTTAGCAAGAGGTAAAGGAATAAATTATAGTAAAAAAGAACTTTTAAGTCTTCTTCATAAGTTAGCAATTTTAGACCAAGATATTAAAAGTGGTAAACAATTACCTAATATATGTTTTTTGACTTTTGTGATGGAAATGTAAAAAAGTGAGATTTGTTAATTTGAATTCTCACTTTTTTCATAACAGGTTATAATTTCACGAATTATATCTTGTGGTATATAAAGGTATTTACTAATGTTTTCTATAGGTTCTTTATTTTTAAACATTCTCATAATAATTTCTTTTTCTTCATATTCTCTACCTTCTAAATATCCTTGGTTATATATATTTTGATTATTATAAAATTCTTTTTCTCGATTTTTATAATAATTTTCTAGTTTTTTACTTATCATTTTTAAAACCTTCCTTTCTTAGCATTATCAATAATTTTTTGAACTGTTTTTTCTTCTAAATCAACATATTTACAAATTTTATTGATTGGTTGATGTTTTAAATACATATGTAAGATAATTCTTTTATCAGTATCATATCTAGCATTTTCATAACCTTGTGCATAGATATCCATTAATTTAAAATTTTCTAACATTTTTTCAGTTATCATATTTATTCTCCTATATTTTTCTATAAATTTTTATTTTACTAATTTTCTTTTTCATCTTGATAATCTTTAATGACATCTTGAACTGTTTCAAGAGTTAAGTCAGTATATTTACAGATTTTATCTAATGGCTCGTTTCTATTATACATTTCTAAAATCAATTTGCGTTTTACTTTTTCAACTCCAAAATCATAGCCATCTATGTAACATTTTCTTTTCAAAAAATATTCTTCCATTTCTTCACTTAAAGTTCCATCTCCCATAACATCCTCCTAAAATATGATTTAATTGATAATTAATCATCTTTCTTGATACCATTATATCAAATGTGATACTGATAGTCAATATTATTTGATACATTTTTTTAAAAAAAGAAAACAGTTAAAAATTTTAACCATTTTCTTTATCATTTTGATAGTTTTCGATGACATCTTGAACTGTTTTTATATCTAATTCAGAAGCTTTTGCAATTACTTCGAGTGGTACATGCTGATTATTAAGATTTAAAATCATTTCGTGTTTTGCTTCTTCTATACCAGCATCATAACCATCTATGTATAAATTCTGTTTTCTAAAAAATTCTTCTCTTTCTTCACTCATTATATCCTCCCAATAATCTTTATCAAGAGATAAATCAATTAATCTTTTTTGATAATGAGAGAGTAACTTTTCATCTTTAACAAGATTATTAAGTTCTTCTTTATTATCAATAGTTAATAATTTAAAGAATTTATCCTCTTTCTTGATACTATTATACTTCAAAGTAGAATAGAAATCAAGATTGATGTCGATTATTTTTAGATAATATCCATCATATTTAGAATATTTAGGATAGTTCCATAAAGTAATATCTTTACCTGGTATTTTAGTTTTTTTATCATTTGCACTTTCTCTATACCAATTAAGATTGACTAAAATACCTCGAACTGGTTTAGAATATGGTTTTTTAGATGTTTGTTTCTCATTTGGAAAATCATAACTTTTACCTAAAGCTGAAAGTATATACTCAATATTTCTAATAGGATTACTATTATAATTACAATTAAGTTCAATAATAATAATTTCAGAGTTATATTCAAGTTTTAAATCAACATACTTACTTCTTTCCTTTTTTCGATTTCTCGTAAGTCTAATATTTTGAACCGTAACTTTTCCATGTATTTCTTCATAATTACAACCTAATATTTGCATAACTATCCATTCTATAGTATCCATATCATCAGCATTTATAACATCATGAAAGATAATATCATTTTTAATAGGAATTATCTCGGGTTTTTCCATCATTTTCTCCTTTCTAAATTTTATTAACCGGCTAATGAAATCACTATAACATAGGTTCTAAAATATGTCAAATATTGTAAATTGACAAATTGTAGACGAAAATCGTTCAAATCATTAAATTGGTAGAAAAATAGCTTCAATTTGGTAAATTGAGGGTCAAAAAAAGGGTCAATTTAGAAAATTGAGACCAATTTTTATATTAAAATTCCTAAAAAAATTTTTTTCAAGATTAATTTTTAAAATTTAAAATATTGGTCTCTTTTATTGACTTATAAATACATTTTTAGATATTAATAATTATAAATTAATTTAAGACAGAAAACTTAATATTTAAAAATAATTGTCTAAATTTGTTTACAAAAAATTAAATATATGGTACTATCAAGTTAAAGATTTAGGAGGAATTATTTAATGAAAGAAATAGTTTTAAATCACCCAATGATTGAACACAAAATCTCTATTTTAAGAGATGAAAAAACCAGTACCAAGGAGTTTCGAGAATTAATAAGTGAAATTGGTATGATTTTATGTTTAGAGGCTTTAAAAGATGCCCCTTTACATGAAGTTAAAATTAAGACACCTATAACTGAAACGATTGGTAAACAAATTGATGAAAATGATTATGCTTTTGTTCCTATTTTAAGAGCTGGAATGGGAATGGTTGATGGAGTTTTAAGATTAATTCCAAATGCTAAAATTGGTCATATCGGTTTATATCGAAATGAAGAGACGCTTGAACCAGTTGAGTATTTTTGCAAACTTCCAAAGAATATTGAAAAGAAAACGATTATTCTTTTAGACCCAATGCTTGCAACGGGTGGTTCAGGAGCAGCAGCTATCACAATGCTTAAGAAAAGGGGAGTTAAAAATATTAAATTCTTATCAATTATTTCAGCCCCTGAAGGATTAAAGAGAATTCATGAAGAACATCCTGATGTTCAAGTATATACAGCTTATGTTGATGAAAAACTAAATGAAAATGGTTATATTGTACCAGGACTTGGAGATGCAGGGGATAGAATCTTTGGTACAAAGTAGGAGAGTCTAATGAAAAAATTTATACATGATTTTAAAGAATTCATATCAAAAGGTAATGTGTTAGATTTAGCTATTGCTGTTGTTATTGGTAATGCTTTTAATGCCATTGTAACAAGTTTAGTTAATGATGTTATCATGCCTTTAGTTGGAATTATTATAGGTGGTATTGATTTTACAGGTATAAAAATAACTTATAAAACATCATCAATTATGGTTGGTAATTTTATTCAAAATATTATTAATTTCTTAATTATTGCTTTATCAATCTTTGTGATGATAAGTGTATTTAAAAAATTATCTCATAAGAAAAAAGAAGAAGAATTACCTCCACCACCACCTAAAAGTGAAGAAGTATTACTTCTTGAAGAAATCAGAGATTTATTAAAACAACAACCTAAAGTTAAAAAAGGTAAATAGACAGCATTTGTCTATTTATTTTTAGCAAAAATGTCAATATTTACAATCATTGTTTGATATTTGAAATTTATTATGTTATAATCTTTTTATGAATAAAGACAATAAAAGAGGTGTTTGATGAAAAAGATATTTTTATTCGATTTAGATTCAACAATTACGAAAGAAGAAATATTACCTAGTATATCTAAATCAATTAATAAAGAAGATGAAATGCGAAAATTAACCGAAATGACAATGATGGGTGAAATTTCCTTTGAAGAAAGTTTCAAATCAAGAGTTGATATGTTAAAAGATATACCTGTATCAGAAGTTGCCGAAAAAATATCAAATATTAGTTTAAATCAAGAATTAGTTAAATTTTTAAATAAACATAAAGATATTTGTTATATAGTAACGGGTAATTTAGATGTATGGATAGATAAATTAATGAAGAAAATTGGAATGGAAAATAATTATTTTTGTTCAAAAGCTTCAGTTTCTAATAATAAAATAACTAAAATTAGTAAAATATTACAAAAAGATGAAGTAGTTGCTAAATTTAAAGATTATATAGTTGCTATTGGTGATGGTAGTAATGACTATAAGTTACTAGAAAAAGCTAATCTTGGAGTTGCTTTTGGAGGAGTTAGAAATATTGCACCTTCACTTTTAGAAGTATGTGATTATGCAATTTATGATGAAAAAAGATTGGCTGAATTTTTAGAAAGATTAATAGAGGAATAGATATGAATAATAAAACAGTAATTATTTCATGTGCTGGTATTGGAAGTAGGTTAGGTCGCAATATGCCTAAAGCTTTAGTTCCAGTGGATGGAAAACCCATGATAATTCGAACTTTAGAGTTATTAGATAATGTAAATGATGTTAGAGTTGTTGTAGGCTATCAAGCTGAAAAAGTAATTGAAGTTGTAAATTCTTATAGAAGAGATGTAACCTTTGTTTTTAATCATGATTATCTAAATAATGGAACTGGGGCTAGTGTATCCCTTGCTATGCAATATGCTAAAGAATTTATTTTAACGATAGATGGAGATATTATTATTCATCCAAGTGATATGGAAGAAATTTTAAAAATGAATACGGAATTTGTCGGAGTATGTGAAATTGGAACAGATAACCCGGTTTTAACAAAAGTAAAAGATAATAAAGTAATAGCCTTCTCAAGAGAAAAAGGAGAATTTGAATGGACAGGAGTTACTCTTTTAAAAACTAAAAGAGTAAATAAAACCGAAGGGCATGTTTACTTTATGATTGAACCACTTCTACCACTTGATTATAAACTTATAAGACTAAAAGAAATTGATACACCTAATGACTATGAAATGGCTTTAAAATGGGTTAAAAATAATTATAGATAATATCTAGTAAAGAGGTGCATTATGAAATATATTAACAATAAAGAATTAAAAATACTTCATGGAGTTGAAGTTGAAATATTAAAAGAAGTAGATGCTTTTTGTAAAAAAAATCAAATTACTTACTTTTTATATGGAGGAACTTTACTTGGAAGTATTCGGCATAAAGGTTTTATTCCCTGGGATGATGATATAGATATTGGGATGCCAAGAGATGATTATGAAAAGTTTTTACAACTATTTCCTCATGAAAAATCAAATAAATATTACGTTCAATCTTTAGAAACTGATATAAATTATTGGAATGGTTTTGCTAAAGTTAGAAAGAGCAATACCTTATTACTTGAAGAGAGAATTAAAGATTTAAAAATTAATAAAGAAATAAGTATTGATATCTTTCCTTTTGATTCAGTTAAAGGAAATAGTTATGATGATATTAAAATTCGGTCAAACTTAATTAGAATTTTAAAAGATACTATTAATTATAAAAGAGGAACAAGAAAGTTTAAGGAATGTCATTATAAATATATTGTCTTTTTCATGAGGGTATTTTCAGTAAAATTTTTATATAAATTAGAATATAAGTTAATGACTAAAGATAGATATAAAGAGACCTCTCATCTTGTTTCATTCACAAGTGAATTTCCAATTCGTATTGAATATTATCCTACTGCAGCTGTCCTTCCAGTTCAAAAAGGAAATTTTGAAAATTTAAAGTTTAATATTGTTAATGATTATGATACTTTTTTAACTATTAATTATGGTAATTATATGGAATTACCACCTAAAGAAAAAAGAGTTTGTCATAAAATCTTAAAGATAGATACTGAAAAAGGTGAGGAAGATGAATGATAAAACAAGAACCGATAATGTTGTAAGAAATATGGGGGTTGGAACATTCTTTCAAATATTAAGTTTAGTTTTAGGTTTTGTATCAAGAACCATTTTTATTCATATTTTAGGAAGTGAATATTTAGGTTTAAATAGTTTATTTACCAATATCTTAACGATTCTTTCATTCGCTGAACTTGGAATTGGTAATGCTATTATTTTTAGTATGTATAAACCTTTAGCAACTAAAGATACTAATAAATTAAAAAAATTAATTAAATTTTATAAGAAAACTTATACAACAATCGGTTTAATTATTTTAGGAATTGGTTTATTAATCATTCCTTTTATTCCTAGTATAATTGCTGATACTCCAAATATCAAAGAAAGTATTTACTTAATCTATGTTTTATTTTTAGCTGATACTTCTATTTCTTATTTCTTTTCTTATAAAACTTCGATTATTTCAGCTGACCAAAAGAACTATATTGTTATAATGTATACCTATATATTTAAAATAGTTCAAATAATTGTACAATTAGTTATCTTATATTTTACTAAAGAATATATTTTATATTTAATTTTACAGGTTTTAAATACTTTAATTACCAATATTTATCTAGCTCATAAATCAGATAAAATGTATCCTTTCTTAAAAGATTTAGGAAGGGAAAGTATTCCTCTTCAAGAAAAGAGGGGAATATTTAAGAATGTTAAAGCTTTATTTATCTATAAATTAAGTTCCGTTGTTTTAAATGGAACGGATAGTATTATTATATCTAAATATTTAGGATTAGTTGTTTTAGGACTTTATTCTAACTATTACTTATTGATTAATGCTATTACTCAAATCGTAAGTCAAATTTTAAATGCTTTTACTTCAAGTGTTGGTAATTTAATTGCTATTGATAATAAAGAAAAAAGTAGGAAGATTTTTAAAGAATTATTCTATTTTGATATGGTAATTTATAATGTTTTATGTATTTGCCTATATTTATTATTTAATGATTTTGTAACTTTATGGTTAGGTGAGAAATACTTACTTTCAAATCTTGTTGTATTAACTATCGTTGGTCATTTCTTTGTCAATGGAGCTCAATTTGCTGGGTTTACGTTCCGAAATGCATCAGGTAATTTTAGGCATTTCAAATATGCACCTATTATAGCTTCAATAATTAATATTGTAGTTTCCATTGTTCTTGCTAAATATATAGGACTAGCTGGTATTTTCATAGGAACGATTGTTGCTCGTCTTACAACTTCAACTTGGATAGACCCATATATTGTCTATAAATATATCTTTAAAGAAAAAGTACGAGAATATTTCTTCAATTATTTAAAATATGTTGGAATTATTTTAATTTGTTTTATTCCATGTTACTTTTTATCTCAAGTAATTAAATCAGTTAATTTCTTCATGTTTATTGTTAAAGGGTTCTTATTAGTAATAATATCAATGTCTTTATTCTTCTTACTTACCTTTAAAACGGAAGAATTTAAAGATTTAAAAAATAGGGTAACTTTCTTACTTCGTAGAGTTTTAAAGAGGGGGTAAATATGAAAAAAATAGTTTTTTGTCTTAATAATCTTGATTATGGTGGTATTGAAACAGCTTTTCTTAATTTAACGAATAAAATTGATTATCAAAAGTATGAGGTTACCCTTATTTTAGAAAGAAAAGAAGGAGTTTTCTTAAATAATTTAGATAAACGTGTTAAAGTTATTGATTATAATGTTTCAGATAGTAAAAATATTCTTAAAAGAAAAATAACTAATCGTTTAAAATTAATTACTTTTATTCTTAAAAATTATCATAAGTATGATTTTGCAGCTAACTATGCAACAGGAAGAATCGTTGGTAGTATCTTGAGTCGTTACTTATCTAAAAATAATTGTTTATTTGTTCATGGTAATATCTTTGAAGATGATTATCATAAGAAAGCCTTTTTAAAACGTATCAAAGCACCTCGGTTTAAAAAAATAGTTTTTGTTTCTAATGATTTAAAAAGAAAATATTTAAAATTAGTTCCTAATACTAAACAAAAATTATATGTTTCTAATAATATGATTAATGCTGAAAGAATTATTAGATTAAGTACTGAATTAGAAATTAAAAATAAAAAAACAACTTTAATTCATATTGGAAGACATCAAGAAGAAGAAAAAAATATTATGATGTTACTAGAAGTTATCAAAAAACTTAAAGATTTAAAGTATGATTTTCAAGTCTATTTAATTGGAGATGGAGATAATCATTTAGAATATATAGAAAAAGCTAAGGAGTTAGGAATAGAAGATTATGTAATATTTAAAGGTAGCTTACCTAATCCTTATCCTTATTTAAAAGCCAGTGATGCTTTAGTTTTAACCTCCAAATTAGAAGGAAATCCCGTTGTTTTTTTAGAAGCGATGGTTTTAAATATTCCAATTATTACTACGAACGTATCTGATAGTAAAGAAATTATTGATAAAAAATATGGATTAGTTAGTAAAGTAGATATCGATAGTTATAGTGATATATTAAAGAAATTCTTAGATAAAGGTTTTAAAATCAAAGAACCATTTGATTATTTTGCATATAATGAACAAGTTTTAAAAAATATAGAGAAAGTAATAGAGGATAAGTAATGAAAGTAAGTGTTATAGTACCGGTTTATGGTGTTGAAGATTATATTATTAGATGTATGGATAGTTTGGTTAATCAAACTTTAAAAGATATTGAAATAATTGTTATTAATGATGGAACAAAGGATAATTCCATTAAAAAAATATGTGATAAATATGATGATGATAGAATTAAAATTATTTATAAAGAAAATGAAGGTCAAGCTAAAGCTCGGAATAGGGGAGTTAAATATGCTAAAGGTAAATATTTATTCTTTGTTGATAGTGATGATTTTCTAGAACTTAACACTTTAGAAGAATTATATAAAGTAGCAGAATCCGGTCATGATTTAGTTTGCTGTGATTATTATAAATATTATGATGATAACCATAAAGAGGCTATTTCTTTAATTGAACACTTTGACCCAAACAATTTAAAAAGTATAGTAACTGGTATGCCGGGAGGACCTTGTCATTTAATTTTAAAAAAATTATATCTTGACCAAAAAATCGAATTTTTAGAAGGATATATTCATGAAGATACAGCAATTATTCCTTATCTTATAGCAGTAAGTAAAAATCCAACTTATATCAAAAAGCCTTTTTATTACTATTTTCAAAGAGAGGGTAGTAGTTTAAATAGAAAAGAATACAATCCTAAATGGGAAGATATCTTTTATGCTTTAGAATATTTACAAAAAAAATTCAAAGATAATAACTTATATCAAGAATATCATGATGAATTAGAATACATTTATATCGAATATTTACTTCATGCTCCAAATCTTAAATTTTTAGATTATAAAGAAGGTAATAAAAACATTAAAAGAGTATCTCTAGTTATGAAGCAAGAATTTCCTAAATGGAATAAAAATAAATACTACAAAGAAGAAAATATTAAATATAAAATTATGTGTACTTTATTTTATCATAATAATATTAGAATATTAAAATTAATAAGAAAGGTTAAAGCAAAATGATTAAATTAAGTGTTATAGTTCCTGTTTATAATGTTTATGATTATTTAGAAAGATGTTTAAATAGTTTAGTTAATCAAACATTAAAAGAGATAGAAATAATTATAGTTGATGATGGAAGTCCTGATGATAGTTATAAAATAATAGATAAATATACTAAGAAACATAAAAATATTAAAGCTTATAAAAAAGAAAATGGTGGTTTATCTAGTGCTAGAAATTATGGACTTAAATATGCAACTGGCGAATATATTGCTTTTTTAGATAGTGATGATTATATAGAAAGTAATATGTATCAAGAAATGTATGATAAGGCCAAAAGTCATGACTTTGATATGGTAGTATCAGATTTATATTATATATATCCAAATAAAAAAGTTAAAGCAAGTTCTAATCTTCCAAGGGATATATTTGAAAAAAAAGATGTTAAAGAAGCTATGTTAAATATTTATCCAGCTGCTTGGAATAAAATATATAAATCAGAAGTGCTAAAGCAAAGTAAAATTAAATTTAAAGAAGGAGTTTGGTATGAAGATGTTGAATTTTTATACAGACTATTTCCTTATATAAAAACAATTGGAGTCGTTTCTAAACCTTTATATAATTATGTTCAAAGAAGTGGTGCTATTACTAGTACTTATGATGAAAGATTACTTAATTATATAGATAATTTTAATGGAATACTTGATTATTATAAAGAAAAAGGTTTTTATAATGAATATAAAATGGAACTTGAATATAATTATGTTCGTTATTTATATGCAACTTTAATTAAAAGTACAATTTATTTAGATAAAGATTTAAGAGAGAAAATAGTAACTAAAGCCATTTCAAATGTTAAAGAACATTTTCCAAACTATCGTAGAAATAAATATTTTTATAAATCTTTAAAAGGTTTATATTTAGTTACTTTTAATCGTTTTTATGTTAGTTTATTAAAACTTCGAGGTGGTTTGAAATGAAAAAAGTTTTATTCGTGGTTGATGAAAGAAGGATGGGGGGAGTTTCGGTTGTTCTTCAAGATATTTTAAAATTTATTAATATTAAAAAATATGAAATAGATATAATGGTTTTACATAATCATGGAGATTATTTTGAAAATTTAGATAAAAGTATTAATTTAATATATGGAACTCAATTCTTTGAAGCTGTTGATTATACTTTAAAAGAAGTATTAAAAAGTAAAAATATAAAGTTAATATTTCATAAATTATATTTAGTATTTTTATTAAAAACTAAATTAATTGGCAGGAAGATTGTTAAAGAAAGAAAGAAATGTTTAACTAAAAAATATGATGTTGAAATAGCTTTTAAAGATGGAATTACAGCTGCTTTTACAGGATATGGAGATAGTTTAAGAAAATATCATTGGTTACATACGGATTATACAATATCTAATCCAGTTTCTAAATATTCTAAATTATTTCAAGAAATATATTTAAAATTTGATAAAATTATTGGAGTTAGTAATGATGTTATTAAAGAATTTTTAAAATATTATAAAGCTAATGATACGGATGTTGTTTATAATTTAATTGATAAAGAAAAAATAATTTCCGGAAGTAAGAAAGATAAAGTAAACTATCCAAAAGATAAATTAAATTTAGTAACAGTTGGAAGAATGCATTATCAAAAAGGATATGATAGATTAATTGAAGTTTTAAATCGTTTAAATATAGAAAATAAGTTATCTAATGTTTTAGTTCATATAGTTGGAGATGGGCCTGATGAATTAAAACTTCGAGATTTAGTTAGTAAATATAATTTACAAGATAAAATAAAGTTTTTAGGAAGAAAGGCTAATCCCTATCCTTATATAGCAAACGCTGATTTATTTTTACTTCCATCAAGATATGAAGCTTATAGTATTGTAGTTCTTGAAACTTTAACTTTAAAAGTTCCTATTTTAGCATGTCGAGTTTTAAGTATTGAAGAGACTCTTAAAGGAAAATATGGAATAGTAGTTGAAAATTCTGAAGAAGGGTTGTATAATGGTATTTTGGGTATCATTGAAAATCAGAATACCTTAAAAAAATATTCTGATAATTTAAAAAAATATTCTTATAATATTAATGATATCATTAAAAAAATAGAAAATTTATTGGATGAGTGATGGAGATGTATTTAGACAAATTAAAAAAAATAAGTAAAACAACTTTAATTATATTTATGGTTTTACAACCAATTTTTGATATATATTATTTATATTTAGATAAAGTAAGAGAAATATTTAAGTTTTCACCAGCTACAATTATTAGAATGGTATTCATGGTCTTTTTAATCATAACTTCTTACTTATTTATGAAAAAGAAAATAAAGAAAAAGTATTTAATATCTTTTATTGCTATTTATGGTTTATATTCTATTTTTCATTTATATAATTGTACTTTATTTAGTAATCAAATAGAGTTTGGTTATTATTCTTTATCTACAGAAGTATTTTATTTAATTAGGATGATTTGTCCTTTATTACTTATTTTTGTCTCTTATGAAAAGGATATAAAGTATAATGATATAGAAAAAATCGTGGTAATTGTTTATTTTATCTTTGGAAGTATAATGGTTTTAACTAATTTCTTTGGAATTGCTCTTACTTCTTATAATGATGGTAATAAAATAATATCAGCTACCTTCTTTGATTGGTTTAAACCTGGTATTTATCAAAAGTATGGATATGAATTAATAGCTAGTAAAGGTATTTTCCATATGGCTAATCAAGTAAGTGGTATGATGGTTGGCTTCCTTCCTTTATTACTATATATTTTCTTAAATAATAAATTAAAACTTATTAATGTTCTAACTTTATTTTTAACAATTTTATCAATGTTTATGTTAGGAACGAGAATTGCTTCTCTTGGTATGTTATTAGTTATTATAATGGTTCTTATTTTATATTTTATATTCCAAATTATAGGTAAAAAGAAATTTATTACTAAAAATGTTATAGTTATAATTATTTTTTTTATCCTATCTTTAGTAATATATAAATATGCTCCCGTTTCTAATCGTTATTACGCAAGTCAAGAATCAGATTCCGTTATGAATAATATAAAAGAAACTGGAACTGATCAAAAACTTGTTGATTTAAAAGAAAAATTAAAAGGTTTAAATGAAGAAGAACAAAGAAAATTAAAACTTGAATTTTTAGAAGCAAATAAAGAAACTTATCGTTTTGATACTTGGTTTTTTGAAACCTTATATCCTTATCAAAAAGATCCTGATTTTTGGTTTGATATTTTAGATATGCCTTATAAAGATAGATGTGATCATCGCCAATTAAAATATTTAATCACGAAAAGAGTAATGGAATTAAATAATAATAAATTAGATTATGTAGTTGGTTTTTCGTTTGCAAGACCTAGAAATGCTACACTTTATATGGAAAATGATATTTTAGTTCATCTTTATACCATTGGAGTTTTAGGAATTATTCTCTTTATTGCACCTTATTTCCTAGTAGCCTTATATGCTTTTTATAAAATGCTTAAAAATAAAAAGAAATTTACTTTCTTAAATATTTGTTATTTAATGTGTATAGGACTAATCTTTTTAATCGGAATCATGACTGGAAATATCTTTGATGAATGGATAGTAACTTTATTTTTAGGTTTTATATCAGGTGCTTTATTAAGGAGTTGTAAATGAAAAAAGTAATGTTTATATCATCAACTGGTGGGCATTTATCGGAATTATTAGAAATGAGTGATTTATTTAAAGATTATGATACCTCTATTGTAACTGAGAAAACAAAATCAAATATGTATTTAAAAGATAAATATAAAAATGTTTATTATTTAGTTTATGGAACTAAATCTCATTTATTTACTTATTTATTTAAATTTACTTTTAATATCTTTAAATCATTTTATTTGTTTTTAAAAATAAGACCAGATGTAGTAGTTACAACTGGTACTCATACA
The DNA here is from genome assembly GCA_947624175.1 of uncultured Bacilli bacterium. Taxonomy (GTDB): domain Bacteria; phylum Bacillota_I; class Bacilli_A; order RF39; family UBA660; genus RUG591. The sequence continues at coordinate 27,731 of CANQJD010000014.1, forward strand.
GCCGTTAGTATGTGTTATATTGCTAAATTGTTTAGAAAAAAAGTTATATATATAGAAACTCTAGCGAACCGTGATACCAAAACCATGGCTGGAAAGTTAGTTTATCCGATAGCTGACTATTTTCTAGTTCAATGGAAGAGTATGTTAGAGTTATATCCTAAAGCTATTTACATAGGTTTTATATTTTAGGAGGCATTATGATATTAGTAACACTTGGTACCCAAGATAAAAAATTTACAAGATTATTAAGTGAAATTGATAGTTTAAAAGAAAAAGGAATTATTAAAGATGAAATAGTTGTTCAAGCTGGTTATTCTAGTGATTATAAATCAGATAACATGCAAATCTTAGATTTAATTCCGAAAGATGAATTTGATAAATTAATTAAAGATTGTGATTATTTAATTACCCATGGGGGAGTAGGGGCAATTCTTACAGGACTTCGTTATAAAAAGAAAGTTATAGCTGTTCCAAGACTTAAAGAATATAAAGAACATGTTAATAATCATCAATTACAAATAATTAATAATTTTAATTTAGAAGGGTATATTATAGGTATAAATTCAGTATCTGAACTTGAAAAAGCAATTCAGAAATTAGATAATTTTAAACCAAAACCTTATAAAAGTAACAAAGATAAAGCTTTAAGTATTATTAAAGAATTAATTGATAAGTAATTTGCTAAATTATAAAAAATATTATATAATTTACTATAATAAAATATATTTATGGTAGGTGATAAGATGAAATTAAAGAAAATAAAACTAACAAAATTTAATATTGTATCAATTATTATTAATATTATTCTTTTAATAGTAATTCTTTTAGCAAGTATTTTAATTTTAAAAAATGATATTTTACCAGTTAAATATTTAATATATTATTTTTTAATAGTAGGTTTTATTCCTTTAATAATTTTAATTTTTTTATTTCATCCAAAGACTTTACCTAAAATAAAAATAATTTTAATGATAGTAGATATTATTTATATAATTTTATTAAGTATATTAACTATTTATTTACATAAAACTTTTCTTGTTTTAGATGAAGTTAGTAATAATAATTATGTTACTAGAAATTATTTAGTTTTAGTAAGAAAAAATAGTGAATATCAAGATATTAAAGAATTAGATACAAAAAGAATTGGTTATGTAGAGATTGAAACAGCTAATTATAGTTTAGCTTTTAAAGAATTAAATAAAGAAATTACTTTTGAAAGTAAAGATTATATTGATTATACCATTATGTTAGAAGCTTTTGGTTTAAGAGAGTTTGATGGTTTATTAACAACTAATGATTATTATGAAAGTTTAAAAGAAGAAGTTTTAAATTTTGAAAGTGATTACCGAATTCTATATAAGTTTTCAGTTCAAGAAGAAATAAGTTATGATATTAAAAAAGATGTTGATGTTACTAAAGATTCTTTTAATATTTATATAAGTGGTATGGATATGTCTGGAAGAATTTCGGATATTGTTCGAAGTGATGTTAATATTATCTTAAGTATTAATCCTAAAACTAAACAGGTTTTAATGGTTAATATTCCAAGAGATTATTATGTTTTATTTCATGGACAAACTAAAAAAGATAAATTAACCCATGCTGGATTGTATGGAACTGAGATGAGTATTAAAACGGTTGAAGATTTATTAGATATAGATATAAATTATTATTTTAAAGTTAATTTTAATACAGTGACGAAGATGGTTGATGCTTTAGGTGGGGTTGATGTTTATTCGGAGTATTCTTTTCAAGCAAGTGAAGGAGGACTTTATTTTCGAAAAGGCTTTAATCATGTAAATGGAAGTCAGGCTTTAGTATTTGCAAGAATTAGAAAAGTATTACCAGGTGGCGATAGACAAAGAGGTAAGAATCAACAAGCTTTAATTAGTGCAATTATTAAAAAAGTTACTAGTACAGAAACAATTTTATTAAGATATCCTTCACTTTTAGATGCAATGAAAGGTTTATTCATGACTAATATGTCAACTGATAAAATAACGGATATTTTTAAAATGCAAATTTCCGAAAACCCTAAATGGAATATTACTTCTATTAGTTTAGATGGTTCTGATAGTGAAAATTATACAAGTGTTTTCCCAGATAAGAAAGTATATGTTATGGAACCTTATGAGGATACAATTAAAGAAGCTCAAGAAGCTATAAAAAAAGTTCAAGAAGGAGTTTTATTAGAAAGTAGTTATCAGGAAAATAATAATAATGATGTCTTTATACCTTATATACCAAAGCCAACTCCAACTCCTAAAGATGAAGAAAAAGATAAAGAAACTACTGAAAATCCTGAAGAGAATACTAATCCCGATACTGAAGAAGGGGAAAATGACAAGAATTTAGAAACTAATGATCCTGAAACTAATCCTGATGATGAGACCAATAAAGTTCCAGATGGGAAAGATAATAATACAGAAAATCCTGAGGCCAATCCATCTCCAGATACAGAAGAAGATGATATTTTAGATATTCCAGGACTTGTTAATTAAAAAATGTAAGGAGTAAACATGAAAGATGTAGTAATATTAATTCCAGCTTATAATCCTAGTAAAAAGTTATTGCAATTACTTGATGAGTTAATTAATGCAGACTTTTTTAAAATTATAGTTGTAAATGATGGAAGTACGGAAGGTAAAAAAATATTTGATAAAGTACAAGAGTATCCTAATGTTGATTTATTAGAATACGAAGAAAATAGGGGTAAAGGTTATGCTTTAAAATATGGTATTAATTATTATTTAGAAAATTTTACGAAAGAATATAAAGGAATTGTTACCTGTGATGCTGATTTACAACATTCTGTTGCAGATATTATCAATGTATCTTTAAAACTGGTTGCTAATCAAGATAGTTTAATTCTAGGTTACAGGGATTTTAATTTAAAAAATGTTCCTTTTAATAGTAAATTTGGTAATAAAGTAACTTCTTTCTTATTCCGTTTTCTATATGGAGAATCTATTAAAGATACTCAAACTGGTTTAAGAGGAATACCAAATAGATATTTAAATTTAAGTTTAGAAGCAAATGGTAAAAAGTTTGAATATGAAATGAATATATTAATTAATTTTGTTAAAAATAAAATTAATATTATAGAAATTCCTATAACAACAATTTATTATAAACATAGTGAATCTAAATTTAAAAGAATAAACGATTCTATCTTAATTTATAAAGCTTTATTTAATGAATATATTAAATATGGACTTACTAGTTTATTTGCAGCTGTTTTTGATTTAATAATCTTTACTTTTTTTGTTAATACGTTTACAACTCTAGATAATAATTTAACGATTATTTTAGGTACTATAATAGCTAGAATTATTTCAGGTTTTATTAACTTTAATTTAACTAAATATTTAGTCTTTGATAGTCATGAAAGAAGTGAGAAACTTTTAGGTAAGTTTTATTTACATAGTGCTTGTAATGTAGTTGCATCAGCTATTCTTGTTATGATATTTCATAATTTACTACCTATGATTCATGAATCATATTTTAAAATATTAGTAGATACAATGATTTATTTAGTAGGATTTAAAATTCAAAAACATTGGATATTTAAGTCTTAAGTAAAATCTTCTGGTTCTACAATTTCTGGTGTGGAGTAAAATTTAAGAAATTGTGGTGCGTAAAAAGTAAAAACAACAATTTGTAGTG